>WJIQ01000081.1 GCA_014730255.1 bacterium | reverse complement strand
CAGCGTCGAGACCATGACCAGGGGCGTGCCGTCGTACCAGGGGGCCTGCTGCAGGCGCCAGCAGAACTCGAACCCGTCCATGCTGGGCATCTGGATGTCCGAGAAGATGACCGTGACGTCGTCGATCGCCGCCTCGAGGGCATCGAGGGCCTCGCGACCGTCGTTGTAGGCGATCACCCCGATCCCCAGCTCGCCGAGCTGCCGATCGAAGATGCGACGCATGGTGGCGCTGTCGTCGATGACGACGGCGGTGGCGCCGGCGGGCAGGGTCGCCTGCAGGCTCTCGACGTGGCTCACGGCTCCGATACCTCCGCGCGCGGGTCCATCCGCAAGGGGTCTATGGGGACCATCGGCCGGGTCGCATGGCGCTTGAAACAAAAAAAACGCCGCCTGCACGGGGCAGGCGGCGTCCGTCACAATCGTCGCGGAATGGCCGCGACGAGTCCTACTGCATGCTGATGGCCGACTCGGGGCAGACGTCGACGCACGCCTCGCAATCGGTGCAGTCGTCAGGATCGACCACGGCCTTGCCGTCGACGAGGCTGATGCACTCGGTGGGGCAGACGTCGATGCAATCCTCGCAGCCGGTGCACTTGGCGGGATCCACATACGCGGGCATATCTATCCTCCTCGACAGGACATCTCTGGGCGCCGCTGGGGCGGCTTCACGCGCCCATAATGGTGCGGCGCCGGATCGATGTCAAATCATAAGTGACCTGTGTCTAATACATTACGGGTTCTGTAAAGTTCCCGCGCGCACCCCTTCGATTCCTCGCCAGCGGTCCAGCGACCAGCGGCCCGGGCCGAGCCAGACGGGCACGAGGGCACCCGCGAGCAGCACCAGATCACGCAGCAGGAGGTCGCGCCCGACCGTGCTGCCGCTGTCGGTGTGGAAGCATCCGCAGGAGATGTCCAGGTCGCGGATCAGGGCCGTCGCGATGGCGATGATGAAGACGACGGTCAGCAGCGAGGCCAGCAGGGCGGCGCCGCGGGTCTGCCAGCCCACGATCAGGGCGATGGCGATGACCAGTTCGGCGATCGGCAAGAGCCAGGCGAATGGATGCAGCAGGACCAGAGGCACCATCCGGTAGTTGTCGATGTTCTGGGCGAAGGCGGCCGGGTCGATGATCTTGTCGATGCAGGCGTACAGGAAGACGCCCGCCACCGCCCAGCGGCACACCAGCGAGGTCACGTCCTGCCAGGCGCGGGTCTCACTCATCGGTCAGCTCCCCGTCGATCGGGCCGCCGGCGTGGCGCCAGCTCGCCAGGCCGCCCTCCATGATCCGGATGTTCTCGTAGCCGCGGGCCTGGAAGCGGGCGGCGACGTCGCCGACCGGGAGCAGGTCGTCCTCGCCGTAGAGGATCAGCGGGTCCTCCGGGTAGACGAAGTCCATGGCCCGGGCCAGGTCGTCGCCGAAGCTCTCGGTCCGTACGATGAAGGCGCCCGGGATGGCCGTGTCCAGGGTGGCGTCCGGGCGCGTGTCGATGAACACGTGCTCGCCGCTCTCGTAGCTCGCCAGCGCGTCGTCCAGGGAGATCAGCGGCGCGGGCAGGTCGACCTCGTAGGCCGTCGGACTGGGGGTGAGCGTCAGCCGGTCCGGGCGCACCAGCCACGAGCCGACGCCGGCGACGAGGGTGATCGCCACCAGGATCAGGGCCTCGCGGATCATGCCGGGCCGGCGTGCGGGGCGTGCGGGGCGTGTCTGGGACGTCGTGGCCATGTCAGCGGCGCAGCATGTACGTCACCGGCAGCTCCAGGCGCGGCGACGAGGCGAGGTCGGTCTCGATGGTGAGCGTGCCGGCGATGCGGCCGCGGCGCTCGGCGGCGAACGGGTGATCGAACGCGAGGGCCTGGCCCTTCAGGCGGACGACGACCTCCTCGCCGCCGTTCTCGACCTCGGTCTCGAGGCCGGGGATGTCGACCGCGGCGCCGGTCACCTCGAACGACGTCGCAGGGTCGGCGGCGGCCACGCGGACGGCCATGTCGATGTCCTGGCCGGCGCGCAGGCGGCGCAGGTTGACGCGCTCGGGCCGGGCGGTCAGGTCGGAGAGGATCTTGACGTCGGCCTCGAGGTTGACCACCGGCACCTCGGGCACGTTGGTGCGCAGCTTCAGCGGTTCGCGGTGCGACCCGATCGGGCTGTCGGGCTTGACCGTGAAGGCGACGTTCACGGTGTGGGGGTCGTCGCCGGTGGCGACGTCCACGTCGAGCCAGGTCTGCGGCCAGTTCACCGGCTCGATGCTGAGGGGCTCGACGCCGGGGGCGTGGAAGGTGTAGCGGATGGTCTGGGTCTCGCCGCCGTGCAGCGCGCGGAAACGCATCATGGTCTGCGCCGGGCGCATCTGCAGGGGGACCTCGATCCGGGCCTGGACCGGGAAGTCGATCATCCGCTGCCGGGGCAGGTCGGTGTAGATCTTGATGTACTTGAGCTGCGGTCCCTGGAAGTTCTGGCTGTTGAACTGGACCTGCATGACCGTGCTCTGGCCCGGGGCGAGGGTGTCGACGGCGAGCTCGGGGACGGTGCAGCCGCAGGTCGCGTCGACCTTCGTGATGGTCAGCGGCGCGTCGCCGACGTTGCTCAGCGTGACCTCGGCGTCTCGGGTCTGGCGCTGGGTCATGGTGCCGAAGTCGAGGCTGCCGGGCTCGAGCACGAGGCGACCCTCGGCCAGGGCGAGCGAGGGCAGGACGAACAGGAACAGGGCCAGGGCATTGCGGCGCATGAGCGACACTCTCCAGGGGTTACCCCCACCGGGGTTGCGGACCGTCGCGATCGGGTCCGGGCAGGAACACCATGACCGTGGCCAGAGTTCCCGGTGCCGATCGCGGAGAAATCCCTCGTAGCCTCCAATTTGCCACTTCCCGGCACGACGGCAAGCCCTTAACCTCCGCGACGAGGCACGGGAGGCCTACGGACGATGGACCAGGACATCCGTATCGGACACGTCGGGCGCGGCATCTTGTTGCTGATCGTGGTGCTGGCCATCGGCACCGCCGGGTTCATGGTGCTCGAGAACTACAGCTTCCTCGACGCGGTCTACATGACCGTGATCACGGTCAGCACCGTGGGCTACGGGGAAGTCCGCAAGCTCGATGCCACCGGGCACGTCTTCGTCATCCTGCTGATCGCCATGGGCATCATGGTCGTCGGGTACACTCTGACGACGCTCGGGCGGGCGGTGGTCGAGGGGTCGCTCCAGAGAATCGTCGGGAGGAGGCGCATGATGCGCGAGATCTCGGGCCTGCGGGGCCATGTCATCGTCTGCGGCCACGGTCGGGTCGGCCGCACGATCTGCGAGGAGCTTGCGACCGCCGGCGTGCCGTTCGTGGTCGTCGACCGCGATCCCGAGCGGGCCGAGGCGCTCGAACGCAAGGGCTACCGGGTGGTCGTCGGCGACGCGACCGAGGACGAGATCCTGCAGACGGCGGGTATCCTGCGCGCCCGGGGGCTGATCACCGTGGCCTCGCGGGACGTCGACAACCTCTACATCACCCTCTCGGCGCGGGACATGTGTGCCGAGCAGAATCCGGGGCTCTTGATCATCAGCCGGGCGAGCGACACGCGCGAGCTGCGCAAGATCCGGTCGGCGGGCGCCGATCAGGTGATCTCGCCCTACAGCATCGGCGGGGTGCGCATCGCCCAGGCCATGCTGCGGCCGGCCGTGTACGAGGTGCTCGATCTGCTGACGCGCAGCGGCGAGCTGGAGCTCAATCTCGAGGACATCACCCTCGGCGAGAATTGCCGGTTCGCGGGCAAGGCCCTGCGCGATACGGATATCCGCAGCCACTTCAACCTCATCATCATCGGCGTGCGCAAGCCGGGCGGCGAGCTCGTCTTCAACCCCGGGCCCGAGCACGTGCTCGAGGCCGGCGACGAGATCGTCATCCTCGGCAGCCGCGATCAGCTCGATCGCTTCGTCGCGTCGGTCCGCTAGCCAGCGGCGCCCCGGGTGGCGACGGCGGCCCGGGGTGTTATGTTGAGGCTATACTTGACACTAGCGGTCGAGTATGCCCGACGTCCGTCATCGCGAGGAGACCGACCATGAGCGATCGCCACAGCCCCGCCTCCGGGCCCGCGGCCACCGGCCACGCGTTCGAGCGCATTCACGATAGCATCACCGATCTCGTCGGACACACGCCGCTGGTCCGTCTGCAGCGGATGAACAAGACGGCGGCCGATCTGCTGCTGAAGCTCGAGTTCTACAACCCGATGTCCAGCGTGAAGGATCGCATCGCCCTGGCGATGATCGAGACCGCCGAGGCCGACGGCAGCCTCGAGCCGGACATGGAGATCATCGAGCCCACCAGCGGCAACACGGGCATCGGCCTGGCGTTCGCCGCCGCGGCCAAGGGCTACCGTTTGACGCTGACCATGCCCGAGAGCATGTCCCTGGAGCGGCGCAAGGTGCTGCGCGCCCTCGGCGCCGAGCTGGTGCTCACGCCCGCGGACAAGGGCATGAAGGGCGCCATCGCCGAGGCCGAGGCGCTGCATGCGTCGCGGCCGCGCAGCTACATGCCACAGCAGTTCGCCAACCCGGCCAACCCCGCGATCCACGAGCGCACCACCGCCGAGGAGATCTGGCGGGACACCGGCGGCCACGTCGACGGCCTCGTCTCCGGCGTCGGCACCGGCGGGACGATCACCGGGGTCAGCCGGCGGCTGAAGCAGCGCAACCCCGACTTCGTGAGCATCGCCGTCGAGCCGGCCGACTCGCCCGTGCTCTCGGGCGGCGAGCCGGGACCGCACAAGATCCAGGGGATCGGCGCGGGCTTCGTCCCGGAGATCCTCGAGACCGGGCTGATCGACGAGGTCGTGACCGTGGGCAACGACGAGGCCGTCGACTTCGCGCGCGAGCTGGCCCGTCGCGAGGGCCTGTTCGTGGGGATCAGCAGCGGGGCGGCCGTGGCCGCGGCGCTGCGCGTGGGTGCCCGGCCGGAGATGGCGGGCAAGCGCCTCGTGGTGATCATCCCCAGCTTCGGCGAGCGCTACCTCTCGAGCGTCCTGTTCGACCACCTCGCGGAGTGAGCATGACCGGTCCGGAGCGCAGTCAGCGGATCTGGGAGCTCGCCGAGAGCGTGGCGGGGACGTATCGCCAGGATGGGGTGATCAACCGCATCGGCGAGAAGAACCTGCCCTCGCAGGCGGCGATCCGGCGGGTGCTCGAGCAGCTCCTGACGCTGGTCTTCCCGGGCTATCACGGGGATCCGGTCCCGCAGGACGCCGACCTCGTCCTCTTCGCGGCCTCGCACCTCGAGCGCCTGCACGGCGACCTGCAGCGGATCCTCGAGAAGAGCCTGCAGTTCAGCCGGCGCCACGGCTGCAGCTGCGCCGCGCTGTGGGCCGACGGCGACGGCGGCGTGCCGGGCGAGGCGATCCCGGTGCTCTCGAGCCGGCTGGCCATGGAGTACCTCGCCCACCTGCCGCGGGTGCGCGAGCTGACCCGCGCCGACGTGGAGGCCGCCTTCGCCGGCGATCCGGCGGCGGGCAGCACGGACGAGGTCGTGCTCTGCTATCCGGGCGTGCTGGCCGTGGCCGTCCATCGCCTCGCGCATCCGCTGCAGCGCATGGGGATCCCGCTGGTACCGCGTATCATGAGCGAATGGGCTCACCAGCGCACCGGCGTCGACATCCACCCGGGGGCGACCATCGGCCGGAGCTTCTTCATCGACCACGGCACGGGCGTGGTGATCGGCGAGACCGCCGAGATCGGCGAGCACGTCAAGCTCTACCAGGGCGTGACCATCGGTGCGCTCAGCTTCGAGCGCAATCCGGACGGCAGCCTCGCCAAGGGCGGCAAGCGCCATCCGACCCTCGAGGATCACGTGACCGTCTACGCCGGTGCGACCCTGCTCGGCGGCGAGACCGTGATCGGACGCGGCGCGATCATCGGCGGCGGCGCCTGGATCACCGCCCCGGTGCCGGCCGGGGCGCGGGTCTCGGCCAGGCGCCGGTCGGTGATGGTGGCGGACGACGGCTAGCCCGTGGTATCCTTCAGGGGCGGCGGCCCGGGGGCCGCAGCTTGCCACCCCGCCCATCTCGAGGAGCATGCATGTCGCGCATCCAGGCCGCTTTCTGCCTCCTGCTCGCCCTGACCTTCACCGCCTCCGCCGACCGATCCGCCCTCGCCGATCGCCCCCTGCCGCACGGCCCGCTCACGCGGATCGACTGGGAGGGCAAGCACCTGCCGGACAAGGGCCCCGAGCACGGAGACTTCACGCCGGGCAGCGAGCGGTACGACCTCCAGCGGACCACGCTCGCCCTGCGCCTGGACTTCGACACCGCCTCGATCGAGGGCGAGGTCACCCATGTCTTCACCAGTCTCGACGACACCCTGCAGACCGTGATCCTCGACCTGGCCACGGGCCACGGTCTGACCGTCGACGCGGTCACCACCGCCGGCACCCCGCTGCCGTTCACCCATGCGGACGACGCGCTGCGCATCCGCCTGCCCGCCCCGCTCGCGACCGGGACGCAGGACAGCGTGACCGTGGCCTACGGCGGCACGCCCGACGCGCCCGACGACCGCCGCGGCCTCTGGCTCGAGACGCACGGACTGGGCGACGACGAGGCGCCGATCTTCGCCACCATGAGCCAGCCGGCCTACGCCAAGTACTGGTGGCCGTGCAAGGACCGGCCGGACGACAAGATCGACCAGCTGCTGCAGGTCTACACCGTG
>WJIQ01000370.1 GCA_014730255.1 bacterium | reverse complement strand
CTGCTCGATGTGACGCGGGTCGGCGTAGACGCGTGGCAGGTCGCGGGCCGTGGCCACGTCGACGGTCACGCCCTGGCCCAGGGTGCTCCGGCCGAGGGTGAGCGCGTTCTCGCACAGCAGGTTGACGTCGACCAGCTCGGGATCGATGGAGTCGTAGCGGCTGTAGGCGAGCAACCGGTGCACCAGCTCGCTGGCGCGCTCGACCGCCGTCAGCACGAGCAGCACCTCCTCGTGCAGCTCATGGTCGGGCTCGAGGTCGCGCTGGATCGACTCGGTGTAGCCCCGGACAACCTGCAGCATGTTGTTGAAGTCGTGCGCCACGGCCGCGGCCAGCCGGCCCACCGCCTCCATGCGACGCGACTGCTGGAGCGAGGCGTGCAGCCGCTTCTGCTGCGTGACGTTCTCGACGATGGTGAAGATCCGCGAGACACGCCCCTCGGCGTCGCGGACCGGGACCTTCACCGCGCGCAGCTCCAGCTGGTCGCCGTTCCAGGTCAGCGAGACCTCGCCGAGGTCCACCGCCTCCCCGCCGCTGGCGGCGATCTGGTCCTGCCGGCGCATCTCCCGGGCGAACGCCTCGGGAAAGATGTCCCGATCCTGGCGGCCGATCACGTCGGCCTTGCTCAGGCCCAGCTCCTCCTCCATGTAGCGGTTCCAGATCACGTAGCGCAGGTCGCGTCCGAGATCCTTGGCCAGGATGCCCAGGGGCATGGTCTCGATGAGCGCCGAGAGGATGGCCTGCTGCGCGGCGATCTCATCGCCGGCCCGGCGGATGCCGGTGAGGTCCTTGATGACGGTCAGGATCTGGCGCCGGTCGCCGTCGTGCAGCACGAGGCTGGTGAGCGCGGCCGGGAACCGGGTGCCGTCGCGGCGCACGAGCCAGCCCTCGCGGTCGTCCGGATGCGCGGCCGACGACGACCCGACCGGCTGCAGGACCGAGGCATCGGGGACCAGGCGACCGAGGCGCATGCCCGGCAGGTCGGCCGGGGCGACGCCGAGCAGCTCGGCGCAGGCCGGGTTGCCGAGGATCACGCGCTCGCGGTCGTGCACCAGGATCCCGTCGGGCAGGAAGTCGACCAGGCGCCGGTACCGCTCCTCGCTGCGGCGCAGCTCGCGCTCGGCGCGCTGTCGCTCGGTGACGTCCTCGAGGATGGCGAGGATCTCCTGCCGGCCCGACTCCGGATTGGTGATCAGGCCGCAGGAGACGCGCAGCTGGACCTCGCGGCCATCGAGCCGGCGCATGGCGAAGGTGCGCGAGGCCCGTCCGCGCTCGTCGTCCTGCATCGCGCGCACGAACTCGTCCCGCACGGACGGCTCACGGAAGAAGCTGCGGATGCCCGCCTCCCGGCGTGCGTGATCGAGCAGATCGGTGACCGTGGTCGCCCCGAAGAGCTCGGCGGCCACCCGGTTGGCGTAGATCACGCCGCCGGCGAGGTCGGTGATGGTGATGCCCACGTGCGCAGCGTCGTAGAGCGTGCGGTAGCGGGCGGCGCTCGCCCGCATGGCGTCCTCGGCGCGGCGTCGTCCGGTGACGTCGGCCGCCACGCCGACGGTCATCGGCTGGCCCTGGTGGTCGGTCTCGACGTGGACCGTGCGCGCGTGCAGCCAGCGCACCTGGCCGTCGGGCCGCACGATGCGGAATTCCTCGTCCAGGGGCTCGTGGTGGTCGAGCGCCTGGTCCATCGCCAGCCGCACCCGCTCGCGGTCGTCCGGGTGCATCCACGGCAGCCAGGATCGCAGCCCCCGGTCGCCGAGCTGCTCGCCCGGCACGCCGAAGATGCGCTCGACGGCCGAGTTGATGTAATGCAACCGGTCGCCGACCCGCAGCCAGAGGATCTCCTGCATGTTCTCGGTGATCAGTCGCAACCGGTGCTCGCTGGCCGCCAGCGCCTCCTCGGCGCGGTGGCGCGCGGTGACGTCGCGCGAGACGACCACGATCTCGTCGCCCCGCCGGCCCTGGACCCGGCGGCCGACCGATTCGAGCCAGATCTCGCGACCGTCCTCGTGGCGCAGGCGCGTGGTCACCGCCACCGGGTGGTCGCTGATCCCCAGCTCCTCCAGGGCCGCCTCGAGCTCCTCGCGGTTGAGAACCGTCCAGCCCGGCACCCGGCCGCGTCCGCGCAGCCGCTCGGGATCGACGCCGAGCACGGCGGCGTACCCGGCCGAGGCGTACAGGTACCGCCCGTCGAGATCGTGGCGCGAGAAGAGGTCGCCGGCGCTCTCGAGCTGGCGGAGCAGGCTGTCCTCGCGCGCGTCCCGGGTCCGTTGCCAGGTCAGCGCCACGAGGGCCACGAGCACGATCGACGCGAGGAAGGTCAGGCGTCCGGCCAGCGCGTGCCGTGGCACGTCCGTCGCCAGCACCCCGAGGAGCGAGGGGCCGTCGGCGTCGGGCAGGACCACCTCGCCGGCCTGGAAGCTGACGTAGAGGTACACCGCGTCGAGCGTCCAGTAGAGGATGCCCACGATGGCGACGAGGATCAGCGCGCGGCGCGAGAGGCTAGGCATGGTCTCCGGTCCGGACGGGGTCCATGTCTGCCAGGAATAGCGCTCCGCGGCCGAAGCGGCAACGTGCGACCGGCGCGATCAACGGCATTGACAACATCGGGTGCGTGCCATTTGATACCTGTTGATGAACGTCCGTTCCGGTGCGGTTCGAACGGTCGGTCGTCTTTCGTATACCGGATTCCATCATCGGGGGAGAGCACACACACCATGCGACAAGCCACCAGCCACACGCAGCGGCGCCGCGAGATGCGCCGGGCCCAGGAGCGCGAGGCCGTCCTCGCCGCCGCCTCGCGGCTGTTCGCCGAGAACGGCTACAACGAGACCGGGATGACCCAGATCGCCGAGGCGGTGTCGTTCTCGGTGGGCAAGCTGTACAACCTGTTCGAGAACAAGGAAGACCTGTTCGTCTCGCTGGTCGACGACCGCATGCGCCGGCTGGTCGAGGCCGGGGCCGAGGCCGCCGATCCCAATGCGACCTGCATGACGCAGCTGCGGCAGCGGGTGCGCGCCTCGCTGGAGTACTTCGCGGGCGATCCGCACTTCTCGCGGATCTTCCACACCGAGTATCCGGCGACCGCGGACGGGCTGTTGCACCGGGCGTCCGAGCACCACGTGCAGATCGTCCAGCAGTGCCTCGACGAGGCCATGGCAGCGGCGGAGATCCCCCGCGAGGACGCGCGGGTGCTCGCGACCCTGATCTGCGCGCACGTCAACGGTCTGATCGACGAGGCGGTGCTCAAGGACCAGCGGATCGACCCGGACTGGGTCATGACCTATCTCGAGCGATTCATGTTCGCGCCGATCGAGAATCACCAGGGGATGCCGAGCCCCTGAGAACGCCCCTTGACATCCTCTTCGGATGCATTACCGATATGGACATCATGCGCGAACGTCTGCACAGCCGGCATCATCATCATCCCTCCGCTCGGTGGGCTGGTCGTTGATGTCCTGAAGACGGTACGCGAGAGGACACGCACGACGCCGGCCCCCGGGCCGGCGTCGTCGCGTCTGGACATCATCCCCCGGGCTTGATCCTCCACACCTGACGACCTCGGCCCTGTCGGCGACCGACGAGGCGGAGGTTGCCCGTGACCACACCCGACGATCCCCGGACCGGAGACGCCCTGCGGCTCGCCCTGCCCAAGGGCCGCATGCAGGACGGCGTCTTCCAGCTCCTGGCCGAGGCCGGCCTGCCCGTGCGCACCAGCGCGCGCGCCTACCGGCCGCGCCTGGACGCGCCCGATCTCGACGTCAAGATCCTCAAGCCCCAGAACATCATCGAGATGCTCCAGGCCGGCACCCGGGACGTCGG
>WJIQ01000369.1 GCA_014730255.1 bacterium | reverse complement strand
GGCCTGGACCATGGGGGTGCCCTGGGACGAGGCGCGCATCTTCGGCAACCTGCTCGGCACCAAGCTCGCGGTGACCGAGTTCGTGGCCTACATCGAGCTGATGCAGGCCCAGCAGGCGGGCACGCTCTCGCCGCGGTCGGTCGTGATCGGCACCTACGCGCTGTGCGGCTTCGCCAACTTCTCGTCCATCGCGATCCAGATCGGGGGGATCGGCGCCCTGGCTCCCGAGCGGCGCAGCGACCTCGCACGGCTGGCGCTCCGGGCGATGTTCGGCGGGGCGTTCGCCTCCTGGCTCACGGCGTGCGTGGCGGGCCTGCTGACCACCTGAGGCGCCGGTCCAGGGGTGACTTCGCCGGCCCGATCCGATAGGATGGGCGGCGATTCCGCGCCCGGACCGACCCGTTCGTCGCGATCCGCGTCCCCGGCAACCTGGCGGCCCCGCGCCAAAGGACCGAACCATGAAGACCGTCTACCTCTGTCCCCATTGCCACGCCAACCTCAACCCCAACGTGAAGATCATCCTGGTCGCCAGCCACCGGCGTCGCAAGGGATTGATCCTGCTCAGCCCCCAGCCGGGCAACTACAAGTACGTCTGGGACGAGCACCTGGCCGAGGTCGTCTCGCCGGGCGTGAAGGTCAACTTCTCCTGCCCGGTTTGCCACGCCGACCTCACGTCGCGCGCCAATCGCGATTTCGCCGAGCTGTTCATCGATTCGCCGGACAAGAAGCCCAAGCGGGTGCTGTTCTCGCGCAAGCACGGCACGCACGCCACCTTCATCGAGAAGGGCGACGTGTTCGCGGGCTACGGCGAGGACGTCGACGATTTCGAGCGGACGAACTTCTTCGGCTCGTGACGATCAGGGACAGGTGCGGCCGATGCCGCCGGTGAAACGGGCGAGGTCGCTGAGGTTGACCGTGCCGTCATCGTTGAAGTCGCAGCTCTCGACGTACGACCCGAGGGCCTGCGCGAAGATCGTGATGTCCGTCAGATTGACCAGCCGGTCGCCGTCCTGATCGGGCGTCTTGACGGTGATGTCGAACTCGCGCTGCATGGGCGTTCCGGCGAGCGCGATGACCAGGGACTCGCCGACGGTGTGTCCGCCCGCGAGCAGCGGCTCGCGCCAGACCATCTGACCGTTCTCGTCCGATGGCCCGTCGGGCAGGCAGCCCCAGCCGCAGGGGGCGAGACCGCTTCCGGTCGACATGAGCCAGACGTCCTCGGCCGGCAGGCCGACCAGCGGATCGCCGTCGCTGGTCACCAGGGACAGCGTGAGCGTGGCGTCGACGATCGCCCCGCCGGGGGCGTACGCGTGCGTCAGCGGCAGCCCGCCGCCGTCCGGCCGCGCGAACACGCACGACGGCTCGGCGGCCGGGTCGACCTCGGCCAGCGCCGCTCCCCACATGTAGTACTCCCAGTCGCGCCCCTGTCCCGAGGTCAGGGTCGCGAGCACGACGAACGCGATCGTGGTCCACATGGCATCTCCCTGCCGGTCGCCGCCCGCGCACCGTGACCGCGAGTATACCATGAGCGGGCCAGCCGCGACCAGCGACCGCCCCGCATCGCGATTCCCGGGCGCCGGTCGTATCCTGTTCGTTCCCGGACGCATCCACGATCCGTCCTCGAACCGACTTCGACACCACCTCAGGAGCGACGCGACATGACCGCCAGACGCCCCCGACTGACGAGCCGGCCGCGCCGGATCCTCTCCGCCCTCATACCGCCCCGGGCCACGCGCCGGCCCCGGACGATCGCGATCCCGCTCGCCCTCGCGCTCGCGGCATCGCTGATCCCCGTCCCCTCGACCAACGCCTGCACGAACTTCCTGATCACCGCCGGCGCCTCGGCCGACGGCTCGACCATGATCACCTACTCGGCCGACTCGCACAGCTTCTACGGCGAGCTCTACCACCGGCCACCGGGCCGCCACGCGCCCGGCACGCAGATCGAGGTGTACGAGTGGGACACCGGCAAGTACCTGGGCGAGATCGATCAGGCACCGGTGACCTACTCGGTGATCGGCAACATGAACGAGCACCAGGTGACCATCGCCGAATCGACCTGGGGCGGCCGCACCGAGCTGCGCGACCCCGACGGGATCATCGACTACGGCAGCCTGAAGTACATCACGCTGCAGCGCGCCCGCACCGCCCGCGAGGCCATCGAGATCATGACCTCCCTGCTGGACGAGTACGGCTACTACAGCAAGGGCGAGTCGTTCTCCATCGGCGACCCCGACGAGGTCTGGATCATGGACCTCATCGGCAAGGGCCCGGGCAACACCGGAGCGGTCTGGGTGGCCCGCCGCGTGCCCGACGGCTACGTGAGCGGCCACGCCAACGCCGCGCGCATCCGAACCTTCCCCCTCGACGATCCCGAGACCACGCTCTACGCGCCCGACGTCATCGAGCTGGCCCGCGAGAAGGGCTGGTACGAGGGCCCGGACGAGGAGTTCGACTTCACCGCGGTCTACGATCCGGACGCGTTCGGCACCCGCCGCTTCTGCGAGGCCCGCGTCTGGTGCATGTTCGAGCGCGCCGCCCCCGGTGGCGAGCACGGCACCGACTGGATCATGGGCGACCCCGAGGCCGAGCCGGTCCCCCTGTGGATCGAGCCCGAGCGCAAGGTCACCGTGGCCGACGTGATGGGCTTCATGCGCGACCACTTCCAGGGCACGCCCCTGGACATGACCGCCGACCTCGGCGCCGGCCCCTACCAGAAGCCCTACCGCTGGCGGCCGCTGACCTGGGAGATCGACGACCAGGAGTACTTCAACGAGCGCGCCGTCTCCACCCAGCAGACCGGGTTCTCGTTCGTGGCGCAGATGCGCGAGTGGCTGCCCGATCCGATCGGCGGCATCCTCTGGTTCGGCGTGGACGACACCTACAGCACGGTCTACTTCCCCGCCTACTGCGGCATCACCGAGGCGCCGTACGCCTTCCGCGAGGGGACCGGCGGCTACCACCACGTCGATTACGACGCGGCCTTCTGGGCCTTCAACCGCGTGGCCAACTTCGCCTACCTGCGCTATGCGGACATGATCGCCGACATCCAGCTCGTGCAGCAGGAGCTCGAGGGCCGTTACCTGGCCGAGGTGGCCGAGGTCGATGCGGCCGCGGTCGACCTGCACGAGCGATCGCCGCGTCTGGCCAAGGAGTACCTCACCGGGTACTCGGCCGAGACGGGCAACGCCCTGGTCGAGCGCTGGAACCAGCTCTTCGACGAGCTGCTCTACAAGTATCTCGACGGCAACGTGAAGGACGAGTTCGGCAAGCCGCAGTTCAAGGGCTACCCCGAGGAGTGGTACCGCATGGTGGCCGAGGCCACGGGCGAGCGTCTGCAGATGAAGACGCTGCCCACCGAGGAGGCCATGGAGCACGAGGAGCGGCAGGAGGCCCGGAAGGTGGCCGAGAGCGTGGTCGCGCTGCTGCGGGCACGGGGCCTCGAGGTCACCGACGAGCACGAGGACCGCATCCTCGAGCACGAGGACCGCGACCAGCTCGAGGACTGGCTGGTGCAGGCAGCGACCGCCGAGGAGGTGGACGAGGTGATCGGCTCGGCCGACTGATCGCGACGGGGAGACCCGCGCAACCCGACAACGGGTTTTCCGTACGAGCGGACGTCACCCCGACGCACCCCAGGAGGTCGCGATGTACGCATCCCCGTCCCACCGATCCCGCGGGCTCGTCCTGCTCCTCGCCGTCCTGGCGGCCGGCACCACGCTGGCCGCCGCCCCCTACGTCGGCCAGGCCGACGTCCATGGCCAGCGCATCGTGTTCACCGCCGAGGACGATCTCTGGTCCTGTGATCTCGATGGCCAGGACGTGCGCCGGCTGACGAGCCACGTGGGTACGGAGAGCTTCCCGCACATCTCGCCCGACGGGCGCGAGATCGCGTTCACCGGGCAGTACGACGGCAACGCCGACGTCTACGTGATCCCGTCGCGCGGAGGCGAACCGCGCCGCCTGACCTGGCACCCGGGCCCCGACGAGGTCATGGGCTGGCTCGCCGACGGCGCGATCCTGCTGCGCAGCCGCCGGGCCGATCCGCACGGCTGGCGGCTCTATCGCCTCGACCCCGCCGGCGGCGATCCCGTCGAGCTGCCCCTCGGCTTCGCCGCACGCCTCGACGTCGACCCGGTCAGCGGACGCTGGGCGTTCCAGCGCACCGAGCGCGACCGGCGCAACTGGAAGCGCTACCGCGGCGGATGGGCCAGCGAGATCTGGGTCGGCCACCCCGACGGTGCCGACTTCCGCCAGGTCACGACCTTCGCCGGCGAGGACGCCTTCCCCATGTGGCACGACAGCAGCATCGTCTTCCTGAGCGATCAGGGCGGGACGGCGAATCTCTGGCGGATGCAGCCGGACGGCAGCGGCCGCGAGCGCCTGACCGATTTCGAGAACTGGGACGTGCGCTGGCCCGCGCTGTGGCCAGACGGGACGGTCGTCTTCACCGCGGGCGCGGACCTGCACGTCCACGACCTCGCCACCGGCCGCACCCGGCGCGTGGAGGTCGACCTGCCCAGCGACCGCGTGCTCACGCGCACCCGCTACCGTGCCAGCAGCCGTGACCTGCAGGGCTTCGATCTCGCGCCGGACGGCGAGCGCCTGCTCGTCGAGGTCCGCGGCGAGCTGTTCAGCGTGCCGGTCGACGACGGGGTGACCCTGGCGATCACGCGCGGCACCGGCGCCCGCGAGCGCGGCGCGGCCTACGCTCACGATGGCGAGCAGGTGTGGTACTGGACCGACGCCACGGGCGAGGACGCCTTGCATCGCAAGGACGCCTGGGGCCGCGGCGAGGCCGACGAGGTGCGCGGCCCCGAGGACGGCCCCTGGAAGAACGACGTCGTCGCCTCGCCGGACGGCGCGTGGCTCGCCTGGACCGACAGCAACGACGACCTGGTGGTCATGGACACCGACGACGGCTCCACGCGCGTGGCCGATCACGGCGAGAACCGCGCCCCGTTCCACCTGCGCTGGAGCCCGGACGGCCGCTGGCTGGCCTACGTC
>WJIQ01000080.1 GCA_014730255.1 bacterium | reverse complement strand
CCGCGAGTCCCCGGACGAACAGGCGGGCCATGCGTCCCGGACCGAGGATTCCCCAGTGGATCATCGTAGCTCCCGTGCGGATGCGAGGAACGCGCAGGATACACCGGCCGGCGCACGAACCTCAACCCGCCCACCGCATGGACGTCCCTCGTCGCTCCGCATGGTATCATCGGTCAGGACACCTGGCCCGCCCCAGTCCAACCGGAGGCCACCATGCAGATCCTGATCCTCGGCGCCGGCCTGGTCGGCGCGCCCATGGCCCGGGACCTCGCCGCCGACGGCACGCACGCGATCACCGTCGTCGACCGCGACCCCGACGCCCTCGCCCGCCTCGCCGCCAGGGCGGACGTCACCACCCTCGAGCGCGACCTCGCCGACCCCGCCACGGTCAGCGAGCTGGCCCGGCAGGCCGACCTCGTCCTCTCGGCCGTGCCCGGGTTCATGGGCCATGCGACCCTGCGCGCGGTCATCGAGGCCGGCACCGACGTGGTGGACATCGCCTTCTTCGCCGAGGACCCCTTCTCGCTCGACGAGCTGGCTCGCGCGCGCGGGGTGACCGCGATCGTCGACTGCGGCGTGTTCCCGGGCATGGGCAGCGCCCTGGTGATGCACGCCGCCCGGCAGCTCGACACCGTCGACACGGTGCTCACCTACGTCGGCGGCCTGCCGACCGTGCGCACCTGGCCGTGGGAGTACCGCGCGGTGTTCTCGCCGATCGACGTGATCGAGGAGTACACCCGCCCCGCTCGCTACCTCGAGAACGGCGCCGAGGTCGTGCGCCCGGCGCTGAGCGACCCCGAGCTGATCGACTTTCCCGGCGTCGGCACCCTCGAGGCCTTCAACACCGACGGCCTGCGCACCCTCGCCCGCACCATCGCGGCGCCGAACATGAAGGAGAAGACCCTGCGCTATCCGGGCCACGTCGAGAAGGTGCGCCTGCTGCGGGAGTGCGGCTTCTTCGCCGAGGAGCCGGTCGACGTGGACGCACAGCGGGTCAGGCCGATCGACCTCACCGCGAAGCTGCTGTTTCCCATGTGGGCGATGCCGGAGGGCGAGGGCGACCTCACGATCCTGCAGATCCGGGTGTCCGGCGAGAAGGACGGTCGACCACGCACCCACGTCTACGATCTGCTCGACGCCTTCGACCACGACCGCGGCATCACCAGCATGGCCCGCACCACCGGCTACACCGCGACGCTCGCGGTGCGGATGGTGCTGGAGGGGCTGTACGGGGAAGAAGGGATCTCGCCGCCGGAGTATCTGGGGCGAGATCCGCGCCACGTGGAGTACCTGCTGGCCGGGCTGGCCGATCGCGGCGTGCACTACCGGGAGCGGACCGTGGGCTGAGCCCGGACCCGGAGGTGGTGACGGCCGGCTAGTGCGAAGCCATCTCCCACAGCACGTTGATGATCATCCACTCGCCGCTGTACCTGGTCAGCTGGATGTAGTCGATGCCCCATCCGGCCACCAGCTTCACGTTGGCGATCATGTCGGTATGGTCGAGGATGGTCACCTCGCGGGGCGCCGTCGCGGGGTCGAACATGCCGTCCTCGTTCAGATGGCCGGCGATGTCCTTGAGCTGCTGGAACGTCATCCAGCTCTCCTCGAGGCCCGTCCCGTCCTGCGCCGGCATGTAGCCCACCTTCTGGATCTTCGGGCTGACGCTCCCGTCGAGCAGCTCGGGCTTCATGTCGTAGATCGAGCTCACGTAGTCCTGCACGGCCTGCTCGATCATCTCCGCGTCGTCTTCATGGTGGTCGGCGAGGGCATGCCCGCTCGGCGCCATGGTCAAGGCCGCCGCGATCGTCAGGGTCATCAGGGTGGTCCGCAGCATGGGTTCCGGTCCTTTCGGTTTCATCCCTCGTCGATCGATACCCCCCCCGGAAAGATCTTGTATAAGTAGCTCCGACTCGAGGGGACCGCCACGAGGCCCCGACGAACGGCGTCGACGCGCGGGGTGGATCCGGTGGGCCCTCACCGCTCAACCCGCCAGCACGACGTACCGCATGATGCAGATGGCGTGCAGCGCGCTGCCCCCCAGCACGAAGAGGTGCCAGACCGCGTGGTGGTAGGGGAAGGCCCGCCAGGCATAGAACACGGCCCCCGCGCTGTAGGACACGCCCCCGAGCAGGAGCAGCCACAGGGCCGGCGCCGGCAACGCCGCCATCAATGGCCGGACCGCGATGGCCACGAGCCAGCCGAGCGCCAGGTAGAAGACGAGCGACAGCTTCTTCCAGGGACGTCGCAGGACCACCTCGTAGACGATCCCCATCGCCGCCAGACCCCAGCCGATCCCGAACAGCGTCCAGCCCCAGGCCTCCGGCAGGACGCTCAGACAGAAGGGCGTGTAGGTCCCGGCGATGAGCAGGTAGATCGCGCCGTGGTCCATCAGCTCGAAGACGAACTTGGCCCGCGGCGGTGTCAGCGCGTGGTAGAAGGTCGACGCGGCGTAGAGGATCACCAGCGTGGCGCCGAAGATCGTCACCCCGACGACCAGGCGGGCCGAACCCTGCTGGGCGGCGAGGACCACCAGCACCACGAGGCACGCGACCGAGAGCAACGCGCCGAGGCCATGGGTGACCGCGTGGGCGATCTCCTCGCCGGTCGAGAAGCTGTCGTGGCGAAACGCGCCGCGCATCGATCTTACCCCGAAGAGCTGGCGTCGCCGTACCCGGTGCGTCGCCCCCGGACGCGGGTCGTCCGGCCGGACCGGCGCATCGTCGCCGGGAGCGGCCAGCACGTCAAGCGACGCGCCGGCCGCCTTCCGGTCTACCGTGCCTGCCGGCGATCCCGCCGCTGGCCGCCGTGGCCGTGCCGGCGGCGCGCACCGCCACGCGAAGCTCGCGGCCGCTCGGCCCGCACCTCGACGGCTCCGGCGTCGAACCCGTCGATCGTCTCGCGCCGGATCGGCGCGCCGATCATGCGCTCGGTGGCACGCAGCCAGCCGTGGTCCTCGCCGGTGACGAAGGTGCAGGCGATGCCCTCGAGCTCCGCGCGGCCGGTCCGGCCGATGCGGTGCGTGTACTGCTCCGGCGTGTTCGGCACGTCGAAGTTGATCACGTGCGAGACGCCGCTCACGTCGATGCCGCGCGCGGCGATGTCGGTGGCCACCAGGATGTCGTACTGCCGGGCGCGGAAGCCGCGCATGGCCCGATCACGCTGGGCCTGCGACAGGTTGCCCTGCAGTCCCACCGCGCGATGCCCGGCCTTGCTCAGCTGGGCGGCCAGGCGCTTGGCCCGGTGCTTGGTGCGGGTGAAGACGATGGCCGAACGGCAGTCGTCTCGTCCGAGCAGGTGCTCGAGCAGGTCGCGCTTGCGCTGCTCCGCCACGAGCACCAGACCGTGATCGATGGTCGCGGCCGGCGCGCTGGTGGCCAGCTCGACGACGTGCGGCTCGTACAGCAGCTCGTCCGCCAGGCGCCGCACCTCGCGGGGCATGGTCGCCGAGAAGAGCAGGTTCTGCCGCTCGGTCGGCATCGTGTCGAGGATCTTGCGCACCGTGGGCAGGAAGCCCATGTCGAACATCTGGTCGGCCTCGTCGAGCACGAGGCCCTCGACGCCGCCGAGGTCGAGCAGGCCCTGCTCGACCAGATCGAGCACGCGGCCGGGGCAGCCGACGACGATCTCGGGGCGTTGCCGCAGACGGCTCACCTGCCGGGCCTGGGGCACGCCGCCGTAGATGGTGGCCAGCTTGATCCGCGTGTGCCGGGCGAGCAGCTCGATCTCGGCCGTGATCTGGTTGGCCAGCTCCCGGGTGGGAGCGAGGACCAGGGCCTGGATGCCGCGCTGGCGATCACGGAGGATCCAGTCCAGCAGGGTCAGCGCGAACGCCGCGGTCTTGCCGGTGCCGGTCTGGGCCAGGCCGAGGACGTCGCGGCCCTCGAGGCCGGCGGGAATGGTCTCGGCCTGGATGGGCCGGGGCGAGGTGAAGCCGGCGCCGCGGACACCGCGCACGAGGGCCTCGTCGAGTCCGAAGCGTTCGAAGCCGGTCGATGCCGCGGACTGGTTCCGGGACTTGTTCTGGTTCTTGTTCTGGTTCTTGGACATATGGGTATTCGTCTCCACCGCGGGCGCACGGACGGTCCATGACGCAGCGGTCGTTCTCTCCGACCCGTACAACAGAGGGGGGTAAGAAAAGGGGCTGATGAAGGCGAGATCTCGGGGTGTGAGCGCGAGGTCCTGTTGTTCGCCGTGGCCGGACTGGTGTCCGGGCCTGGCCAGAAGGTAGTCGCCAACGGCTCCGGGCGCCAGCGGGAGTTAGCGGCGGGAGCGGAATGGCGAACGGTTTCGCGCCGGCGAGACCGACGCCAAGGTCGACACCGGCTTCCTGGGGCTCGCATCGGGCTGCTGCATCGCCATACGCCGTCACGGCATCTCGCTCTGAACGCCAGTGCCGCCACGACGACGATTGCACGGGCCGGGATCGGGGCTAGATTGGCCGGATGGGACATCCGACCAAGGAGTCGATCATGACCGGCCGCACGCAACGATCCGTCCTGCTGCTCGTCCAGCTGACCTTCCTCGTGGCCGTCCTGGCCGGGTGTTCCTCCGACCCCCGCACCGCACGCGACGTGGACTCCTCCGTCCCGAGCGAAGGGCTGACATTGCTGGGCAACGACGACATCCAGGCCATCTCCTACTCCGGTCACCGGCTGGTCCCCCGGAGCGTGGAGAACACCCCGAGCGTGGCCGAGACCAAGGAAGACCTGCGCATCATGGCCGCCATGGACATCCAGCTCCTGCGGACCTACAACACGACGATCTTCCCGCACAGCGAGCGCATCCTGCAGGCCATCCGCGAGCTGAAGCAGGAGGACCCCGACTTCGAGATGTTCGTGATGCTCGGGGCTTGGATGCAGTGCGTGGGCGCCTTCACCGACGCCGCCGACCACGCCGTCGAGGATGCCGCGTTCAACCAGCGGGAGATCGAGAGGGCCATCGAGCTGGCGGCCGAGTACGACGACATCGTCAAGATCATCGCCGTCGGCAACGAGTCGATGGTCACCTGGCAGGGACACTTCGTCCCCGCGGCGACCATCCTGCGGTGGGTCACCTACCTGCAGGATGCCCGTGATCGTGGCGACATCCCCGCCGGGACCATGATCACCACCTCGGAGAACTGGGCCGCCCTGGGCGGCGAGGAGAGTTACCGCAACGAGGACCTCGCCGAGCTGGTGTCGCGGATGGACTTCCTCTCCGTGCACACCTACGCCTTCCACGACACCTACTACAATCCGGCCATGCAGTGGGCGCCGCTGCCCGACGAGACCGACGTGCCGGTGACCGAGCAGATCGACCGCGGCATCGCGCGCGCCATCGAGCTGCAGGAGGACCAGGTGCAGGCCGTGCGCGATTACCTGACCTCCCTCGGGCTGGACAGGGAGATCCACATCGGCGAGACCGGCTGGGCCAGCATGGACGACTCGCACTACGGGCCCGACGGGACCCACGCCGCCGACGAGTACATCGCCGGGCTGTTCCACGCGGCCGCCCGCGAGTGGACGCGCGAGAACGGGATGACCTGCTTCTACTTCCAGGCCTTCGACGAGCCCTGGAAGAGCGACGGCACCGCCGGGTCGGAGGGCCACTTCGGCCTGATCACCGTGGACGGCCGGGTCAAGTACGCGCTGTGGGACCTGGTGGATGCGGGGGTGTTCGAGGGG
>WJIQ01000079.1 GCA_014730255.1 bacterium | reverse complement strand
CCCGGACGCGGCCCCGCGCGGCGCGTTCGCGCTGCCGACCATGCGGGCGCTCACCGCCGCGGTCTGGCAGCCGTTCCGCGAGGCGCACGCGACGTTCCGTCGCGACCGGGCGTACCTCTGGTACCAGCTCAACTTCACCACGTACGGCATCGCGTTCATCATGCTGGTGCCGGTCGTTCCGTTGTACTTCGCCAACGAGCTGCAGCTCGCCTACCAGGACATCGCCCAGTCGAGGGTGATGATCGGCTCGCTGGGGATCGCCCTGCTCGGTCCGCTGGCGGGCCGCCTCATGGACCGGCTGCACCCGGCGCGGCTCTGCGCCATGGCGTTCACCTGGGTCGCGACGTTCCCGCTGGCCCTGATGGCCGGTCCCATGCTGGGGCTCTCGGCCGCCCAGACCGCCTACACCGCGTTCGTGATCTACTCCATCGGCATGGCCGGGGTGAACGTCACCTGGAACGTCGGCAGCATCGCCTTCGCGCCGCCCGGCCAGGGTGGTCACTACCAGGGCATCCACGTGGCGATGGTCGGCTTCCGCGGCGTGCTGGCGCCGATCCTCGGCTACCTGCTGCTGACGTTCCTGGGGTACCGCGAGGTGTTCCTCGTGGCGGCGGCGCTGTTCGCCACGGCCGGGGCGAGCTCGGTGCTGCTGGCGCGGAAGCTGCGGAGAGCGGGCGCGGTGACGCTGTCCTGAGCGGTCCTAGTACGACCAGGTCGCGAAGACCCGCGTCTGCGGGTTCCGCGTGCTGACGTCCTCGTACTGCCGATACGTGCGTTCGGACGTCAGGAGGACGTACTCCATCCCCAGGCCGAGGCCCTTCCGGACCGGCAGCGCGCCACGCAGGTGGATCGAGGTGACGTGGTGGTCGGCCTCGTTGCCGCTGATCGCGTGGATCCAGTGCTGCTCCATGGACATGCGCAGGTAGTCCCAGCCGTCGCGCAGGAAGCGCGCGGCCACGCGGGCGGAGAAGCCGGGACCGTAGTCGTACGAACGTCCCGACACGCTCTCGTGGTCCGACGACGTGCCCCCGAGCAGGATCGGGCCGGCATGGACCTCCGTGCGCAGCTCGAAACCGTCGTGGGCATGGAAGCGCGAGACGAGGCCGGCGGTGAAGCTCTGGCTGCCGAACTCCAGCGCGCGCGTGTTGTGGAAGTCGTAGCGGTGGTAGGCGCCGAGCAGGTGGCTGATCGACGCGGTGTCCTTGAGCATCACGCCGGCCAGGTAGCCGTTGCCCTCGACGCGGCCGATGGTCGACGCGTCGCCGAAGTTGACCTGCATCAGGAACGCGAAGTGGTCGTACGGGTGGGTGAGGTCGCCGGTGAACGGGCTGCCGTAGTCGAAGGCGAACTCGAGGTAGACCCGGGTCGTGTCGGCGACCCAGAGCCGGTCCTCGCCGCGGGTCCTCAGGCCGACGTCGAGGGTCGACGCGATGCTGTTGGGGAAGCGGTCGGGCGGGTTGAGGCCGCGCTCGCCCCACTCGCCGTCGATCAGCCGCGTGAGGCCGCCGATGGGGTCGATGGCCATGCCGCCGATCTCGCGCCAGGTGCGCTCGCTCCCGGTCGCCGTCTCGTCGCGCACGGTCCGGGCCAGGCGGTGCAGGATCTCGCCGAGCGCGGCGCCGCCGACGCTGGTGGCGATCCAGTCGTTCATCGACGGGTGGTGGGTCTCGAACATGTTCTCCCAGAGCCAGGACCCGCCGAAGGCGAAGGGCACCGAGCTCCAGAA
The DNA here is from genome assembly GCA_014730255.1 of bacterium. Taxonomy (GTDB): domain Bacteria; phylum Krumholzibacteriota; class Krumholzibacteriia; order LZORAL124-64-63; family LZORAL124-64-63; genus Glo-17. The sequence continues at coordinate 4,364 of WJIQ01000079.1, read as the reverse complement.
GTCGTAACCGTTGCTCCGGGCCGCGTTGAAGTACAGGCTGCCGTGGTAGGGGTGGGCGAACTGGTTGGTGTTGAAGCTGTTGTCGTCCCACGACCAGCCCGCGCGCAGGTTCTCCTCCCACGAATTGAAGCCGACCCGGAACACGGGGTTCTCACCGCCCTCGCGGATGAAGCGGTCGTAGGTCCAGACCAGCATGTTGACCCCGACGACCTTGGCGGCGGTGCGCGCGAAGTTCGGGCGCGGTTCGGCGTGAGCTCGATCGACGACGAGGTCGGGGTCGTCCGCGCCCGCGGGGCGCGCGAGCAGATCCGCGGCCGTGACCCCGGTGGTCGTCCCGTCCGTCGCGTCGGCCGACGCGGCCGGGGGGGTCGTCCATCCCGGGATCGCCAGGCCGAGGACCACCAGACCGGCCAGCGCGAGCGATCGTCGCAGCATTCGCCTCATCGCCACATCACCCCCGCTGCGAGCAGGAGCTCGTCCTCGGAATCTGCGCCATCGTCGTAGGACCCGGCCGTCGCGGCCAGGCCGACCGCGCCGTGCAGTCCCCAGTGCCCGTTCAGCCAGAGATCCCCGGTCAGGCGGATCTGGACCGAGGGATGCAACCGCTCGTCCGGGCGCTCGCCCGCGTTCTCGGGGATCAGGTGCACCGCGCCGACGTCGATCGCCAGGCTGCGATGGCGGTCGCCCCAGATCCGGCGGCCGAAGTGCCAGGCGACCGAGCCGGCGCTGGTCTGATCGGCGCCGACCTCGTACCAGCCGGCGGCGATGGTCGAGTACCAGCCGTTCACCTCGGAGCGGTAGCCGACGTTGACGAGGGAGACCGACGTCGCGTAGAGGACCGGACCGCGGACACCGTCGTCGCTGGCATTGACCAGACCGAGCGGCAGGCCGTGCATCTCGCGGGTCGCGTTGATCAGGCCGATCTGCACGCCGCGCGCCCTCTCGGCGACATTGACCAGGCCGATCTGCACGCCGTCGGCGCGCCGGGCGAAGTTCAGCAGACCGAACTGCGCGCCCTGCATCGTGCCGCCACTGGAGTTGAAGAGGGTGGAGGCCTGCAGGCCGGTGAATTCGCTGGCGATCACGTTGGCCACGGTGCTCAGCTGCGCCCAGCGCCCGGGGCCATCGCAGATGTTGATCAGGCCGCTGAGCTGGGCGCCGCTGACGCCGTCCTCGGCATAGCTCAGCAGCGTGCCGTACTGCAGGCCGCCGACCCGCCCCCACGTCCAGCTCGCCACGCCGCCGAACTGCGCGCCGCCGACGTCGCCCGAGACGCGATGCAGACCGCTGGTGATGCCCACGCCCCGCAGATCGCCGTCGATGCCGGCGTACGCGCCGACCCACTGCACCCCCCGCACGTCGCCGTCGGTCTGGGTGGCCACGAGCCCCAGGTCGAACAGCCCCACCGATTGCGAACGACCCCACAGGAGCGAGAGACGCACGTCCGTGCTGGTCGTGGGATCGGGGCTGGTGCCGAACGGGTGCAGGACCTGCAGGCTCACCGCGTGGTGCGGGCCGGCGAGGACGGGCGTTCCGGTGGCCACGAGGACGATGGCCAGGACGGTCAGGGATCGGAGCGGGAGCGGTCTCGATGCGATCATGATGCCGGATCATAGACCGGTTTTGACGTTGCTGGCCAGCACGAAACTGGACTAAGATGCGGATCAAAGCCGGCGAACCCTCGCCGCAGCCGGAGGTCGACCGTGGTCCGACGACGCTCGCCGATCGTGTTCCTGGTACTTCTCGTGGTCCTGCTCGCCAGCGACGCGCGGGCGCTCCGTCCGCACGTCCGCGAGGGCTGGCAGGTGGGCGTCTCGTACGGCGCCGCCGTCGGCGACATCAACGGCACCGGCGGCGAGACGGTGGAGTTCGAGGACGGTGTCAGCCCGCACATCCGGGCCTCGCGCATGGTCAGCCGGAACCTGGCCGTCGGGCTGACCTACGCCGGCTGGATGTACGAGACCGGCGAGTATCCCATCAAGCACCGGATCTCCATGCAGAACCTGTTGTTCGGGGCGATCTGGTATCCAGGACGCCCCGACGGGGCCAGTGGCGGTCTGTGCGTGCGAGCCGGACTCGGCCTGGGCTGGCTCGGTCTCGCGGTGGTGGAGCTCGAGGAGGACGAGGAGCAGGGCCACGGAGACCGCGTGGAGTACGCCGGCCTCGCCGCCGAGCTGAACGTCTCCTACGAGTTCCGGATCACCGACACGGTGGCCGCGGGGCTCGGGATCGGCATCAACGGCACGTCGCTCGACGACGACGTCTACGAGTCCGGGGTCTTCTACCCGATCACGGCGAACCTGAGCTGGTACTGGGACTAGGCTTCGATCCCCGAGGTCCTCGTGTCGGGTCGGCCGCCACCGCCCATCGCCCGCCAGGTCGCGTCGAGCCGCGGCCGACGCGCCGCCGGCGCCCGACGGTGGTATACTATGTCGCCATGCGAAGCCGGATCCTCCTGACCATCCTGATCGTCGCGGTCGTGGGCGCCACGGCCGGGCCTGCGTGGGCCGCCGGGCCGCCGCTGCGCCGGGTGATCCTCATCTCCTGCGACACCCTGCGCCAGGCCGACCTGCCCGCGTACGGCAACCGGGGGCCGCTGGCCACGGCCACCCTCGACTCCCTGGTGAGCGAGGGCGTGACGTTCCTGCGCTGCACCACGCCCATGGGCTGGACGCTGCCGGCGCACGTGGCCATGTTCACCGGCCTGTCGCCCGGGGCGGTGCGGACCGGGGTCGAGCATGCCGTGCCCGGTCACATCCCGCTGCTGGCCGAGCGGCTCACCGCCGAGGGCTGGACCTGCGCGGGCTTCCCCGCCAACAACCACTGGCTCGAGCCACGCTTCGGCTTCGACCGCGGCATGGCGCAATACCGCTTCCAGGAGATCTTCGCGCCGAGCACCGCCTGGACGCGCGACTGGACGTTCGCCGACACCGCCGCCGGCACGCCGCTCTTCCTCTTCTTCCACTTCATGGACGTCCACACCGTGCCCGTGGGCTTCGACTACCTGCTGCCCTACTGGACCATGCGCGGGATCGACCGCCACTACCACGGCATCCGCGACCCGTACCCCGAGGTCGCCGTCACCGACGACGGGCGCTGGGACCTCGCCGCCTACGACCCCGGATTCCTGCGCCGGGCCTACCATGCCTCGATCTACTCCCTCGACCGCGCTCACCTCGGCCCGGTGCTCGCCGAGCTGCGCGCGCGCGGCCTGGCCGAGGACACCATGCTCATCGTGACGGCCGACCACGGCGAGGAGATCGGCGAGCACGGCGGCTACCTGCACGACTCGCCGTACAACGAGGTGCGCGACGTGCCGCTGGTGATCGTCTGGCCCGGCGTCCTGCCCCGCGGCCAGTTCGTCTTCACGCCGGTCAGCCTGCTCGACCTGGCGCCCACGATCCTCGACTACGCCGGCGTCGAGGCCGACGTGCCGATGCAGGGCCTGTCGCTGCGGCCGCTGATGAGCGAGCCCCGCGGCTTCTTCCCCGAGCGCGACTTCCTCATCGACGGGCACCGGCGAGGTCTCGCGCTCGAGCCCTCGGCGCTCGTGGCGATGCAGGACGACACCTGGTGGTCGCTCGTCGCGATGACCGACACCACCGGCTGCGCCGGCACCTTCGCGCCCGCCCGCTGCGACACCGTGCTCGGACTCTACGATCTGGACCGCGACCCGCGCGAGCGGCGAGACGTGCAGGACGAGCACCCGGGGGTCGTCGCCGCCCTGCGCGAGCGGCTCGACGAGGCGCTGGCCGACGAGGCCCGCCTGGCCGAGGTTCTGCACGCCGGACGCCGCGAGGCGCCGGTCGAGATGAGCGACGAGGAGCGGCGCAAGCTGCGCGCCCTGGGGTACTGACCATGAGACGCTGGCTCGTTCTGCACCTGATCCCGATCCTGCTCGTGCTCGCGAGTCCGGCCGTCGCCGAGAAGGTGCTCGTGCTCGGGCTGGACGGTCTCGATCCCGACCTGCTCGCCGAGTACCGCGCATCCGGCGTCATGCCCACCATCGATCGCCTGGTGGACGCCGGCTGGGATCTGCGCGAGCTGGGCACCACCATGCCGCCGCAGTCGCCGGTGGCCTGGTCCACCTTCATCACGGGCATGAACCCCGGAGGCCACGGCATCTACGACTTCATCCATCGCGACCCGTCCGGCCCGCTGCCCTACCTCTCGGGCAGCGAGGTGCGCCCGCCGACCGATCACTGGTCGGTGGGCGAGTACCGGCTCCCGCGCGGCGAGCCGACGGTGATCAATCGCCGCCACGGCACGGCGTTCTGGACGCTGCTCGACGAGGCCGGCGTCGACGCGACGGTCTTCAAGGTGCCGGCCAATTTCCCGCCCGCCGAGTGCGAGGCCCGGACCCT
>WJIQ01000368.1 GCA_014730255.1 bacterium | reverse complement strand
ATGGCCACCAGGGTCGGACGGTGCGTGCCGCGCGCGACCTCGACGACGTCGACGAGCATCGGGGTCTGCCGCACCGCGCCCGAGCGCTTCGCCGTCGGCTCGGTGGCGAAGACGACCGCGATGGTCGCCGCCCCGGCGGCCGCGATCGCCAGGCAGATGGCCAGCGTGCGCCGCCACCCCGGGCGCGTCCTCGTCCTGTCCGCCGGACTGGTGTCGTGATGGTCGTGCATGTCGGGCCTCATCCTCCGGTTCGACGGGTCACGAGCGGGTCGTCCTCGAGACCGCCGGCGAGCGCACGGTAGAGGGCGATGCGATCCTCCAGCAGGGCCAGCCGTGCGGCGAGCAGGTCGCGCTCGAGGCGCTGCAAGTCGACCAGCGCGGTCAGGACGTCCAGGAAATCGACGACGCCGTTGAAGAACTCCACGCGCAGCCGACGATGGGTCTGCTCGGCGTAGTCGACCTGCACGGCCAGGCTGGCGATGCGTTCGCGCTGGACCCGCTCGCGCAGCAGAGCATCCTCGACCTCGCGGATGGCCTGCAGCACGGCCTGGCCGTAGGCGTAGAACCGCTGCTCGCGGCGGGCCTCGGCGCGGTCGACCTCGGCGCTCAGCTCGCCGCCCTTGAAGAGCGGCGCGAGCAGGTTGCCGGCGAGCGAGCGCAGCCAGTCGTCGAACAGGTCGTCCGCGCCGGCGGACGACGTGCTCACCGACGCGGTGATCGACAGACGCGGATAGCGGCTGGCGACGGCGGCGGCCAGATCCTGGTCGGCCGCCTGCAGCTCCAGGAATGCCCGCTGGACGTCCGGCCGGCGCTGGATCAGGTCGGCGGGCAGTCCGGTGGCGGGCAGAGGAGGCGGCTCCGGCAATCCCTTTCCGGGATCGGCGACCCCGGCCGTCGGCGACCGGCCGAGCAGGACGGCCATTCGATGCGCGAGCACGCCCTGCTCGGCCTCGATCGCCAGCGACCGCTCGCGCGTCTGCTCGAGGAGACGGCGTTGCCGCAGGATGTCCGCCCGCCGGACCTGGCCGGTGCCGAAGCGGGCCTCGAGCAGCGCGAGCGCCTTGGTGTTGGTGTCGATCTGCCGCTGGACCAGGTCGGCCGCCGCCCGGGCCTCGACGAGCTGGTACCAGGTCCGGGTCACCTCGGCCGACAGGGTGAGCGCGGTCGCGCGGGCGTCGGCGGCCGTGGCCTCGGCGCGGAATCGCTCGGCCGCCGCACGCGAGCCGATGCGGCCGAAGAGATCGATCTCGTACCCGGCCACCAGGCCGAGCTCCAGGGTGCCATCCTCGTCGACCGAGGGGCGGGCGATCCCGGCGTCGGCGGTGGCCTCGAGGTCGGGGTACCGGGGCGCGCCCACCATGCGGGCCGCCGCCCGGGCCTCGCGGATCCGCTCCCAGGCGGTCAGCAGGTCGAGGTTCTCGCGCAGCGCCCGCGCCACCAGGGTGTCGAGCCGGGCGTCGCCGAACGCGGTCCACCAGCGCGTCGGCGGCTCGACGGCGCCCGTGCCGGTGAACGCGGCCGGAGGCGGCACCGGCGGCGACGTGCGCACCTCCGGCCCCGCGCAGGCGCCGAGCAGGCCGACGAACGCGACCAGGACGGCGGCCACGACGGTGGTGCCGCGGCGCAGTCGCTCACGCGGAGCGTTCGCGGTGTGATCGGAGACGACGGGCGGCATGGTCTGGACGTCGGTCGCTGGTGGCGTTGGCTCGGTTCCGGATCGGTGCACGACGGCGCGCAGTTCGGCGCTCGCGGGCACTGCGCAGAGCATCGGTCCGTTCACCGTTTTCCGCCACGTCCGCACCGTCCGGCCGGTCGCGACCCGGTCGTCGTCGACCCCGACCCCGTCGAGCGCCGTGCGGGCCGGATCGGGTCGGTTCAGCGCTGCCAGCCGGAGATGCGCAGCCGCCTCAGATCGGGATCATCGCCGAGTTCGGTCCCCCGCGTGGCGAGCGCCTCGACCTGGTCGGCATCCTCCGGCGCGGAGAGGAACCGGCCGTGGTAGGCATCGAGCCGACCGGCGGCGATGGCGGCCACCAGGCGGGCGGCCAGATCCGGCGGCACGTCGTCGCCCCGCTCGAGGAACGCCGCGACGTGCTTCATCCAGCGCTGCCCGGGCCCGGACTCGAGGAACTGCCGGGTCATCTCGGTGCGCACCAGGCCGGGCGTCATGGCGAACGCGCGCACCGGTGCGTCCTGATCGTCCAGCTCGACGGCCAGGTTCTCGGTGAACCGCATGACCGCCGACTTGCTGCTGGCGTAGGCCGAGGCATTGGGGAACGGTCCCCACGTACCGCCACCGACCATGTTCACCACGCGGCCACGGCCGGCCTCGATCATGACCGGGATCGCCGCACGGCAGCCGTGGTACAGGCCGACGACGTTCACGGTGATGTCCTGCGCCCAGGCCTCCGGGTCGGTGTCCCAGGACGGGCCCATCGCCGCCAGCGAGCCGGCGTTGTTGACCAGCAGGTCGAGGCGGCCCCAGGTGTCCAGCACCCGCGAGACGGCCGCCTGCATCGACTCGAGATCGAGCACGTCGATGGTCAGCGGCAGCGCCTCGCCTCCGGCCTGACCGATGGCGTCGGCGACCTCTCGGACCTGCGCCTCGGTCCGCGAGGCGACGGCCACCTTCATGCCGCACGCGGCGAGGTGCTCGGCGATGGCGCGGCCGATCCCGCGGCCGGCGCCGGTGACGAGGGCGGTCTGGGGAGCGAGCGTCTCGGACATCGTGACCTCCTTGGTTGCGCCCACCGTAGACGCGAGGATCGACCTCGGCAACCTGCCGACACGAGCACCGCCGGCGCCCAGGGAGGCGCCGGCGGTGCACGAGCGGACCGTCGTCGTGACGACTACCGCACGAGGACCATGCTCTCGACCTGCGACACGCCACCGGCGACCAGGCGCGCGAAGTAGGTCCCGCTGGCCACCGAACGTCCGTGGCGGTCGCGGCCGTCCCAGCGGGCCTCGTTCGTCCCGGCCGGCACGATGCCGTCGACCAGCTCGCGCACCAGGCGCCCCTGGACGTCGTAGACGCGCAGGCTGACCCGCTGCGATGCGGGCAGGGCGTAGCGCACGGTGGTCATCGGGTTGAACGGATTGGGGATCGCACCCACCAGGGTCACCGCTCCGGGCAGCTCGTCCACGGCGGTCGACGTGTCGCCGACCTCGAGCACGACCGGCACGTCGATCGTGGCGTTGTCCGGGTCGTTGCTCACGAGCGTGAGATCGAACTGGTGCGTGCCCTCGGGCAGGTCGGCCGCCTCGCAGGTCAGACCGACCGCGGTGAACCCGCCGGCCGCGGTCGTCCCGCTCAGCTGGTCGGCCGCGATGTACGGCAGCTCCTCGGCGAGCGTCCAGTCGAGATCGAGCACGCCCTGGTTGGTGATCAGCAGCGTGGCCTCCACCGAACCGGCGAGGGGCACCTCGACCGCGACCGGCACCGGGGCCGGCACGACCCGCGGCGCGGCCGGCTCGCCGCCGGGCAGCACCACGTGATCGAGGTAGCCGCGATCACCGGTGCCGCCACCGCTGCTGGTCGTGCTGTAGCGCCAGCGGAAGGTGTGCTCGCCGGCCGGGGCCTGGTAGGTGTACTGCAGCCAGCTCGACTGGCCGGACCAGGTCTCGATGGTCGCGAACCCGTCCCAGAACGCGAGCGAGCCGCTGCCCGTCGTCTTGATCCAGAAGGTCATCGGGCCGGCCTCGTCGAGCGTCACGTCGAGATTGAGGATCGAGGTCTCGTTGCCGCCCAGCTCGCCGCTGCGCGCGGAGAAGCTGCCCTCGGCCGCATCGACGTCGGTCGCCTCCCAGAGGGCCGCGCCGGACGGATCCCAGGCCAGCGCGTCGAGCGTGCCCGACTCGAAGCCGTCGCTGGCCTCGGCGCGCAGGTAGAGGTCGGCCACCAGGTCGCCGGTGGCCGGCAGGTCGACGACGCAGGCGCCGCTGCCGGAGAGGCTCGCGCGGACGGTGTAGCTCGCATCACGCGGGGCGGTGATCGACCAGGCGCCGGTCGCATCGGTCGTCACCGACGGCAGCGGGGTGTCGGCCAGCTGCACGATCGCACCGGAGGTGGGGATCGCGCCGGGGAACGACTCGCCGGGACCGTAGACCGTGCCCGAGAGCACGACCGACGGCTGCGGCACCAGGCGCAGCTCGGGCTCGAGCTCGCCGCCACCGGGCACCTCGAACACCTCGGCGAGGTCCTCGTACCCGAACTGCGAGACCAGCACGGTGGTCGTCCCCTCGGGCAGGCTCAGGCGGAAATGGCCGTCGGCGTCGGTCACGTCGGTCTGGCTGCCGGTGTCGACGCTCACCCTGGCGCCCTCGATGGGCTCGCCGGTGGTGTCGTCGACCACGGTGCCGTCGACCACGCCGTAGCCCGACATCGCGGCCTCGACCGCGGCGTAGATGTCGATGATGCCGTGGCCGAAGAGGTTGTCCTCGCCGGGAACGCCGAGGTCGTTCACCGTGTCCATGAGGATCTGCTTCATGGTGATCACGTCGAGATCGGGGTTGGCCGAGCGCATGAGCGCCACGGCGCCCGCGACGTGCGGGGCGGCCATCGAGGTGCCGCTGTAATAGGCGTAACCGTTGCCGGGCACGCTGCTGTAGACGCCCACGCCGGGCGCGGAGACCTCGGGCTTGATCAGGTTGTCGGCCGGTCCGCAATCGGGGCCGGCCGGACCACGGCTCGAGTCGAAGGCCAGGCTGTAGGGCGGGCCGGTGAGGGTGCTGCCCACCGAGAAGCTGTCGTACGGGGTGGTCGCGCGATCAGCGGGCGAGCGCACGGTGCTCGCCCCCGGGCCCTCGTTGCCGGCCGACCAGACGTGCATCACGCCGGCGGCCTCGCAGGCGTCGATGGCGTCCCACCAGCCGCTGTAGCAGTCGGGGTAGCCGAAGTTCTCGTTCACGCCCCAGCTGTTGTTGGCCACGTCGGGGACCTCGTCGCTGGTCGCCGGATCGCCGTCGGGGTCGGCCAGCCACTGCATGGTCGCCAGGACCTGGTTGCCGAGGTTTCCGCCGACGATGGTGTTGGCGGCGATCCACTCCGCGCCCGGCGCGACGCCGATGGTGTCGTCGGGCGCCAGGCCGCAGATGGTGCCCATGGTGTGGGTGCCGTGGGTCTGGCTGTCGACGGGCGGGTCGTTGAAGCCGCCCACGAAGTCGAGCCAGCACTCCTCCGGCGGGGCGTGGTTGCCGCGCCAGCGGTCGCGCAGGGCGACGTGGTTGCCGTCGACGCCGGTGTCGAGGTTGGCGACGATCGACCCGTTGCCGTTGATGCGCAGGTCGCTCCAGACGCGCCGGGCGCCCAGGTTGACCAGGCTGGGGATGATGCCGATGCCGCGCGTGTCGCCGGCGGGCTCCTGCGTGGTCGGCGTGATCAGCTCGATCACCAGCGGCGACTCGGCGACGTCGACGTCGCTGCGCGCGGCGAGCTCGCGGATCACGTCCTCGCTCTTGCTGGTGACGAACACGGCGTTGGTGATCCAGAACGCCTGGTAGTCGTCGACCTCGCCGAGCTGCCGCCGCACCTCGAGGTCGGCGAGCAGGCTGCCCTGGGTGCGGGCGGCGTGGTCCTGCAGGGTCGTGATCACCTCGTAGTGGCGCTCGGCGAAGCTCGCGCGCCGCTCGTGCAGCTCCCAGTCGAGGGCCTTGATGTCGACGCGGTCCTCGAGGATCAGGAGGGTGTGGAAGGGGTCGGGGTCGGCCTTGTTGGCCAGGTAGGTCTCCATGCCGGGCGTGAGCGTGCCGGCGGAGACGGAACCAGCGACCGCGGTGAGCAGCGCGCCGGAGATGAGCAAGACGGTACTGAAGCGCATGGGGCGTCCTCTTGGTGGCTCGGGGGAAGAGGGTGCGGGCCCTGGATGGTGCTGACCTCGTGAGATCTGCAAATGATACCAACTCTCAACAAGAAGCTCAAACCCTGGAGGCGACCT
>WJIQ01000367.1 GCA_014730255.1 bacterium | reverse complement strand
GGTCGAGGCGGCCCAGAACGGGGTCGGCCGCGAGCCGGGCTGGCACGACGTCTGGCGCAACCACCTGGGCGTGCTGGGGGCGTGGTTCGTGGCGGGCGGCGGGCCGGCTGCCGCGCGCCGTGCGGCCCTGGTCCTCTGGTGCGGGCTGTTCGCCTGGGAGCTGGTGATCATCGGCCAGGTGGCGCGGACGCACTGGGCGATCCAGGGGCAGTTGCCCGTGATCGCCGAGCTGGAGCACCCTGGCGAGGTGGCCCGCTGGTCGGGCGACGTGGCGCTCACCGACACGGTGGCCGCCCACGGCCGGGCCTGCCTGGCGGTGCGGCTGGGGACCGACACCTACTCCGGAACGGGCACGATGCGCCTGCCGCATGACTGGCGCGGATACGACCGCCTCCTCTTCGAGGTGCACAACCCCGACACCACGGCCCTGAAGCTCACGCTGCGGATCAACGACCGCGTCCATGACCAGCGCTCCGAGGACCGCTTCAACACGCGGATCATCGCCCGGCCCGGCTGGACCCACGTCGAGGTGCCGCTCGCGTCCGTCCGCACCGCCCCCGCCGGCCGCGAGATGGACATGAGCGACGTCCTGCAGGTCTTCATCTTCGCCACCCGCCTGCCCGAACCGCGGACGATCCACCTGGACCACGTGCGGCTGGAATGAGAAAGGGTCCCCCGGGGGACCCTTTCTCATGGTCGATGTCGTGGTCCAGCGCCCCGACGCTACTCGAACAGCGCCTTGACCTCGGTCAGGCTCGTCTGCTCGACCGGCGTGGCGTCGTTGATGTAGTTGACCGACGTCACCAGGTCGGTCATCACCACGTCCTCGCCGTCGCAGGTCTGCGACAGGGCCATGGGTCCGCCCATGACGAAGTACTGGCCGGGCTCGTCGACCACCATCTGCAGGCGGAGCGTGCACAGCAGGACGGCCTCGCCGTCCATGCACTCCTCCGAGCTGGTGATCACGCCCGCGTAGACCGACCCCTCGTGCTCGAGCTCCGGATTGAACTCCTGGTCGATCAGCTCGGCGGCGCCGCCGCAGCAGGCCTCGAGCAGCCACCAGTGGAACGTGCCGTAGTCGTGCTGCAGGAGCGGCTCGCCGTCGGGCGGCAGGGCCACGATGTACATCTCGAAGATCTCGTCGCCGTGCACGTCGATCGACGGCTCGTAGCGATCCGGGGCGGCCGAGACGCCGATGCGCGGGAACTGGATGAACTGGGCCGAGGCGGCCGAGGCCACGAGCAGGGCCAGGGCCGCGATCAGGACGGTGCGGCGGGTGGCGAGGGTCGAGTTCATGGTGTCACTCCTGCAGGCGTAAACAAGACGGTTTCAATTCCATATTATACGCATGAGTGACGCCCCGGGGCCAGTCTTTACACCTCCGACCTGCGCCGCAGCTGGTCGGCCGCCCGCTGCCAGTCCTGCTCCGTGGTGATCTTCCAGTTGCCCGCCTCGCCCATCACCACCACCGGCGGCACCCCGCGCACGGCGAGCAGGCCGCCGTCGTCGGTGAAGCTGCGCCCCTCGGCCGCGGCCCAGGCGTGGGCCGCGTGCAGGTCGGCCCAGCGCGCCACCTGCGGGGTCTGCACCGCCGCCAGCTCCTCGCGCGCCAGGTACGAGGCCACCGGCCGCTCCTCCAACGAACCGGTCTCGCCCGGGGCGATCTGGACGATGGTGTCGGCGACCGGCACGGCGGGGATCGCCGCCTGGCGCCGCGACGCCACCCGGGCCAGCCGCGCCAGCAGATGCCGGCTCGCGAACGGCCGCGCCGCGTCGTGGATCGCCACCAGGTCGTGCTCGCGCGGCCGGGCGTCCTCCGGCATGTGCGCCAGCGCACGTAGCGCGCTCCAGGCCGAGGCGGTGCGATGGGCGCCCGCCGTCGCCAGCGTCCATGGCACGCCGAGGTCGGCGCCGGCGAGGCCGCGCTCGGCCGTCGGCCGCCAGGGCTCGGGCACCACGACCACCACCAGCCGCACGCCCGGCGCCTGGATCAGCTCGCGGATCGCGTGCAGGAAGAGCATGCCCCGGCCCGCGTCGCGGAACTGCTTGGGCGCGGTGGTGTCGCTGCGCCGCGCACGGGTCGACTGGCCGCCGGCCAGGACCACCAGGTGCAGCGGGGTCTCGGCGGCCGGGGTTTCGGCCCCTGGATTCTCGGCAGCCGGATTCTCGGAACCCCTGGGCTCGCGCATCGCGTCATCCCCTCTCGGTCTCGGCGTGCGGCGCCATCGCGAGCGCCACCGCCTCCTCCACGCTCGTCGCGGCGACCACCACGAGGCCGACCACCGGCTCGGCGTTGCCGCCCGCGGCGCACACCGCCCGGCGGAACCCGTGCCGCGCCGCCTCGCGCAGCCGCTCGCTCTCGGCCGCGGCCGGTCGCACGGCACCGGTCAGGCCCACCTCGCCCAGCACCAGCGTGCCCGCGGGCAGGGGCCGCTCGCGCAGGCTCGAGGCCAGGGCCACCAGCACCGCGAGGTCGGCGGCCGGATCGTCGAGCCGCGCGCCGCCGGCCACCTTGACGAACACGTCGCAGCCGGCGAGGTCCAGCCCCGCCCGCTTCTCGAGGATCGCCGCCAGCAGGGCCACGCGCTTGGAGTCCACGCCCTGCACCACGCGCTGCGGCGTGCCGTACCGCGTCGGGGCGACCAGCGCCTGCACCTCGACCAGGAACGTGCGCGACCCGTTGCGCACCGCGCACACCGCCGCGCCCGGCTCGCGCCCGACGTCGTCGCCCAGGAACAGGGCCCCGGCGTCGGCGACGGGCACCAGGCCGTCGGCGCGCATCTCCAGCACCGCCAGCTCGCCCGTGGTCCCGAACCGGTTCTTCACCGCGCGCACCATGCGGATCGACCCGCCGCCGGTGCCCTCGAAGTAGAGCACGGTGTCGACCATGTGCTCGAGCACCTTGGGGCCGGCGAGGTCGCCCGTCTTGGTCACGTGACCCACCAGGAAGACCGGACAGTGCCGCCGCCGCGCGAAGTCGGCCAGGCCGCCGCCGCAGGTGCGGATCTGCGTGGGCGTGCCGGGCAGGCTGTCGGCCGTCTCGCTGTGCAGGGTCTGCACCGAGTCGGCGATGATCACCGCGGGGCCGTCCCGGTCGTCGAGCGCGGTGCCGAGCGCGCGCAGCAGCGCCTCGAGGCCGGTCTCGGCGATCACCTCGAAGCCGCCCTCGCCAGCGGGGTCGAACCCCAGCCGCTCGGCGCGCAGGCGGACCTGCGCCGGCGACTCCTCGCCCGCGACGTACAGCACGCGCACCCCCGCGCGCATCCAGCCCAGGGCGAGCCCGGTCAGCAGCGTCGACTTGCCCACGCCCGGCTCGCCGCCCAGCAGCACGACCGACCCCTCGACCAGCCCGCCGCCGAGGACCTGGGCGATCTCGTCCGGCTCGACGGGCAGGCGCGCGGCATGGACGGTGTCGATCTCGCCCAGCGGCACGGGCGCGGCCGCCGGCTCGGCGACCTGCCCGCCACCGGAGCGGTAGCCCTGGCGGGCCTTCGCCTCGCGGAACTCGCTCAGCGTGCCGAACGCCTGGCACGAGGGGCAGCGCCCGTACCAGCGCACCTCGGTGTGGCCGCAGTCGCTGCAGACGTAATGGGTGCTGGCCTTGGCCATCGGGTCGGGCCTCTCCCGCCGGGGTCGCGTGTCGACAACCGGCCAAGGATATCGGCGCGGCCGGGGCGGGTCAATCCGGCAGGGATCGGCGGCGGGGCGGGCCGATCCCGCGTCGCCCCGCGCACGCTGGTCCGACCGATCGGGAACAATCGCCGCGCCGGCCGGGTATCGACCGCGATCGTCCCCCCGACGTGCCCTCGGCACTGGAGATCGCCCGATGAATTGCCGCCAGATCGCCATCCTGGCTTTTGCTCTGTCCGTCGCCCTCGGCCTCGCCCACGCCCTCGGCTACTCCACGGTCCTGCCCGACCAGGTGGCCGCCAGCTACGATGCAAGCGGCAGGCCCGACGGCGCGATGCCCCGCAGCACGATGATCGACATCCAGCTGACCGTCGTGATCGGCCTGGCGGCGCTGT
>WJIQ01000005.1 GCA_014730255.1 bacterium | reverse complement strand
GCGTAGGCCTGCGGATGCCGCAGGAGATCGTAGTCGATCAGGTTCTCGTCGAGGTAATCGAGCAGTTTCTCGCACGGCATGGCCGCACTCCTTCGCTGAGGTTGTTGCCCTGCTGCGAAGGCGCCGGTGCCGGAACTGCGGGCAGCGACCGGTCCCTGGAGCATACAACGGATGGGGCGGCGCGTCCAGTGGGCGGCCGTCGAACCGGAACAGATGCTCCGTGGGAGGCCCGGCCGGCTACCTGCCCTCGAGGGCCTCCTGGACGCGGACGGCGAGGTCCCGGCGCGAGAACGGCTTCTGCAGGAACCGGACGCCGTCGTCGAGCACGCCGCGGTGGGCGATGGCGTCGGTCGTGTAGCCGGACATGAAGACGGTCACGAGGTCCGGTCGTCCCTCGCGGAGATTCTCGGACAGCTCCTGGCCATTCATCTCCGGTATCACCACGTCGGTGATCAGCAGAGGGATCGGCCCATCGTGCTCCCGGGCGACCCGGATCGCCTCCCCCGGCGAGGCGGCCGCCAGCACCTCGTACCCGAGGCTGGTGAGGAGCCGCTCGCCGAGCTCGAGGATCGCCGGTTCGTCCTCGACCAGCAGGACCGTCTCCCCCCGCACCGACACCGGGACCTCGGCGGGCGCCTCCCGCGGCGGCGTCGCGGTCGCACCGGCCCGGGCGGGAAGATGGACCCGGACCGTCGTCCCGGCCCCGAGCTCGCTCTCGACGCCGACGAAGCCGTCGTTCTGCTTGACCACGCCATAGACCGTCGCCAGGCCGAGCCCGGTCCCCTCACCGGCCTTCTTGGTCGTGTAGAAGGGTTCGAAGATGTGCGGCAGATCGCGCTCGTCGATGCCATGGCCGTCGTCGGAGACCGAGAGCACGACGTACGATCCGGGCGCGGCCCCGGCGCGCCTGGCACAGGAGGCCTCGTCCAGCTCGGCCGTCCCGGTCTCGATCACCACGCGCCCCTTCCCGCGACCGATGGCATCGCGGCCGTTGACCACGAGGTTGGCGAGCAGCTGATCGAGCTGGACGGGGTCCATCTCGACCGGATCGAGCGATGGCGACGGCCGCCAGCAGAGCTCGATGTCCTCGCCGATCAGCCGGCGCAGCATCGTGAGCATCGCCTCGACCGAGGCGTTCAGGTCGAGCAGACGGGGCGCGACGGTCTGCCGCCTCGCGAAGGCCAGCAACTGGCGAGTCAGCTCGGCCGATCGGCCGGCGGCCTGACGGATCTCCTCGAGCCCCGCGCGCGTGTGCGACTCCTCGCCGAGATCGTCCAGCAGCATCTCCGTGTGGCCGAGAATGACGTTGAGCATGTTGTTGAAATCGTGCGCCACGCCACCGGCCAGACGCCCCACCGATTCCATCTTCTGCGCCTGCATGAGCTCGGTCTGCAGCCGCTCGCGCTCGCGCTTGCCGCGATTGATCTCTCCGAGGTCGATATCGATGCAGAACAGCTCCGGACGATGGCCCGGTCGCTGCAGCACGCTGTGGCAGGAATAGACCTCCACCGAGGAGCCGTCCTTGTGGCGCAGCAGCAGCTCCGAGGACGGGATCGGACGGCCGGTGCGAGCCATCGCGGCCAGGGCTCCCCGCACCTCGTCGTGCATCGGTTCGGGGATGATCAGGTCCAGCAGATTGGAGCCGAGCGCCTCCTCCGGCGTGTACCCGTACAGCCGCCGTGACCCCTCGTTCCAGTACTGCGTCGTGCCGTCCGGGGCGTAGCCCTGGATCGCGACCATCTCGACGTCGTTCAGTAGCAGCCGGAACCGTTCCTCACTCTCACGCAGCCGCTGCTCGGACTCGCGACGCCGCGTGATGTCCCGGCAGAGCCCCTGGACGAGGGTCTCGCCCTCGAACCGCACCAGGCTGATCCGGACCTCCACCGGGAAGACGTGGCCATCTCTGGTCCGCTGGCGAGCCTCGAAGACCATCGGTTCGTCGGCCTCGATCCGGTCGAAGATCGCCCCGCCCTCCGATCGCTCGTCGTAGTCGGGGTCGAGGACGCGAAGGTGCATGCCCACCAGCTCGTCGTGCGCGTATCCGTAGGTCTTGCAGGCCCGGGGATTGACATCGCGGATCCAGCCCTCGAGATCGTGGACGATCAGGCAGTCCGACGATTGCATCACGAGCGCCCGGTAGAGCTCGACCTCCGGCTCCCGGTGCCCGGTGGGTACGGCGGAGCCGGAGCGAGGATCACGGGGATTCATGTGGGTCGTACCTCCGTTGCCAGCGCTCCGGGAGCCAGAATACCGGCGCGACTCCCTCCCGGAATCGACGGACCGACCGGAAACTTGAGATCCACGGATCACCGCAGCCTAGCACGGGATCGGGCGGTTGGGCAGCCCGATTCGGGCCGGTTCGATGACCCAGCACCCTTGACAGTTCGGGGCCGGTACGTTGAAACCTATAAGCACCCCAATCATGAAAGTGCAAATCAATTGCGGGAGGTGGTCCCCGCCGGACCACCGTGACGAGCAGGAGTGATTCATGAACGACGATGCACGCATCGATTCGAAGGAGCCGGGACCGCATGACCCGTCGGCCCGGGGGGCCCTGGCGCGCAAGCTCAGGCGCGTGGAACAGGAGGCCCGCCGCAAGGCCATCAAGGAACGCGACAAGTTCACCGGCCTGCAGATCCGGCCCACGGCGTCCTTCTTCAACGACGCCGACAAGAAGGAGCCCGGCGAGGACAACTGGGAGGGGTTCGGCTTCGACATCCACCCCCAGGTGACCATCGCCTCGGCCCTGATCCTCGTGGTCTTCATCGTGCTGACCCTGATGTTCCGCGCCGAGGCGGCCGATCTCTTCGCCACGGCCATGGAGAACATCACGACCACCTCGGGCTGGTTCCTGATCCTGACGGCCAACGTGTTCGTGATCGCGGCCGTGTTCTTTGCCTTCAGCCGCTTCGGGCACATCCGGATCGGCGGCAAGGACGCTCAGCCGGAGTTCACCAAGCCGGCCTGGTTCGCCATGCTCCTGAGCGCGGGCATGGGCATCGGCCTGATGTTCTGGGCGGTCGGCGAGCCGATCTTCCATTACCTCAGCCCGTCGCCCATGTTCACCGGGGTCGAGGGCGAGTCGCCCGAGTCCGCCCAGGCGGCCATGGCGACCACGTACTTCCACTGGGGCCTGCATCCGTGGGCGATCTACGCGATCGTCGGCCTCGGCCTGGCGTTCTTCGCCTACAACCGCGGCCTGCCCCTGACGATCCGCTCCATCTTCTATCCGCTGATCGGCAACAAGATCTACGGATTCTGGGGCAACGTGATCGACGTCCTCTCGGTCCTGGCCACCCTGACCGGCCTGGCCACCTCGCTCGGCCTGGGCGTCCAGCAGGTCAACGCGGGCATGAACTACCTCTTCGGCATGCCCATCGGCACCATGCCCCAGGTGATCCTCATCGCCGTGATCACCGCCTTCGCCACCGTGTCGGTGATGGCCGGCCTCGACGGCGGCGTCAAGCGCCTGAGCGAGATCAACATGGGCATGGCCGGGGTGCTGATGCTGTTCGTGCTGTTCGCCGGCCCGACGATCTACATCCTCGGCGGCTTCACCCAGAACATGGGCTACTACCTGACCAAGCTGCCGGAGATGAGCCTCTGGACCGAGACCTTCTGGGAGTCCAACTGGCAGGGCTCGTGGACGGTCTTCTACTGGGCCTGGTGGATCTCCTGGTCGCCCTTCGTGGGCATGTTCATCGCACGCGTCTCCAAGGGGCGCACGGTGCGCGAGTTCATCCTGGGCGTGATGCTGATCCCGACGCTGCTGTCCTTCCTGTGGATGTCCGTCTTCGGCGGCACGGCCATCTCGCTGCAGGCCAGCGGCGCGGCGGACATCGCCGGCGCCGTGCAGAACGACGTCGCCACGGCCATGTTCGCCATGTTCGAGCAACTGCCGGTGACGCAGCTGCTGTCGCTCGTCGGGATCGCGCTGGTGACGATCTTCTTCATCACCTCGTCGGACTCCGGCTCGCTGGTGGTCGACCACCTCACCTCGGGCGGCAAGCTCGACTCCCCGGTGCCCCAGCGCGTGTTCTGGGCCATCATGGAGGGCGTGGTGGCGGCCGTGCTGCTCATCGGCGGCGGGTTGGCGACCCTGCAGACCGCCGCGGTGTCGACCGGCCTGCCATTCGCCGTGATCCTGCTGCTGATCATCTACGCGCTCTACGTGGGCTTCTCCCAGGAGGCCTACGTCGAGGACGAGGTCGAGCGGCGCCTGCAGGAGACGCGCGACGAGCACGAGCTCGCCAAGGCGGTCACCGCGATCGTCGACGACGTGCGCTAGCGCGGCGCGACGCTCCGACGATCGATCTGGCGACGCCGGACGGCCCCCCGTCCGGCGT
>WJIQ01000078.1 GCA_014730255.1 bacterium | reverse complement strand
TCGCGCCGGCGGCGAGGTCGCCGAACGTCGCGGTCGAGTCGGCGATCTCCACCCACAGGCTCCGCGACCGCAGCACCGCCTGGCCGTCGGCGAGCGGCAGGACGCCGGCGTTGTGCAGGGCGACCACGACGTCGGTGGTCACGCCCGGGGCGAGCGTGCCGGCGGAGAAGGTCAGCTGCTCCTGCTGGACGTCGTTGCCCATCGCCTCCAGCGTCACTGCGGCCGTCCAGGTGCCCGGATCACCGGCCATCACCGCGCGCAGCTGCCCGTGCGCCAGGTGCGGCGCCCGCGGGTCCAGCCGGACCTGCAGCCCCGCGGCCGGGGCCGTGCCGCCGGCCGGGATGGTGCCGACGGTGGCCGTGGGCTGGACGACCTCGAGCCAGTCGGTCTCGCTGGTCAGCGTCACGCTGACCCCGCTGGCCGCCTGCTGGCCCAGATTGGCGACCGTCAGCTCCATGGTCACCAGCTCGGCGGGACTGGCGAGGCCATCGCCGTCGAGGCCGACGGCGGCGACGTCGAGCCAGTGGTCCTGGTCGCTCACCGCGACGTCGCCCAGGTAGGGCAGCAGACCGTGGCCGGTGACCGTCAGGGCGAGGTCGCCGGCCGGGACGCCATCGAGCGTCAGCAGCACCTGGCCGTCCTGGTCGGTGCGGCCGAGCGCGCGCCACGAGCCGCCGTGGGTGGCCGCGACCAGGGCGCCGGCCACCGGCTCGCCGCTGCTGGTCACGGTCGCCGGCAGGGCCGAGGCCAGGGTCGGGATGGCCACCGGATGGTCCACGTCGAGGAGGGCGGGTTCGGACAGCCAGATGTCGGTGGCCGGATCGCCCATGAGGGTGTTCCAGGTCGACCAGATGGCGGGGATGTCGGGCTCGTGCGCGGCATAGTTGAGCCAGAGCTCGAGCTTGCCGCGGCTGAGCGCGGCGCCCTGACGGTGGTCGGTGGAGTTGATCAGCCCGTCCATGGTGCCGTAGAAGAAGCAGTTGTTGTAGCGCGTGTGGGTGCCCGGGGTGGCGGTGCCGATCGCGCCGATGGCGCCGCCGTCGGGGTTGCGCAACAGGACCTCGCTGCGCCCGGTCGTCGACAGCCAGTCGCCCGACTCGCAGGTCGGGAACAGGGCGAAGCAGAGGCGACCGCCGTTCTCGAGGACCGAGGCGTGGCCGACGGTGAATCCGCTCACGCCGTAGAAGCCACGGTAGCCGAAGACGCTGCGTCCGGCGTTCAGCGAGGTGTACATGGAGGTGGCGAAGTCGCCGCCGAAGACCTGGTCGACCCGATCGAAGCCCGCGCCGTAGAGCTGCTCGGCCAGCCAGCGTGCGCAGTAGATGGTCGTGATGCCGCTGTCGGTGGGGTCGCCGACGGCCAGGCCGCGGGTGAACCAGGCCGGATCGTCTCGCGGCGGGTCGGTCTCGTAGCCGACGATCTTGTCGACGATGATCGACAGCTGGCTGGTGTTGTTGCAGCTGAGGCGGCCGACGTGCACGTCGGGAAGCTGGTCGTTCCCGTCGAGCAGGGTGTAGAAGTGGTCGCCCTCGCCGTGGAAGCCCGATAGCTGCTCGCGCCAGGTCGGGACGTCCACGGTGCCCGCCCCGTCGCCGACGAGGCAGACGAACTCCAGCGGCGGATCGACCGTGTCGTAGAGCTGCTGGAGGTAGGCGTGGATCGCGGTCGTCGAGGCGCCGGTCTGGTTCACGTCCGTGACGACCACGTGGTAGCCCTGGCGGCGGCGCCAGTCGATCAGCGGCTGCACCTGGGTCTGGGCCGAGGCGAAGGGCAGCACGACCAGCCACGTGCCGGGGATCGCCTCGGGGCCGACGTACGCGTCGCGGACCTCGGACCAGTTGAGCGCCGCGTCGGCCAGCACCGCGGCCTGCGCCGGAGCCACGCGACCGGCTGCGGCCCGGCCACCGCGCCAGCGTAGCGACACGTCCACCCGGGTGGCCACGGTGGCCGTGCGCGCGGAGGGATCGTAACCGACCGGCTGGATGGTCACCGGCACCACCGTCACCCCGCCCATGCGCGCGGTCTCGCCCATGGTCACCAGCGGCGGATCGAGGCGCTGGTCGGAGGCGTACCAGGCGGCGTCCACGACCGGGGCGGACTTCTCCTCGCCTTGCAGCGGCACGAGGTCGACATCGGCCAGCTCGCGGTGGTCCGAGGCCACGCCGTCGGCCGTGAGCGTCGCCCCGTCGGGCACCACGAGCAGCGTGCTCCAGGCCGGCATGGCCGGCCGGCCCTCGCGGCCCAGCACGGCGCCATCGTCGATCGCCAGCGCGGTCCAGGCACGCCCGGCCACCGTCACCTCGCGGCGCGCGATCTGCCCGAGCTCGAGTCGCAGGTCGAGGCCGTCGGGCCCGTGATCGCGGATCTCGGCCCGCAAGGACGGGGCGTCGGGCGCATCGGGGTCGAGGGGCTGCAGCGCCGGTGCGGTGACGGCCTGGACGGCCAGCGGGGATGCGAGAAGGAGCAGAAGGAGGACAGCGAGGAGCGGCGAGCAGCGGTGGCGACGGATCATGGGCAGGCTCCCGGAGCGAGGACGCGGGTGGGGCATGCCATGATGGTACGGCATCCGGACGTCGAATAGAAGCGGTCGCGCGGCATCGCCGGATCGACCGGCGCTCGACCTGGACGCCGGAACGCGTTATCCTCGCCAGGGGTGGCCTGCCACCCCGCCCGCGAGACCTTCCGCCGACGAGGAGCGCCCATGGCTCACCGCACCGTCCGCTCCGGCTACGATCAGCTCACCGAGCGCCTCAACCGCGCGCCCCAGGGCGCCCCGCCGTCGCAGCTGCTGGACCGCATCCTGGCTCTGCTCATGTCCGAGCAGGAGGCGCACCTGCTGGCAATCCTGCCCATCAAGCCGTTCACCGCGCCGAAGGCCGCTCGCGTCTGGAAGGTGAGCGAGGCGGCGGCCCGCCACCAGCTCGACGCCCTGGCGGGCCGGGCGCTGCTCGTGGACGTCGAGCGCGACGGCGAGACGTGGTACGTGCTGCCGCCGCCCATGGCCGGGTTCTTCGAGTTCTCCCTCATGCGCGTCCGCGACGACCTCGACCAGGCGGCCCTCAGCGAGCTGTTCTA
>WJIQ01000366.1 GCA_014730255.1 bacterium | reverse complement strand
GTTCCTGGCCGCGCTGCTGGTGTGGGTGGGCACCACGGGCAGCGTGTTCCTCGGCTTCTGGTCGCTGTTCATCTTCGGCCTGGGCCTGAGCGCCCTGCTCGTGGCCGTCGGGACCTTCCCGTCGCTCCTGAGCAGCATGCCCCAGTCGGGGGGCTGGATGGAGAACGTCAAGCGCGGCATGGGCCTCTTGCTGCTCTACATGGCATTCTTCTTCGTGCGGCCGCCGCTGGTCCTGCCCGAGGCGGTCTTCTATCCCCTGCTCGGCGCCGTGACGATCATGGTCGCCGTGTTCCTCGGCGCCTTCGATCGCCTGTCCGCCGAGAGCGACTGGTGGGAGCGGACCCGCAAGGGCCTGGGCATCCTCGCGCTCCTGGTGGGCATCTGGCTGATGGGCAAGCAGGTGGTTCCGCAGCTCATGCCCCAGCCGACCGTGGTGCCGCAGCCGATGGTCGCGGCCACGGGCCCCGGTGGCGGCACGCTGCAGACCGCGGCCGCGCCGCTGCCCGAGAAGGTCCAGTGGGAGGTCGTCCACACGGGCGAGAACGTGATGGACTTCATCGACGGCAAGATCGCCGAGGCCAGGGCCGCCGACAAGCCGGTGATCATCGACTTCTGGGCCACCTGGTGCGCCTACTGCAAGAAGCTCGACAAGACGGTCTGGAACCAGCCCGAGGTCGTCGAGGAGAGCCTGCGCTACGTCACGATCAAGGTCGACGCCACCAAGCCCGACGACGACGACATGGCCGCGGTGAAGGAGCGATTCCGGGTGCCGGGCCTGCCGACCGTCTCGTTGATCGACAGCGACGGCAACATCCAGTTCGGCAAGTCGTTCAACGGCTACAAGGGGCCGGAGGAGATCCTGGGGATCATGCAGAGCGTGAAGTGATCGACGTAACTCGGTGGCATCACGGGCCGGCGTCGACCTGACGCCGGCCTCGTTTCACCCCGGCGGATCCCCGGGGACCGTCAGTTGAACGGATTGGGGAGCGGCAGGCCGAGCTGGTACGGAACCTCGGGATCCCCGCCTCGCGCCGGTGAGCGGTCGGTCGCGACCGCGCGCGGCGCCGCCGCGTTCCCGGGATCCCAGACGACCTGGACCTCCTGCGGCCCATCGACGGCATCGACGACCTGCCACTGGAACGTCTCACCATCGGACAGCGTGAGCCAGGTCTCGGTCGTCAGCGCGAACACCCCGAGCTCATTCCCGCCCTCGTCGACGGCGACGAGCGAATCCGGCTGCCAGAAGGCCGGGACCAGGCGCCGATCGGTCACGGTCACAAGACCGTCGGCATCGGTCGTTCCCCACGACCACCAGTCGGTGTCCAGGGCCGCATGGAGCACCGACCTGCGAGAGGTGACCTCCGTCGCACCGTCCGCACTCCGGGCGCGGAACTCGACGTGATAGAGACCGGGCGGCTGGCGCCCGTCGTCCTGGTCGCGGCCCGTCCAGAGGACCGTGTGCCGCCCGGCGGGAAGGTCCGCATGGATCAGCGTGCAGACCACCGCGGCGGTGACGTCGGTGATCGCGACGGTCACCGAGCAGGGGTCGGCGAGCTGGAAGGGGATCGCGAGACGACTGCGGCTCGCTCGCTCCGGCCCCCAGGGAAACACCCACTCCGGCATGGCCGGTGTCGATCCCACATCCACACCGGCCACCGGATCCCCGTCGGGGGTGACGATGGTCAGGGTGAGCTCGAATCCGCCCGCGGGCGGCCCGGCGACGTCGCCGTCGTCCTCGCCGCACGCCACCATGACGACCAGCCCCGCGATCATCAGGACCGCCCATCGCCTCGCCAGACCCATGCCCTTCTCCGTTCTCTCCGTTGTCACCGGCCGTCCGTCATGGCCCGGTCCGCCGTCCGGGCTAGAACCGCTTCTCCTGCTTGAAGTCCACGTCCCAGACGCGGAACGGCAGGCCATCGCTCTCGGTCATGACCTCGAGGACGCCATCGCCGTCGAGATCGAAGAGCTCGAGGCGGCTGCCGAACACCTCGTCCTCCCAGATGATCTCGCCGGTCGACGCCTCGATCACCTGTCCGGTGTTCAGCACGATGTCGGCGACGTTGTCGCCGGTCACGTCGCCGACGCGCATGCGCGTGGCCTCGTAGTCGTTCAGGCTGGTGAACTCCCGCGTGAAGCTCAGCCCGTCGACGTAGTGCAGCTTGTCGTCGGCGTTGATCACGATCTCGGCCGCAGGATCGCTGTCCACGTTGCCGATCGCGAAGGCGCGGATGTCCGTGTAGTCGTTGGGCTGGGACTCGAAGCTGTTGAAGAAATCCTCGAGCCGGAAGACGTAGATGCGCCGTCGCGTCCGGCAGACGATGTGATCCTCGAGGCCGTCGCCCTCGAGGTCGGCGATGAGCACCTCCTCGGCCGCGCCGTCGAGGTTGCGGCTCGACCAGACCCGTTCGCGCTGGTTGCCCGGCAACAGCCGGTACGCGTTCAGCTTCCCGAACCGGTCGGCGAGCACCATCATCATGCCGACCTCGCCGTCCAGCGGCTCGTACATCGCGCAGTGCAGGAGCTGGATGCTGGACCGGGCGATGGATCGGTACTCCTCGTACGTGAGTTCCGGCTGGGCGCCGGCGGTCACGGCCACGGTGGCCAGGATGCCGAGCAGCCATGCCCGGCAGGCGCGTCCTCGTCGCATCGAACGACCTCGCTGGCAGGGGTTGGTGCAGGCGACGGCTGGGCGGCGCGTCAGAAGGGCAGCGGCAAGCCGGCCCCGGCCTGGAGCGTCCAGCCCGACAGATCGTGTCCGTCGCGGTCGTAGAGACGATACTGTCCCTTGCCCATCAAGACCAGCGCGGGATCGAGGTTCCATTCGAGGCCGAACTCGGCCAGGAAGGTGGGCGCGTCGGCCGAGCCCACCGTCGGCGAACCCTGCGCCGACGCCGCCGGCGTGCGCCAGTCGGCGTGGCTGAGGCCGGCGCCGAGGCCGAAGAAGAAGGCCCGGCCGCCATCGTTCGCGCGCATGTCCGACAGGTAGTGGCGCAGGATCAGGTCGCCGGAGAGGATGCGGGCCGGGCCCCCGCCCTGCTTGTCGACCTGCAGGACGAGGGCGGTGTTCCAGGCGTAGAGCAGGTGGTAGAAGTCCGCCGCGCGGTGGGGCCGCAGGACGGCCGATATGGTGTAGCCCGGGCGCGGCTGATCGCCGTCGGCGAGCTGGCCGCCACCGCCGGTGACGACGAGGTAGGCGATGCCCTGGCCATGGGGTCGCTGGACGTGGGAGTCGTGCCGCACGTCGGCCGCCGCGGCGACCAGCGGCAGAACCATGCAGGCCAGCAGCCGTCGCCACCGACCGGTTTCCACCCGACGCGACCGATTTCGAGCCATGATCCACCCTTCCGGACGGCCGGGGGCCGCCCTGCGTCGGGACGATGCAACCGGCGCGCCAGACGGGACCCGACGCGACCGGTTGATCGGCATACCCGCCCGCGCTATGTTGCCGGCACCCAGTGCCCGCCCAGGGAGGATCCCGGTGACCACCCCGCCCGACAGCTACGTCACCCTCGCGGCCGCGGCCGGGGCCGAGGAGCGCATCCAGCGCTCGCGGTTCGTCGCCCGGGCCGCCCCGGCGCCGGCCCGCGCGGCCGCCGAGGCCGTGGTCGCCGCGATGCGGCGCGAGTTCCACGACGCGCGCCACGTCTGCTTCGCCTGGCGCGTCGGCGGACCGGTCGATCCGCAGGAGGTCCGCCAGGACGACGGCGAACCGTCGGGCACGGCGGGCGAGCCCATCCTCCAGGCGATCCACCGCGAGGCGATCGAGGACGCCGTGGTCGTGGTCACCCGCTACTTCGGCGGGGTCAAGCTCGGCACCGGCGGGCTCGGCCGTGCCTACGGAGGGGTCGCGGCCGCGGCGGTGGCGGCCGCCCCGCGGCGGACCGTCGAACTCGGTCGGATCCTGCACCTGGAGTTCGACTACGGGCAGCAGAAGACGGTGCTCCACCTGCTCGAGGCCCACGGCGGACGCCTCGAGGACGCCGATTACGCGGCCCGGGTGACGGCCGCCCTCTGGCTCCCCCATTCGACCTGGCGGATCTTCGCCGACCAGCTCCACGACACGACGGCGGGCCGCCTGCGAGCCGCACCGATCGACGAATAGACCGGACCGTTCAAGGAAAAGCGCCCCACCGGTCGGCGGGGCGCCATGATCGTCACGACGGCAGGCCGACCGCTAGGCCACGCCGTCCTCCAGCGCGGAGTAGTCGTGCATGTACCGGAAGGTGCGGCTGGAGCGGATCTTCTCGAACGCCTCCTCCTTGATCTGACGGATGCGCTCGCGGGTCAGCCCCATGACCTGACCGATCTCCTCGAGGGTCATCTCCCGGTCGGTGCCCAGGCCGTAGTACATCTTCAGGACGCGCGCCTCGCGCTCCTTCAGGTCGCCGAGCATGCGCTTGATCGAGCCGTGGAGGTCGTCCTCCATCACGTGCGCGTCGGGGCCCTCGCTGGTGGTGTCCTCGAGGAAATCGAGGTAGGTGCTGTCCTCGTCGTTGCCCACGTAGTCGTCGAGGAAGAAGTTATCCTGCATCAGCGGCAGGGTGTCCTTGACCTCGTCGACCGACAGGCCGAGCACCTTGGCGATCTCCTCGGCCTCGGGCTTGCGGCGCAGCTTCTGCTGCAGCTCGCCGGAGACCTTCTTGATCTGGTTGAGCACGCGCGCCCGGTTCAGCGGCATGCGCACGATCTTGCTGTGGTTGGCCAGGGCGGCGAGGATCGACTGCCGGATCCACCACACGGCGTAGCTGATGAACTTGTAGCCGCGCGTCTCGTCGAAGCGCTGGGCAGCCTTCAACAGGCCCAGGTTGCCCTCGTTGATCAGATCCTCGAGGGGCACGCCATAGTGGGCGTACTCCTTGGCGATCGAGACGACGAAGCGCAGGTTGGCCTTGACCAGACGGTGCAGCGCTTCCTGGTCGTCCTGATGGATCCCACGGGCCAGCTCGCACTC
Source organism: bacterium (assembly GCA_014730255.1). Taxonomy (GTDB): domain Bacteria; phylum Krumholzibacteriota; class Krumholzibacteriia; order LZORAL124-64-63; family LZORAL124-64-63; genus Glo-17. The sequence goes on along the minus strand of WJIQ01000366.1, from coordinate 1,254 downwards.
CTCTTCCCGCGTGAGCAGATCGTACGCCTTGACTTCCTGGAAGTAGAGATCCAGGTTGCTCATGAGCTGGGCGGCGGCGCTGCTGCGGTCGGCGTGCTTCTTGTGGTTGGCCATGCTGAACCTCACTTTTATCGCGATTCCCGACGTATTTCGTGGGGTACGGGCTGCATTTATACCACCATTAACAAGATCCGTACCACGTGAACCTCGATTCGCGGGGCCGCGGCGATTCCGTAACCTGTTTCAATGCAATATTTTAAAAACAGGAGAAATCTCATTTTCTATACTTAATTGATCAGGTATTGACATAATGTCAATTCCGGCGCGTCAGCGACGTCATTGTGTCAATGGCATGGCGGACCCGGTTTGGGCCTGGAACGCGCCCGTTCCATGCCCTAACTTGGCGCCATGACCGGCACCTCCTCGCAGTCCCCGTGGCGGCTGGCCGCCCTCGCCGTGACCGTGCTCGCGCTGCTCCTGGTGGCCGCGGCCCTGCTCCGGCACTCCACCGGCGACCTGGACCTCCTGCTGCACGATCGCACCGGCTCAGACATCCTCGCCGGCGAGGGCATCCCCGACACCAACACCTACTCCTTCACGGCCCCCGATCACCGCTGGACCAACCACGAGTGGCTCTTCCAGGCGCTCGTCGCCACCGCCGGCGATCTCACCGGATCCGGGGCGATCGGCGGGCGTGCCACGGGCTGGGCGGTGCTGCGCCTCGTGCTCGGTCTCGGGCTCGTCGCCGTCCTGCTGATGGACGCGTGGCGCCACCGGCGCACGACGCCGGCCGCGCTCGCGGCCTGGGTCGGCCTGGTGAGCCTGGGCCTGCTCTGGACGCGCCTGACCATGCGACCGGAGATCCTGAGCGCCATCCTGCTCGTCGTCGTCCTCGGGCGCATCGAGACCGCGCTGCGATCCGGCCGGGACGACCGCTGGCCGCTGGCCGTGGTCGATCCCCGTCGGGCCGCCGGCCAGGCCACCTGGCTGACGGTGCTCTGGTACCAGTGCCACGGCTTCGCGGTGCTCGCGCCGGTGATGTGGCTGCTGGCCGCCGCGCTCGACCGCGGGGCCGGTCCGGCGCGCGAGCGCTGGCGATGGGCGAGCGTCGGCGCGCTGCTCGGGCTGCTCGCGGGGGCGGCCACACCGAGCGGGCCGGCCGGTCTGCTCTATCCCCTGCAGGTGATCGGCCAGTTCACCGGCGACGGGCCGGACCTGCAGCGGACGATCAGCGAGCTGGTCCCCCTGCTCGAG
>WJIQ01000365.1 GCA_014730255.1 bacterium | reverse complement strand
GCCTCGCCTCGGCGCTGGTCTGGATGCTGGCCCAGCCGGCGGACGATCCCACGATCGTCAGCCACCTGCACCCCATGCTGCTGCTCGTGGCGATCCTGATCGTCCTGGTGGCGGCCGATCGCTTCCGGTGGCTGTCCTCGCGGAACCTGTCGGTCGCGTGCGTGGTCGCCTCGGCGCTGGTCCTGGCGCTGCTGACGGTGTCGGTGGTCGAGATCTTCGTGGGGAGGAGCGCGTGAGGCTCGAGCTCATCGGACTGAACCATCGCGTCGCGCCGGTGGAGGTGCGCGAGCAGGCCGCGCTCGGACCGGATCAGCTCGACGGGGCATTGCGAGGTCTCGGCGGCGGCGGCAACCTCGACGGCGTGGCCATCCTCAGCACCTGCAACCGGACCGAGCTCTACCTCTCGCCGCGGCAGCACTTCACCGACGGCGAGCTGCAGGACCTGTACAGCCGGGTCACCGGGGTCGCGGCCGAGCACGCCGCGTCGGCATACGTCCTGCGTGACGACGAGGCGATCCGGCACCTGGTGCGCGTGGCCGCCGGGCTGGACAGCCAGATGCTCGGCGAGGTGCAGATCATCGGGCAGCTCAAGGAGGCCTACGATCGGGCCCGGGACGCCGGCGCGACCAACAACATCCTCAACAAGGCCCTGCTGCGAGCGATCGAGGCGGGCAAGGACGTCCGCAACCGCACCGGCATCAGCCAGGGCGCGGTCTCGGTGGCGAGCGCGGCGGTGCAGATGGCCCAGCGCATCTTCGGGTCGCTGCAGGGGCGGCGGGTGCTGCTCGTGGGGGCGGGCGAGACCGCGCGCCTGGCGGCCAACCACCTGGCCGGCCAGGGCGTGGCCGACTGGCGGGTCGCCAACCGGACCGAGGCCAACGCGCGCGTGGTGGCCGACCTGCTCGGCGGACGCGTGGTGGAGTTCCCTCCCAGCTGCGACGATCTCGCGTGGGCGGACATCGTCGTCTCGGCCACCGGGGCCTCCGAGCCCGTCATCCGGGCGACGGAGTGCCGCACGGCGCTCAAGAAGCGCCGGGGCGCGATGCTGCTGCTCGACCTCGCGATCCCGCGCGACATCGATCCCGACCTCGCGCGCCACGACGACGCCTTCCTCTACACGGTCGACGACTTCAACGAGCTCGTCGAGGCCAATCTCGAGCAGCGGCGTCACGAGGCCACGCGGGCCGAGGCGCTGGTCGACAAGCACGTCGAGGACTTCGTGTCCTGGTATCGCGAGAACCGGGTCGCGCCCAGCATCCAGCAGCTGCACGTCGTGCTCGAGGAGCTGCGTAGCCGCGAGGTCGAGCGCAACAAGAAGCGCTTCGTGCCGGAGGACCACGAGGAGCTGGAGAAGTTCTCGCAGGCCCTGATGCGCAAGGTCGAGGGCATGATCGCCATCAACCTGCGGCAGGCGAGCCTCGAGGAGGACAACCTCAAGATGGCCGAGGAGATCGTCCGCGCCGTCGCGCGCGACAAGGGCGACGAGGGGGTCCAGCAGGTGCTCGAGCAGCTGCGGCAGGAGGGGACGCACTAGCCCGGATCACCGCCGACCGACGACGAGGCCCCCGCGATCGCTCGCGGGGGCCTCGCTGGCGTCGGTGGCGCCGGATCGTGGACTACATGCCGGGCGCGTTCGCGTCGTAGTACGCGATCGCGTTGTTCAGCAGGTCCATGGCGTAGTCCGGGTTGTGCACGCCGAGGCTGCCGTCGCCCAGGACGAAGAACATGGCGTAGGCAGCCTCGCGCTGCCAGGGCTCGACACCGTCGGCGGTGCTGTCCCAGTTCGCGTCCATGTCGAGGTAGTCGGCGTAGCCGAAGCGCGTCGCGAGATCGTCCATCAGGGCCACGATCGTGTCCTGGAACGTCGTGATGTCGTCCTCGCCGAAGGCGTCGCCGTGGCAGCCGGAGCAGTTGGTGCCGACGTCGGGCCGGAAGTTGTGGAACGCGAAGTCCTGGGCGCTGCCGTGCAGCACCGTCTCGCGCACCATGTGGCAGCTCACGCAGCCCTGCTCGGCGCTCTGGTGGATGTGCGTGCGGTCGTAGGTGTCACCGGGGATCTCGTAGGAGCCGTAGCCGATGAGCATGTCCGCCTGGGCGCTGGAGTGCGGGCCGAAGTGCGCATAGCCGTTGGCGATCTGGCCGGCCACGTTGTCGTTGTCGCGACGGCCCTTGTGGCACTGCGCGCAGAGCTGGCCGTTGCCGTAGCCGGTCACCGTCGGGGCCTCGGGGTCGTCCGGCTCGTAGGGGAAGGTGTAGCTCAGCACGACGTCGTCCACGTTGCGCAGCTGGGCGGGGTTGCCACCGCCCTCGGCGCCCATGTGCGGATCGTGGCAGGTCACGCAGCCGATGAAGTTGACGTCGTGGTCGAACTCGTAATCAGCCAGGGCGGGATCGTTGGCCGCGATGAAGCCCTCGCTGTTGTGGCACACGGCGCAGGACCCGATGTGGTTGTAATGCTCGTCCTGGAAGGCATCCAGGTCGCCACCGGCCGCGCTGGCGTGGCCGCTGGTGGCGTAGCCGCCGGTGAAGTCGCCCTCGGGGCCCTCGAACTGCGTGCCGTGGCACGGGTAGCAGATCGAGGTGATGTCGTCGGCGGTGATGTTCTCGGGATCGTGCGAGCCGATGTCGCCGAAGGCGATGGCCGGGCGGTGGTCGTTGAAGTCCGGGCCCATGGCGCCGTGGCAGCTCTCGCACTGCACGCCGGCCAGCGCCATGCGGCGCTCCTCGGCCTCCTCGGTCTCCACGCCGAAGTAGTCGTCATAGCCCATGGTGTCGGGGTTCTCGGCGGTCATCCAGGAGTCGTCGCCGGGGAACGCGACCGGGCGGTCCCAGCCCACGGTGTGGCACTGCAGGCAGTAGGGGCTCTCCTGGTCCTCGGCGTCCATGTTCACCAGCGCGTCGGTGTGCGCGGTCAGCAGCATCTGGTCGACCGTGTTGGCGTGGCAGTGGATGCACGCCTGGCCGTTCTCGCCGACGAAGGTGAACTCGGAGATGGTCGCATCGTCGCCGGGAGGACCAGCGGGGCCTTCGGGGCCGGCGGGGCCGGCGGGGCCGGCCGGGCCCTCGTCGCCCTCGCAGCCCACGAGGGCCATCGCGGCGGCGAGCACGAGCAGGGCCGCGAGCTTGAGCAGGGTGTTGGTGGACATGGTTCGCCTCCTGAAGGGTCGAGCACGGCGCGCTGGGGCAGCACGGTGTGCCAGTGAAAGGACCTCCCGGTCCTGGATTCCCTGCAGCCATTATCTTGCCTGTTAAGAGGCCATCAAGCGAAAACTCGTCGTTTTCCGAAATAGACCCCGATATTGACACTTATTCTCGAAATGGGTCGATTCCGGGGTGATCTCGTATTGCATACGAATTCAATGGATATTGGTCGTCCAGGTCGCCGTATTCCGGAGTTTTTGGCGTCCTTAAAAACGTGATCCGGAAAACGTTTTCAACTCATTGCTCAACTGACGTGTTGCAGATATCGAACGGTCGTCGAGGCGGGATTCCCCGCCGGGAGGGTTGACGACGTTGCGAGTCGCCCCGTCGGGATTGCAAGAACGGCGCCGCGAGGCGATGGCCCCGCGGCGCATGAGGGAGCGTCGATGCCGGCCGGGTCAGCGGACGACCGACCCGGCGATCACCATGCGCATGGCCTCGCTGGTGCCCTCGTAGATCTCGGTGATGCGCTGGTCGCGGTACAGGCGCTCGACCTCGTACTCCTTGATGTAGCCGTAGCCGCCGTGCATCTGCAGCGCCGCGTGGCAGATCCGGTGCGAGGCCTCCGAGGAGTAGAGCTTGGACATGGCCGCGGCCTTGCTGTGGCGCAGGCCCTGGTCCTTCTCCCAGGCCGCCTGCATCAGCAGCAGGCGCGAGGCCTCCAGCTCGGTCGCCATGTCCGCGAGGCGGAACTGGTTGTGCTGGAACTTCGCCAGCGGTCGGTCGAACTGCTCGCGCTCCTTGGCGTACTTCACCGCCAGGTCGAAGGCCCGCTCGGCGATGCCGTGGGCCTGCGCCGCGATGCCGATGCGGCCGTTGTCGAGGGTCTTCATGGCCACCTTGAACCCGCCGCCCCATTCGCCGACCAGGTTGTCCTTCGGCAGCCGGCAGTCCTCGAACACCAGCTCGGTGGTGCTCGAGGCGCGGATGCCCATCTTGTCCTCCTTCTTGCCGATGGAGAACCCGGGCGTGCCCTTCTCGACCACGAAGGCCGAGATGCCGTGGTGCTTGTCCTCGCGATCGCCACGCACGAAGACCACGAAGGTGTCGGCGAAACCGCCGTTGGTGATGAAGTTCTTGGTGCCGTTGACCACGTACGCGTCGCCGTCGAGGGCGGCCGTCGTGCGGGTGCCGGCCGAGTCGGTGCCGGCCGACGGCTCGGTGAGCGCGAAGCCGCCCCACTTCTTGCCCGTGGCCAGGTCGGGTAGCCAGCGCTGCTTCTGCTCCTCGGTCCCGAACATCATGATCGGGTCCTGGGTCAGGCTGTTGGTCACCGAGACCGTCACGCCGATGGAGGCGTCGCCGTAGCTCAGCTCGGCGATCATCAGGGCGTAGCTGACCGCGTCCAGGTTCGAGCCGCCGTACTCCTCGGGCGTGCCGATCCCGCAGTAGCCCATCGCCGCCAGCTCGGCGAGCAGCGCCGGGTCGTTGCCGTCATTGCGTTCGGCTTCCTCGGCCTGGGGGATGAGCTTCTGCTCGGCGAACTGCCGGGTGGCGTCCTTCATCATCTGCTGCTGCTCGTTGAGCTTCAGATCCATGGCGGTCCTTTCGCTGGCGTCGCGGACGGGTGGCGGCCGGGGCGGCGACTGGTTCTCAGGATACCCGACGCGCGCGCCCGGCGCCACGGCCGGACCGCCCCCGGTGGCCCGAGAGTCGACTTCACCTAAATTGTCAGTCGTTCCGATCAGTTCCGCGCAGGATGGCACGCATGCTCGAGACCCATATCGATCAGACCCTGACGGCCTTCTTCGCCGGAGATCGCCGCGCCGCCGCGCGCCTGATGACCGCGGTGGAGAACGGCGGCCCCGCCGCCGAGGCGGTGCTCGAGGCCCTGTATCCGAAGCTGACCGGCGCGCCCCGCCTCGGGGTGACCGGGCCGCCCGGCGTGGGCAAGAGCACCCTCGTCGACGCGCTCGCGCGCCACCATCGCGGCCTCGACCGCCGCGTGGGCGTGGTCGCGGTCGACCCGACGAGCCCGTTCACCGGCGGGGCCGTCCTCGGCGACCGCGTGCGCATGAACGACCTCGCCACCGACCCCGGCGTCTTCATCCGCAGCATGGCGACCCGCGGCAGCCTCGGCGGCCTCGCGCGGACGTCCAAGGAGGTCGTCGACGTGCTCGAGGCGTTCGGGCACGACCTGCTGATCATCGAGACCGTGGGCGTGGGGCAGACCGAGATGGACATCGCCGGCACCGCCGACACCACCGTCGTGGTCCTGTCGCCCGAGTCGGGCGACAGCATCCAGGCCATGAAGGCCGGCCTGATGGAGGCGGCCGACGTCCTGGTGGTGAACAAGGCCGACCGGCCCGGAGCCGACCAGATGGTGCGCACCCTCGAGGCCGACCTGCACATGCGACCGGCCGCCGACTGGACGCCCCCGGTGATCCGCACGGTCGCCTCCAGCGGCGACGGGCTCGCCGATCTCACCGCCGCGGTCGACGCCCATCACCGCTACCTGACCGGGAGCGGCGACCTCGAGCGTCGGCGTCACGCCCGTGTCCGCGTCGAGATCCTGGCCGTGCTGCGCGACCGCCTCTGGCGCCGGGCGCAGCGCGACCTCACCGACCACGTGCCGGGCTGGACCGAGAAGGTGCTCGCCGGCGAGGCCACGCCCTACACCGCCGCCCGCGCCATGCTGGCGGCGCTGATCGACGACGATCCGGAGGACGACGAATGAGCGACGAGCAGAAGACCATCGGCCCGCTGGGCCATCGCCCCGCCAGCGACGATCCCCACGTGACGGTCTCGGGTCGCGAGATCCCGCTCGTGGCCGGTCCCGAGGACCTGAAGGACCACGACCACGCCCGCGACCTGGGCAACCCGGGCGAGTATCCCTACACCCGGGGCATCCACCCCGACATGTACCGCGGCAAGCCCTGGACCATGCGCCAGTTCGCCGGCTTCGGCACCGCGGTGCAGACCAACGAGCGGTACCGCTTCCTGCTCGAACGTGGCCAGACCGGCCTCTCGGTCGCGTTCGATCTGCCCACCCTCATGGGCCGCGACAGCGACGATCCGTGGTCGCTGGGCGAGGTCGGCAAGTGCGGCGTCGCGATCTCCAGCCTGGCGGACATGGAGACCCTGTTCGACCAGATCCCGCTGGCCGACGTCTCGACCTCGATGACCATCAACTCGCCGGCGGCGATCATCTGGGCCATGTACATCGTGGCGGCCGAGAAGCAGGGCGCGGACATCGCCAGGCTGCGGGGCACCCTGCAGAACGACATCCTCAAGGAGTTCATGGCCCAGAAGGAGTACATCTTCCCGCCCGAGCCCTCGATGAAGCTCGTCGTCGACACCATCGAGTTCGGCACCCGCGAGATGCCGAAGTTCAATCCCATCAGCATCTCGGGCTATCACATCCGCGAGGCGGGATCGACCGCGGTCCAGGAGCTGGCCTTCACCCTCGCCGACGGGTTCGCCTACGTCGATGCGGCGCTGGCCGCGGACCTGGAGGTCGACGAGTTCGCGCCGCGCCTGTCGTTCTTCTTCAACAGCCACCTCGACCTGTTCGAGGAGATCGCCAAGTTCCGGGCGGCCCGCCGCATCTGGGCGCGGCACATGCGGGAGCGGTACGGGGCGAAGAACGAGCGGTCGTGGCTGCTGCGGTTCCACACGCAGACCGCCGGCTGCTCGCTGACCGCCCAGCAGCCGCTGATCAACATCGTGCGCACCGCCTACGAGGCCCTCGCCGGCGTGCTCGGCGGCACGCAGAGCCTGCACACCAACAGCATGGACGAGGCGCTCGCACTGCCCAGCGAGGAGGCCGTCGAGGTCGCCCTCCGCACCCAGCAGATCCTCGCCCACGAGATCGGCGTCGCCAGCACGGTCGATCCCCTGGCCGGGTCGTACTACGTCGAGAAGCTCACCGACGACATGGAGGCGGGCGCCGAGGCCTACTTCGCGCGGATCGAGGAACTGGGCGGCGTGGTCCCGGCGCTGGAGGAGGGGTTCTTCCAGCGGGAGATCGCCGACGCGGCGCACTGGTATCAAGAAGCGCTCGAGCGCGAGCAGCGGGTCGTGGTCGGCGTCAACCGGTACGTCGACGAGGGCGAGACCCAGCAGATCCCGATCCTGAGGATCGACAAGGAGATCGACGCCAATCGCCGGCGCGAGCTGGCCGAGCTGCGCACCGGCCGCGACCAGACCGCGGTCGACGCCGCGCTCGCCCGCGTGGTGCGGGGCGCCAGGGATGGCGAGAACCTCATGCCGCACTTCATCGACGCGGTGCGGACGTACGCCACCCTGGGCGAGATCGTCGAGGCGCTCAAGAGCGTCTACGGCGAGTACGTCGAGCCCATCATCATCTGAGGAGACCGTCATGGATCGCGCGATCAGAGTGCTCGTGGCCAAGGCCGGACTCGACGGCCACGACCGGGGAGCCAAGGTGGTCGCCCGCGCGCTGCGGGACGCCGGCATGGAGGTGATCTACACCGGCCTGCGTCAGTCGCCGGAGATGATCGCCGAGGCCGCGGTGCAGGAGGACGTCGACGCCGTCGGCCTGTCTCTCCTCTCGGGGGCGCACATGACCATCTTCCCGGAGGTGCTGCGCCTGCTGCGCGAGAAGGGTGGCGACGACATCCTGCTCACCGGCGGGGGCTGCATCGGCGACGAGGACATGGTCGAGCTTCGCGAGCAGGGGGTCGGCGAGCTGTTCGGTCCGGGGGCGAGCACGCGCGAGATCGTCGACTACATCAGGGACGAGGTGGGGCGGCGACGCCAGCTCCAGGAGAACTCCTGACCGTTACCATGGAGCGGCCCTCGCCGGGCTGACCCGGCCTGACGTGCGGGACGATGGTCGCCGCGGTTCAAGCGGGCGCGCCGTCGAGCATCTCGCGCACGCGCCGTAGCAGGGTCGCACGGCCGAACGGCTTCATGAGCACCTCGGCGTCGAGCGGCGCGTCGCCCGCGTCGTCGGCGCTACCGGCGTGGCCGGAGACGAAGAGGATCGGCAGCTCGGGCCGCGACTCGCGCAGCCGCCGCGCCGCCTCGCGGCCGCCCAGCCTGGGCATGATCACGTCGAGGATCACGAGGTCGATGTCGGGATGGGCGCCGAACTGGCGCAGGGCGTCGACGCCGTCGACGGCGATGACCACG
>WJIQ01000364.1 GCA_014730255.1 bacterium | reverse complement strand
GTCGCCGCGCAGCCGCGCCAGCGGCCAGACGCCGAACGGCAGACCGACGGCGACGGCGGTCTGCGGTCGGATGTTCAGCGCGATGCCGATGGCCAGGCCGGCGACGATCGCCCAGATCCACGCGCGGCCGCGCCGGGCCCGCAGGTAGGCCAGCACGAACAGCGCCAGGAAGAACAGGTTGGTGCCGTGGTTCATCAGCGTGGCCGCGGTCATCAGGAAGAGCGGCGAGATCACGAGCAGCCCGGCGGCGATCAGCCCGATCGGCGCGCCGTCGGTCTCGCGGGCGATCTGATGGACCAGCAGGGGCACCAGCGCGGCCAGGAGCAGGGGCAGCACGTAGGGCGAGCCGAGCAGCAGGGAGAGCGCCACGAGCGCCGGGTGGCCACTGGTGTACTTGCCCACCCACAGACCGTCGCGGATGATGATGAAGACGTTCTCGAAGCACGGCGGACAGGGCGGCGCCGGGGCGGCGAGCCAGCCGCTGGCCAGGGTCCGGGCCTGGAAGAGATACGTGAACTCGTCGTCGAACACCGGCTGGCCGCCGAACACCCATCGCGCCCAGACCACCAGCAGGCCGGCCGTCGCGAGCGTGATCGCGACCAGCGCCGCGCGATGCCGGGGCGCCTCCAGCAACCGCGCGGCCGTCGCGAGCGTGCGGGCCGGCCAGCGCGGGGCCAGCCACAGGGCCAGCAGCACGGCCGCCGGCAACAGCAGCACCAGGCGCGCCACGCCCGCGACGGCGGCGTGCGGGGCCAGGTCGCGAATGAGCACCTGGTCGACCCCCACCTGGCGCAGCGCCTCGCGCAGGGTGACGTAGTCCGCGCCGGTGGGCAGGGAGAACCCGCCGAACACGACGGCGGTCACGGCGTAGGCGGCCACCAGGCCGAGGCCGCCGAGGAGCACGCCGGTTCCGGCTCGCGAGGCCATGGTCATCCGTCCTTCCGGAGCGAGCGTCGCACGAACAGGAAACGTAACACGAAGACCACCGCGGTGCTGATCAGGATGACCAGGGTCGAGTCGATGCCGTACCGCGTGAAGATCACGGTGAACACCAGCCAGTCCAGCGTCTGGAAGACGATCATCGTCTGCAGGTAGCGGGCGAGGCTCGCCCAGGAGAACCGGGTCCGGAACGTCATCCGGCTGTGCCAGGCGTACGACCCCAGGAACACGAACACCTGGACCAGCGCGTAGGCCGGCACCTCGTCGAGCGCGAGCAGCGCCAGCTGCATCAGCGCCAGCTTGACCGCCAGCATGACCAGGCTGCCGCCGCCGTAACGCAGCAGCTCGGAGAGCCGCGCTCGCCATGCCTTCCGGTCGCCGATGCCCTCGCTCCCGCGATCGCGGTCCGGATCGTCACGAACCGCGCGAATGTAGCACCCGGCCTGGCGTCGCGGCCAGATCGGGTTGTGGGATACGGACGGCCCGTATGGTATCATCATGGGTGAAAAAAACCGACCACGTCGCCGTTCATCCGCGCGCCACCAACCCCGGGAGATCCCTGCATGCGACGCACCCTGCTCGCCGCCCTCGCGGTCCTCGTCCTGATCGCGTCGGCGCCGCCGGCGCCGGCCCATCCGGCCCCCCATGCCGACGACCCCGACGCCCGCCGCGAGGCGGTCCTCGCCCATCGTTTCGCCGAGGCCGCCACCAAGGCCGGGCTCGCGGTCAAGCACGCCGAGGCCGTCGCCCTGATGACGCCCAACCAGGCGCTCTACGACGTGACCTGGTACGACCTGGACATCGGCCTGGATCCGGTCGCCGAGATCCTCAGCGGCCGCAACACGGTCACCCTGACCGTGGTCGATCAGCCCATCGCCACGGTCGACCTCGATCTGCGGTACGACATGGCGGTCTCCGCCGCGGAGGTGGGCGGCCAGCCCACCACGTTCACCCACGTGGGCGACGTGGTCACCGTCACGCTCGACCGCACCTACGAGGTGGGCGAGTCGCTCACCGTCGCGGTGACCTACGGCGGCGATCCGGGCGGGCAGTACTTCGGCTGGGATTCCTACGGCGGCCAGGACATGATCTGGACGCTGAGCGAGCCCTTCGGCGCCCGCCACTGGTGGCCCTGCAAGGACGTCAACACCGACAAGCCCGACGGCATGGACATCCGCGTGACCGTCCCGGACGAGCTGATCGTGGCCAGCAACGGCCTGTTGCTGAGCGACACGGACAACGGCGCCACGCGCACCTTCCACTGGCGCACCGAGTACCCCATCGTCACCTACCTGGTGTCGCTGGCCATCCACCCCTACGACCAGTACAGCGACTGGTACACGCCCCAGGCCGGCGGCGACCCCATGGAGGTCGCCTTCTACGTCTTCCCCGCCCACATGGACGACGTGCAGGCCACCTACGCGCTCACCGTGCCCATGATCGACGCCTTCGCCCAGGGCTACGGCGAGTACCCGTTCGTCGCGGAGAAGTACGGCCACGCCGAGTTCACCTGGGGCGGCGGCATGGAGCACCAGACCATCTCGTCCATGGGCGGCTGGTCCGAGGACCTCATCTCGCACGAGCTGGCGCACCAGTGGTGGGGCGACATGGTCACCTGCGCCGACTTCGGCCACATCTGGCTGAACGAGGGCTTCGCGACCTGGAGCGAGGCCTACTGGAAGGAGCTCTCCGACGGCGTGCAGACCTACCGCCTGTACATGGACTACGCCTCGTACTGGGGCGGCGGCACGATCTTCGTCGAGGACCCCCTGAACGACAACATCTTCGACGGCAACCTCAGCTACAACAAGGGCAGCTGGGTGGTGCACATGCTGCGCGGGGTGCTGGGCGACGAGGATTTCTTCGCCGGCCTCGCCCTCTACCGCGAGCGCTTCCTGTACGGCAGCGCCACCACCGAGGACCTGCGCGACGTGCTCGAGGAGGTCAGCGGCCGCGACCTCGACGCGTTCTTCGCGCAGTGGATCTACGGCGAGTACTTCCCCGAGTACCGCTACGGCTGGGAGGCCGGCCCCGGCGCCGATCAGATCACCGTGACCATCGAGCAGATCCAGACCACGACCGGCCTGTTCACCATGCCGATCGAGCTGCGGGTCACCACCGACCAGGGCACGACCGACGTCACGGTCGACAACAGCCAGGCCAGTGAGAGCTACGTGATCGACGTCGTCGGCACCGTCGAGTCGGTCGCCCTCGATCCGGACAAGTGGATCCTGCGCCGCGTGCAGTCCCAGGTGACCGATCCGACGTTCGGCGACGGCATCCTGCTGGTCAACGGCGTGCACTGGGACACGTACGGCAGCGAGATCACCAGCGCCTACGCCGACAGCATCTTCACCGGCGAGCAGTCGTTCGCGTTCTGGGACAACTTCCCCGCGCCGGCCGGCGGCTACGTCGACGAGCTGCCCGAGCCCCTGGGCCACGGCGCGGTGCCCGCCGACGTGATCGGCCGCTTCTCGAGCGTCGTCTGGGTGGGCAACAACTACGCCGGC
>WJIQ01000363.1 GCA_014730255.1 bacterium | reverse complement strand
GCCAGTCGTCCGGCAGGCTCCCGGCGATCAGCGCCATCACCGCGGCGGCGCCGATGGCGACCGCCACCGGACGGACGACGGCCCGGACGAGAAGATCCCGCGCGACCCAGCCGGTGACCACCAGCAGGACGGCATGCGCGGCCAGCATGCCCCAGGCGACCAGTGCCGCGTCCTGCCGCGGCGCCAGGACCGCGGCGAGGGTCACGGCGACCACCGCGCCGGCGACCAGCGGCGGGAAGTACCGGCGCTGCCGGTCGGTCGCGATCAGGCCGTTGCCGAAGAACTGGCCCACCGCCAGGAGCACGTACGAGACCGCCAGCACCTGGCAGACCCGACCGGCGGCGGCGAAGCGATCGCCGTAGAGCAGGTCCATGAGATCGGGGCCCAGCACCACGCCGCCGGTGGCCAGCGGCACGAGGGCCAGCACCACCAGGCCGAGATACAGGCTGAACCGCCGCCGGCATCGCGACGGCGATTCTTGCCAGGCCCGCGACAGACGCGGCAGGAGGGCCTTCCAGACCACCTCGACGGCGATCACGAGCACCATGACCACCTTGGCCGCCGCGGCGTACTGCCCCACGATCGCCGGCAGGGAGAGGATCCCGAGCATCATGACGTCGATGTTCAGCAGCACGCGCATGGTGAGCGCGCCGGCGCCGATGGGAGCGGTCGCGCCGAGCCGGCGACGCCATTCCGCTCCGGCGCGCACGGTCGGCCAGACCCAGCCACCCAGCCAGCCCCGGACCCGCCAGGCCATCGCCGCGGCCGCCAGCAGCCAGGCGACCAGGAACATCACCGGCACCCACTGCGCCGACGTCACCCCCAGGACGCCGCCCAGGGGCCCGAGCAGCAGCAGCACCGCCAGCGCGTAGAGCAGGCTGCGCAGGGTCTTGACCGCGCTGACGGTCCCCAGGCGCTCCAGGCCGATGCCCACCCAGTCCAGGGAGATCGCCCCCGGCACGATGGTCAGCAGATAGACGACGAGGATCACGGGGCCGATGGCGTGGAGCGGCACGTGCGGGACGATCAGCAGGCCGAGGCCGATCACGAGCGCGCCGAGGGTCATCATCAGGCCGAGGTGGGCCCGGGCGTAGCGGTGGACCGCCGCCGCGTCGTCGAGGCGGGAGACCTCGCGCACGCCCAGCGTGGCCATCCCCCACTCGGCGACGATCAGGGCGTAGCTGCTGAACGCCACCCCCCACTGCAGCACGCCGAACCAGGTGTCCCCGACGGTGCGCGCGATGTGCACGAGCGCGACCACGTTCAGCAGCATCGTGGCCGCCTGCGCCGCGCCCATCAGGCCGATGTTGGCCAGGACCCGGCGCTGGCCGCCGCTCGCGCGCGCGCCGGTCATCCGCCGCGGAAGATCTGGTCGCGATGGGCCATCACGTAGTCCCAGACGAAGGCCAGCACGAACCCGCCGATCGCCCCGAGGAAGACCAGGATCAGGGTCGCCCGCAGCGTGCGGGGCCGGACCGGCTCGTCCGAGACCACGGTCTGACCGACACGTTGCAGGGGCGCGATGATGTTCAGCTTGACCTGCCGCTCGGCGATCTGGTGCGCCAGCGTGCGCCGCTGGCTCGGCAGATCGTAGTCGCGCTCGAGCTCGAGCGAGCCGATCTTGCTGATCGCCTCCCGGGTGCGCGCGCGGATGCTGGTCTCGCGCTCGATCTCCAGCTGCGCGGTGCGCAGGCGCGAGCGCTCGACGCCCAGGGCGGTCGTGTCCTGGGTGGCCCGATTGCGGTCGAGGGCGGACTCGAGCTCGAGCTTGGCCCGGGTCAACGATTCGAGCACGTCGCCCCGATCCAGGATCGCGCTGCGCCGCACGCGCTCGGGAATCTCGACGTCCTCGAGCGCGAGGTCGCCACCGGCGGCGACCCGGTGGAGGGCACGGTCGAGCTGCGTCAGGTCGCTCAGGAGCCGCGGTTCGGCCTCCTGCAGGTCGACCAGTCGGCGTCCATAGTACTCGGTGAGCGCCTTCTGCCTCTCGAGCTCCAGCGCGAACCCCTGATCCTCGGCCACGACGAGCAGCGACTCCGCCCGCGCCTGCTCGAGCAACAGGCCGATCTCCGCCTCCCGCTGATCGATGGCCACCAGCTCGTTCTCCAGCTCCTGGATCTGCAGCAGCAGGCCGTCGCGGGTGAGCTTGAGCTGGCTGGAGACCGTGTCCGCCTCCGCGTAGTCGACGAACACCGCGAGCGACGAGTCGAGGACCGCGGCGGCCAGTTCCGGACCGGTCTCCGTCGTCCAGAGGGTGATGACGTCCCCCCCCTGCAGGTTCTGCAGGCCCTGCGCGACGAACTCGGCCTTGATCACCGGCTTGGAGCCTTCCGGCAGACCCAGGCGGTCGACCAGCCCCTGCTGGTACAGCTTCATGTCGTACCAGCGGGTGATGTCCTTCAGCTGCCACTGCCGGTGCGCCCCGCCGGAGGGGTCGAAGGCGGTGATGCCGGGCCGGATGGTGAGCGTGGCCGACCAGCGTTTGGTGCCGAAGACGCCGTACAGCAGCCCGACGACCAGGCCGAGCGCCGGCAAGCCGAGGACGATCAGGCGCCGGCGCCACAGGATGTTCAGGATGCTGGCCAGGGTGACCGTCGACGCGGTCGTCGGACGGGGATCGTTCGGGCCGGAATCGTTCAAACCGGGGCCTCCTCGGGCATCCGTGTCCTCGGCGGGCGGCGCGGCGCGCTCACCCCAGCTGGCGCAACGCGTCCTGCGACGCGGCCAGCACGTCCCTGTGCAGCGACTGGCCGTGGGCGTCCATGGTGACCACGGCGGGGAACCGCTCGACGCGGAACTCCCAGATGGCCTCCGGCGAGCCGAACTCCTCCATCATGTGGACGCCCTCGACCGCGACCACGCGCTCGGCCAGGACCTGCGCCGCCCCGCCGATCGCATGCAGATAGACCGCGCCCACCTTCTGGCAGTACTCCAGGGTCTTCGGCCCCATGCCGCCCTTGCCGATGACCCCGCGGATCCCGTACTGCTCCATCAGCGGACCCTGGTAGGGCTCCTCGCGGATGCTCGTGGTGGGGCCGGCGGCCTTGACCACCCAGCGGCCCTTCTCCTTCACCACGACCGGGCCGCAGTGGTAGATGATGCTGTCGCGCAGGTCGACCGGCGGCTTGCCGCCCTCGTGCAGGTACTTGTGCACCGCGTCGCGTCCGGTGTAGACCAGACCGGTGATCTCCACCTCCTGGCCGACGCGCAGCGCCCGGATCCTGTCCTCGGTGAACGGAGCTTCCAGCAGCATTGGCGCCTCCTAGTCGTAGAGCCAGCGGGTGACCTTGCCCGACTCGGACAGCCTGAAGCCGTCGCGCCGGAACGCCCAGCACATGTACGAGACCGAGACGAAGAACGACGCGGGCACGCGGTTGCGGTGGGTGATCTTGCAACCGAGCAGCGTCGTCGCGCCGCCGAAGCCCATGGGACCGATCCCGAGGCTGTTGGCCTCCTTAACGATCCGCTTCTCGAGCTTCGCCAGCCGCGGGTCCTCGTTGGTGTCGTCGAGCTCGCGGAAGAACTCCTCCTTGCTCGCGAGGTAGCCGCTGCCGCGGTCGCCGCCGATGCACACGCCCAGGATGCCCGGCCCGCAGCCCTTGCCCTGGGCCTGGACGACCGCGTCCAGGATGCACGTGCGGACGCCGGCGAGGTCCCGCCCGGCGCCGAGATCGGCGCGGGGCAGGCTGTACTGCGCGCCCACGTTCTCGCAGCCGCCTCCCTTGAGCATCATGCGGCAGGTGAGGCTCTTCTGGCGGGTCTGATGGAGGTGGAAGGCCGGGTTGCCGGGGCCGAGGTTGTCGCCCGAGTTCTTGCCCGTGATCGAGTCGACCGAGTTCTGCCGCAGGTAGCCCACCTTCGTGGCCTTCACCACCGCCCGCTCGTACGCCTTCATGAAGGTCGGCTCGTCGCACCAGGCCGGCAGATCGGCGTAGCAGATGATGGTGCCGGTGTCCTGGCACATGGGCTGGCTCTTGTCGCGGGCGAGCTCGATGTTGTCGAGCACCGTCCGCAGGGCGCTCTTCGCGATGGAGCCCTTCGCCTCCCTGCGCCAGCCCTTCTCGATCGCCCGCACCACGTCGCCGGGCAGGCGGGTCGACGTGCGCCGGATCAGCTCGAGCAGTTGCGCCTCGAGGGTCTTCGCGTCCATGGTCGCTCCTTGGCGTTGGGTCGTCGGACGGGATCTCGCCAGCGTGCCGTCGTCGGGCATGGTAGTCCGCAGCGGACGCCGGGTCAACGCGTTGTCCGCCGCCGGCGCGGCTTGCCACCCCGCGTGCCCGCTGTTAATCTGCCGCGCAGCCGTCGACGGGCGACGGCCGGCACGAACCGGAGGAATCCGTTGCGTTACCTGCTCCTGGGAGCCGGCCTGCAGGGCACGGCCATCGCGTGGGACCTGCTGCGGCAGGTCGACGACACCGAGACCCTGACGGTCGTCGATCGTGACCAGGCCGCCCTCGACCGCCTCGCCGCCCGGCTCGGCGACGAGCCGCGCCTGGTGCTGCAGCGTGGCGACGTGGGCGACGGACGGCTGCTCGACCCGCTGCTGGACACGGCCTCGACGGTGATCAGCGCGGTCAACTACTGGTTCAACGACGACCTCACCGCGCGGGCCATCGAGCGCGGCGCCCACTTCCTCGACCTCGGCGGCAACAACGACATCGTGGCCCGCCAGCTCGCCCGCGACGAGGCCGCCCGCCGGGCCGGCGTGACCATCGTCCCGGACTCCGGCCTCGCCCCCGGACTGGCCGGCATCCTCGGCTGGCACCTCGCCCGCGCCATGGATCCCTGCGAATCGGTCCGGCTGCGCGTCGGCGGCCTGCCCCAGCGGCCCCGGCCGCCGCTCGAGTACCAGCTGGTCTTCTCGGTGCAGGGCCTGATCAACGAGTACATCGAGGACTGCGTCGTGATCCGCGACGGGCAGATCAAGCACGTGCCCGGCCTGTCCGAGCTGGAGTCGATCACGTTCCCCGAGCCGTTCGGCGAGCTCGAGGCCTTCCAGACCAGCGGCGGCACGTCGACCCTGCCGCAGTCCCTGCTCGGCCACGTCCAGCAGCTCGACTACAAGACCCTGCGCTACCGCGGCCACTGCGAGCAGATCCGCCTGCTCGACGACCTCGGCCTGACCGCGAGCGAACCCGAGCAGATCGAGGGCGCCTGGATCGCGCCCCGCGCCATGCTCGCCCGGCGGCTCGAGGCCGTCCTGCCGCGCGAGGGCGACGACGTGGTGCTGCTCCTGGCCGAGGCCGAGGGCACGCTCGACGGCCGCCCCACGCGCTCCTCGATCCGCATCATCGACCGCAACGACCCGGCGACGGGCCTCTCGGCGATGATGCGCATGACGGGCTTCCCCACGGCGATCCTCGCCCGCATGCTCGCCACCGGCGCGGTCGACGCGCCCGGCGCCCGGCCCCAGGAGACCGTCTTCCCCGCCGACCGGATCCTCGACGAGCTGGCCCGGCGCGGCGTCGCGGTCGAGCGCTGGTCCAGCGACCCCTCCCGTCCCGACCCCGGCCCCCAGGAGGCTCGAAACTCATGATCCTCATCGTGCTGCTCTCGATGGTGGCCGGACTGGCGACCGCCGCCGACCTGCCCCGCACCCATGCACCGGATCCCCGCGAGGTCCACTTCGGCGAGCTGCGGATGCTCACCGACGGGGCCGAGAACGCCGAGGCGTACTGGAGCCGCGACGGCCAGCGCCTCGTCCTGCAGAGTAACCGGCCGCCCTACGCCTGCGACCAGATCTACGTCCTGGACCCCGAGACGGCGGACATGGAGCTGGTCTCGACCGGACTCGGGCGCACCACCTGCGCCTACTTCGCCGGGCCCGACGATCGGTACGTCGTCTACGCCAGCACCCACCTCGGCGGCGACGACTGCCCGCCGCCGCCGGACCGCAGCCAGGGCTACGTCTGGCCGCTGTACGCCTCGTACGACGTGTTCCGGCTCGACACCCGGACCGACGAGCTCGTCCGCCTGACCGACGCGCCCGGTTACGACGCCGAGGCCACCCTGTCGCCCGACGGGCGAACGATCGTCTTCACGTCCGTGCGCGATGGCGACCTGGACATCTACACCATGGATCTCGATGGCGAGAACGTGCGGCGTCTGACCGACACGCCCGGCTACGACGGCGGACCGTTCTACAGCCCCGACGGCTCGATGATCGTCTACCGCGCCAGCCGCCCCGAGGGCGACCGGCTGGCCGAGTACGAGGCGCTGCTGGACGAGGGTCTGGTCCGGCCCGGACGCCTCGAGGTCTTCGTGATGAACGCCGACGGCTCGGGCCAGCGGCAGGTCACCGACCTCGGCTGCGCGTCCTTCGCCCCCTTCTTCCACCCGTCGGGCGAGAAGATCCTCTTCTCGACCAACTACCCCGACCCGCGCAGCCGCGAGTTCGACCTGTGGATGGTCCATGTCGACGGCACCGGGCTCGAGCGCGTGACCTTCACCGAGGGCTTCGACGGCTTCCCCATGTTCAGCCCCGACGGCACGCGGCTGGTCTTCGGCAGCAACCGGCACAACAGCGTGCCGGGCGAGACGAACGTCTTCGTCACCGAGTGGCGGGACTGACGCCCGCGGGAACGGACGAGGGCGCCGCCGGACTCGCACCGGCGGCGCCCTCGTCGTGGTCGCGGGTCACCCGTCCCGGCTAGCCGTCGGGCAGCAGCCCCTCGAGGTGATCCTCGTGCACCAGGATCGCCAGCATCTTCAACCGCACGTAGTCGATGTCCCACATGTAGTAGCCCTCGTGCTCGCCGAGCCGCGAGCTGCGATTGGAGTCCTTGATCAGCAGCCACTCGCGGCCGCCGTGCTCCTCCAGGGCCACCGCGTGCACGCCGTGATCGTCGGTGGTCTGCCCGTTGTAGATCCGCAGCTCGCGCGCAGCCTGGTCGATGTGGGCGGCCGGGATGTCCCAGCTCGGGATCACCGCGGCGTCGTGGAGGCCGTCCATGCCGACCTCGGAGTTGTCCCCGCCCAGGGCGACCGTGTGGCCGGCCCCGAGCGCACCGCGCAGGACCCGGGTCCAGGTCTCCAGGGGCAGGTTGAGGTAATCGTCCTTGCGGCGCCAGTTGTCCCGCACGTCCAGCAGCACGTACTCGCCGAAGGGCTCGTCCAGTCGCGAGACGATGCTCACGTACGCGTCCAGGTCGAGCGCGCAGACCTGGTCGAAGAACGACCGCGGCGTGTAGCGGCGCCCGCGATACTCGAACTCCGTCGGCGGCGGCCCCATGTGCGCGTCGAGGATGCTGCGGACGTACGCCAGGTTCCGCTCCTCGTCCCAGGTCCCCGATTCCTTCACCCACGCGAGGTAGCCGCGCAGCTCGGCCATCATCGGCGTGTGGTCGAAACGGCCGTCCTCGGTGAGCACGCCGCGGTAGGCCTCGGCCGGGACGACGCCATAGAGGCGGCAGACCTCGAGCGTCCCGTGGTCCTGGCTGCCCTCGGCGACCACGCTGTGGCCGTACTCGCGCAGGAACCGGCGCGCCTTCTCCACGTATTCCCAGTAGACGATCCACATCTCCGAGAGCTTGATCTCGCGGTCGTGCAGGCGCGCGATCTCGGACTCGAGGTAGGAGATCGAGCAGAAGGCCCAGCAGCTGCCGGTGTAGTACTGCGGCACCGGCGGGTTGTGCCAGGCGGCGTCGAACGCGCCCGGCCCGTCGGGCACGTCGATGCCCGACCAGTCCAGGCGCAGCGCCCTGGCCTGGTCCTTCTCGCGCTCGGCGAGCTCGGCGGCCCGCTCGTCGGCGGCATCGACGAGGGCCTGCCGCTCGGCCTGACGGGCCTCGCGCGCGGCCTCGATCTCCTCGAGCACCGGGTACTGGTTCTTCTCGCGGTAGACGGGGTCCTGGGCCGTGGCGGTCGCGGCCAGTACGACGAGGACGAGCACGGACAGCGCACGGATCGCGGCGGAGCGCCTGCAGGTCGACATGGGCTTCCTTTCGATTCGGACCAGACGGGCATACGGGCCGGCGACAAGCATAGTCGCCGGCCCGATGGCTGTCAGGTCAAACCAGGCTAGAAGCCGTACAGCGCGATCCCCCCGTGGACGCCGAGCATGGTGTCGCCGTCGCGGCCGTACCAGCCGAAGTCGAGGTTCTCGATCCGGAGCGCCCGCACGCCGAGGTTGATCGCCGCCTGGTCGCCGACCGGGATGAGGAAGCCGGTGGCGAGACGGTAGCCGAGGTAGGCGTCGTCGAGAGACCACAGCGGCATCTCCTCGACCGCGAACCGCCCCACGCCGCCCTCGAGGTAGAAGCGCACCGGCTGCGCCGTCCGGGCCGCCGACACGATCGACAGGCCGGCCCAGGGACCGGAGATGGTCGGATCGGCCGTCCCGGTCACCAGACACCCGTCGTCGGGATATCCGCACGGCACGGCGATCATGTAGTCGTTGCGCTGGAGCATCTGGTGCAGGTAGCCGCCGCTGAGGTAGATCGGTCCGGCCAGCTGCAGGCGCAGCGTGGCCTCGAAGGCGAAGCCGCCATCGAGGTTGGCGAAGTGCTGGTCGTGAGGCGCGGAGTAGCCGGCGCCGATCTCGAAGATCGCGCGGGGATCGCGAGCGGATCCGCGCCAGGAGTCGGCATCCTGGCGGCCCCCGACCTCGTACCAGTCGGCCATCGGATCGTCCGGGGGCTCGGGCGCCGGCACGACGGGCGCCGGCTTCGGGGCGGGTTCGACGGGCACCGGCGGTGACGGCGGCGGCATCTCGCCCCCCAGCCGCTCGATCGCCCAGGGCGGCAGGATCTCGGCGGTGACGTCGCGTCCGCGGGCATCCCGCAGGCCGGCCAGCTGCTCGGGCTTCAGGGTCCGCCGCGCCCCGTCCGGGCGCTCGACCACCAGCAGGCCCTCGTCGGGGTACCAGGTGGCCGCGACACCCGCCAGCTCCCAGCCGTCGGCCAGGACCACGGTCAGCGAGCCCTCGTCGGCCGCGGGGTGGTCGGGGATCACGATGCGGGCGACTGCGGGCGAGGCGAGGGCCAGGCACACCCCGAGGATCGGGGCGGCGGCCCGGAGGCAGGCGAGTCGTGACATGTCGGGACCTCTCCCAGGGGTGGTCGGGTCGCCGTGTCGGGCATCAGGGGCGGCACCGATGCGATGAGTGTACGGATTCCGGGGCCGGCGCGGCAAGCCCCCCTTTGTCGCGGTCCGGACGCGTGCTATCTTCGTCGCGCGAACGACGTCCCCGAAAGGAACTTCCGTGACCGAACCGACGCTGCTTGAATTCCAGGAGCACATCCGCCGCGGCATTCCGGCGGAGCTGCCCACGCCCCCGGCCGAGGACCCGACGGTCAGCCGCGCCCCGACCCGCCCCCTCGTCCTGAGCGCGGACGAGAAGCGGCTGGCCCTGGCCAACGCCCTGCGCTACTTCCCGCGCGCGGCGCACGCGGAGCTCGCGCCCGAGTTCGCCGACGAGCTGAAGCGGTATGGACGCATCTACATGCACCGCTACCGCCCCCCGTACGCGATGCACGCGCGCCCGCTCGACCACTACCCCGCGCGCAGCCGGCACGCGGCGGCGATCATGCTCATGATCCAGAACAACCTGGATCCGGCGGTCGCCCAGCACCCCTACGAGCTGATCACCTATGGCGGCAACGGGACGGTCTTCCAGAACTGGGCGCAGTACCTGCTGACCATGAAGTACCTGAGCGAGATGACCGACGAGCAGACGCTCGCCGTGTACTCCGGCCACCCGCTCGGACTGTTCCCCAGCCACCCGGACGCCCCGCGCGTGGTCGTGACCAACGGCATGGTGATCCCCAACCACAGCTCGGGCGAGGACTACCTGCGCATGGCCGCCCTCGGGGTGACGAGCTACGGGCAGATGACCGCCGGCAGCTACATGTACATCGGCCCGCAGGGCATCGTCCACGGCACGACCATCACGATTCTCGGCGCCGGCCGCCGCTACCTCGACGGTGCGGGCGAGAACCCCCTCGCCGGCAAGGTCTACGTCACCAGCGGGCTCGGCGGCATGAGCGGCGCGCAGGGCAAGGCGTCGGTGATCGCGGGCTGCGTCGGGGTGATCGCCGAGGTCAACCCGGCCGCCGCGAAGAAGCGGCACGAGCAGGGCTGGGTCGACGAGATCCACGAGGACCTGGACGCGCTGCTGCGGCGCATCCAGACCGCCAAGCAGGGCGGCGAGGCGGTGGCCCTGGCCTACCTCGGCAACATCGTCGACCTCTGGGAGCGGCTGGTCGCGAGCGACGTCGAGATCGAGCTGGGCAGCGATCAGACCTCGCTCCACATCCCTTACACCGGCGGCTACTACCCGGTCGGCCTGTCGCTCGAGGAGTCGAACGCGATGATGGCCTGCGATCCGGCCGGCTTCAAGGAGCGCGTCCAGGACTCGCTGCGACGCCACATCGCCGCCATCGAGCACCTCGCCCGCGAACGTGGTCTGAACTTCTGGGACTACGGCAACGCCTTCCTGCTTGAGTGCTCGCGCGCCGGGATGGACATCGCGCGTCCGGACGGCCGCTTCCGCTACCCGAGCTACGTCGAGCACATCATGGGCCCGATGTGCTTCGACTACGGCTTCGGACCGTTCCGCTGGGTCTGCACCAGCGGCGAACCCCGGGACCTCGAGACCAGCGACCGTCTGGCCGGCGACGTGATCGAGGAGCTGGCCGCCGCCGCCCCGCCCGAGATCCGGCAGCAGTACCTGGACAACCTGCGCTGGATCCGGCAGGCGGGCCAGAACCGCATGGTCGTCGGCTCGCAGGCGCGCATCCTGTACTCGGACGAGGAGGGCCGCCGCCGCATCGCCGCGCGGTTCAACGAGGCGATCGCCCGCGGCGAGATCACCGCGCCCATCGTGCTCGGCCGCGACCACCACGACGTCTCGGGCACGGACAGCCCGTTCCGCGAGACCGCCAACATCACCGACGGCAGCATGTTCACCGCCGACATGGCGGTGCAGAACTGCATCGGCGACGGTTTCCGCGGCGCGACCTGGGTCTCGCTGCACAACGGCGGCGGCGTGGGCTGGGGCGAGGTGATCAACGGCGGCTTCGGCATGGTGCTCGACGGCTCGGACGATGCCGCCCGGCGCCTGGACCTGATGCTGAACTGGGACGTGAACAACGGCATCGCCCGGCGCGCGTGGGCCCGCAACGAGCCGGCCGAGTTCGCCATCCGCCGCGCCATGCAGCGCGACGCGCGGCTCTCGGTGACCATGGCCGAGCACGCAGACCCGACGCTCGTGGACGAGGCGATCGGCGGCGCGTTCTGACGATGTCCGCCTGGCCATCCGGTGGCGAGCGTGGTCACGTACCCCGGTCGCCGCCGTCCATCAACCCCGAGGATCGACCATGCCCGAGCAGAACGCCGAACACCTGGCCCGCCCCCACGTCGCCGCCCTGGACGAGATCCTCGGCGAGGTCTTACCCGTCCTCGACGACGGCTTCGTGCGGGTGGTCGACTACATGGGCGACGATCGCGCGGTCGTGCAGGCCGCCCGGGTGAGCTACGGCGAGGGCACGAAGAAGGTGTCGGACGACCGCGGCCTGATCCGCTACCTGCTGCGCCACCGGCACACGACACCCTTCGAGATGTGCGAGATCAAGCTGCACGTGCGCGTGCCCATGGACGCCTGGCGACAGTGGATCCGCCACCGGACGGCCTCGGTCAACGAGACGAGCACGCGCTACTCCATCGCCATCGACGCCGCGCAGCGGACCGCGCCGGACCAGTGGCGCCAGCAGGCGCGGAGCAACCGTCAGGGCAGCGAGGGCGAGCTCGGACCCGACGCCGGCCGGACGCTGAGCGAGGAGGAGGCCGGGCTGCAGGACCACGCCCGCCGCGTCTACCTCGGGCGCCTCGAGCGGGGCGTGGCCCGCGAGCAGGCGCGCAAGGACCTGCCGCTCTGCACCTACACCGAGGCCTACTGGAAGATCGACCTGCACAACCTGCTGCACTTCCTCGCCCTGAGGATGGACCCGCACGCCCAGCAGGAGATCCGCGACTACGCCCGCGTCATCGGCGAGGAGATCACCGCCCGCTGGGTGCCGCTGGTCTGGGAGGCGTTCGCGGACTACCGGCTCGGGGCCCTGGGGCTGTCGCGTCTGGACCGCGCCGTGCTCGCCGCCCTCGGGCGCGGCGACGCCGACGCGGCGGTCGAGGTCGCGCGTGAGGCCGGCTGGCTGGAGATCTCCGCGAAGACCGGCGGCCTGAAGCGCCACCGCGAGCGCACCGAGTTCGAGGCCAAGGCCGCCGAGCTGGGCATCACGCCGCCCTGGCGCGGCGACTGACCCCGGGTCAGCGTCCGCTCCAGCCGGGCAGGCTCGCCCCCGGCAGCACCAGCGCCACGGGCGCGTGGTCGCTCATCAGTGCGTTGAAATCCCCCGCCGCCAGCGCGAAGTCGATGCGCAGCGTGCCGCAGGTCGCCGCCGGATCGTCGAGCGCGGCCAGCAGGGGCGCGTTGACCAGGATGTGGTCCAGGTGGCTCTGGCCGGGACCGTACGACCAGCCGCTCTGCGGCCCCTCGGCCACGGCCTGATCGGCGAATCGATAGAGGTCGGGCCGCGACCGGAACGGCGCGAAGACGTCGTGGGCGGGCGGGTCGTCGAGGCGGTCGTTGAGGTCGCCGAGCAGGATCACCGCCGCATCCGGATACGCCGCGGCGATGTGCTCCTCGAGCACGAGGCTCGCGGCCAGGCGCCGGGTCTCCTCGTCGCCGGGGTCGTCCGGCTCGAGCTCGCCGTCGCCGCAGCACTTGAAGTGGTTGTTGATGAGCGCCAGGTCGACCCCCTGCCAGGTGATCTCGAGCACCAGGGGCCAGCGGGGGAACGGGCGCCAGGCATCCTCGATGGCCGGTCGCAGCTCGGCGATCGTCCGCACCGTGACCGAGCTGTCGACCCAGACGTAGCCGAGGTCCTGGTCATACGAGGTCGACGTGGCCTGGTACCCCGACCATCCGGGCAGCCGCTCGATCAGCGCGGTGAACCGGCTCTCCTCCTTGATCTCCTGGAGGGCGACCACGTCGGCGCCCATGGCCAGGATCGCCTCGACCACCAGCTCGACCTCGTGCTCCCCGCCATCGGTCGCGAAGTTGTGGAGGTTCCAGGTGACCACCTCGAACGCGTCATCTCGTCCGACGGAATAGTCGAGGAACGGGTTGTCCGGCGTCGGGGCGACCGAGCGGGTCTCCGAGGAGCCGCAGCCGCCCAGGACGGCCAGCAGGCCCACGGCGAGGACGACGGCGAACCGGATGTGACGACGAAGGACCACGAGCGATGCCTTTCGGGGGCGGGGATCGAGCGGGCGCGGTGGCGTGCGTCGAGCAGGCGAGTGCCGGCGAAGCTAGATCCGGGCGCGCCGGGCGTCAAGTCGGCCGCCCCCGATTGCGCCTCGACGCGCGCCCGCGGGTCCCGTACACTCGACGACGACCGCGCCGGGATCGGGCAGGATGTGGATCCCGGCCCGAACTATTGCTCGGCGAACCGAACGACGATGGACCCCACGCCCAAGGACCGCATCCCGCCCGAACTGCTGCTGGACTGCTTCTGGCGTCTGAACCTCGATCTCCATCTCGAATACGCCAGCCCGGCCGCCGCCGCGATGTTCGGGATTCCCGCCGAAGCCCTCGCCGGCAGCCCGCTCACCGACCACGTCGATCGTGACGACGTCGACGATCTCCGCGACCGGTTGACCCGCCGGCTGTCCGGATCGGACCGGACGCGCAGCTTCCTGACCGTCGTGCGCGTCCATCACGCGGACGGGCACCTGGTGCCGGTCGAGGTGCACGGGCGCCTGGCCCTCGGCCCCGACGGCGAACCCGAGGCCGTGATCGGCCTGGCCCGCGACATCAGCCGGCGCCAGGAGGAACTGGACCGCGCGCGAGACACCGAGCGCCGTCGACTCCAGGAGCAGAAGCTCGATTCGGTGGTCCGGCTGGCGGGCGCGGTCGCCACGCCGCTGGACGCGCTCCTCGACGCGGTCGATCGGGCGGGGGCGACGGCCTACGCGCCGGCGCTCGCCGCGGCGAGCGAGCGGGCGCGGCACACCCTGGAGCAGCTGCGACGCCTGGCCGGCGAGCAGGAGCTCGCACGGCGGGACGTCATGCTCGACGGCTTCGTCACCGACGCGGTGGCCACGATCCGCGCGTCCCTGCCGACCGACGTCGCCCTGGTGCACCAGGCCGGCGCCGAGGGCGCGATCTGCAGGCTCGACGTCGACGTCATGACCGACGTGCTCGGCCGGCTCTGCGACAACGCGCGCCGCGCCATGTCCGGCCGGGGCGTCATCCGGATCCGCACCTCGCTGGCGTCGGTCGAGCCGGACGACCAGGCGCCACCGGACGCGAGTCCGCAGGCCTGGGCCCGCATCGCCGTCATCGACACCGGCGCCGGCCTCGACGGCGAGGCGTCCGAGCGGATCCTCGAACCCTACTACTCGACCGGCATGGGCGAGCGTCCCGGTCTGGGCCTGCCGCTGGCCCACGGGTCGGTCCGGCAGCACGGCGGTCGGCTCGAGGTCCTGAGCCGCATCGGACACGGCACGACGGTCGAGGTCGTCCTGCCGGCGTCGGTGGCCGAGATCGGGGCCGACGGAACGCCGGGAGCGCCGCGCCCGCGCGTCCTGCTCGTCGACGATGACCACAACGTCCTGCGGTACTGTGCGCGCGTGCTGCACGCGGCGGGATTCGACGTGATCGCCTGCGAGGACGGCGCCGAGGCCCTCGGCTACGTCGCCGGCGAGGAATCCCTCGACCTGGTGGTGCTCGACTGGGCGTTGCCGGGGCTGGACGGCCGCCGGGTGCGCGAGCAGCTCATGGCCCGGCACCCCCGCCTGCCGGTGCTGATCATCAGCGGCTACGAGCGGGGCGATTTCGAGCCCCTCGGCGGCGTCGACGCGACCACGCCCTGGCTGCACAAGCCGTTCACGCCGGCCGCGTTGCTCGCGGAGGTGCGTCGGCTGCTGCCGCTCGAGGACGAGGCACGCGAATCCTGAGGCAGACGAAGAAGCCGATCAGGGCGATCCCGGCCGCGGCGACGAACACCCACTGGAAGCCGACGTTCTCCCAGAGCCAGCCCGAGGCGATGGGCAGGGTCATGGCCACGGCGTGGTCGATGGTGATGCCCACCCCCATGGTCGGCGTGATGTCGGTGGGGTCGAGGGCGATCTTCTGCAGATAGGTCGTCCGCGCGACCCTCAGCGCGAAGAGGGTCTGGTCGAGCACGTACGCCGCGTACAGGGCCCAGATGACCGCGCCGGCGGGGAAGATCGCCTCGGCGAAGGCATAGACGAGGCAGACGCCGATCAGGAGCACCTCGTCGGCCGCGAGCACGATGCGTTCGCCCAGCCAGTCGATCACGTCGCCGAGCAGCGGGCGCATCACCACGCCGAGGCCCGCCCCCAGGAACATCAGGGTGGCGATGGTGCTCACCGGCACCCCGTGGATGTCGACCAGGACCCAGGTGCCGAACACGTAGAAGATCTGCTTGCGGATGCCGAACAGGGCGGAGATGGCGTAGAAGATCCGGTACTCGCGCCGCCAGACGAACACCCGCGCGCGGCGGTCGTGCCGCCCGGTCTCGATGCTTCCGAAGTTGAACGCCGCGATCACCGCCAGACCCGCGGCCACCACGTAGAAGACGCGGTAGTCGTCGCCGATCGAACGGGCGATGAGGAAGACGGCGCCGGCGCCGAGCAGGCCGCCGAGGTTCTTGGCGCCGCCGAACTGGCCGAGCCGGCGTCCCTCGGCACCCTTGCGGGCGAGCTTCAGGCCGAGCGGCCCCTCGAGCACGAAGTTCATGTGATCGCCCGAGCTCCAGACGAAGATCCAGAGCACCGCCAGCCACGCGTTGGGCGTCAGCAGCGCCAGCCCGATCGCGCCGAGGGTCGTGACGGCCATGGCGGTGGCCATGGCCCGGCCCTCGCGGTAGCGGGCGGCGAGGAAGCCCACCGAGACGATCACCAGGAAGCCGGGCAGCTCGCGCGGGAACTCGATCCAGCCGCGCGCGCTGGCGTCGAAGGCGTGCACGTCGTGGAGGTAGTTGCCGAGCGTGGCGTTGAAGATGCCCGACACCGCGCCGAAGGCCACGCTGGCCAGGAGCATGCGGCGGACGTCGAGTCGCTGTTGCGGGGTCACGACGGGCCTCCTCGGGGTGCGCGCGCAACATGGGGCCCGCAGCCGTCGGAGGCAAGAGCGAGGCGGCCGGTCAGGTCGCCACGTCCATGGCCTCCCCGTCCTCGTACAGCGACCGCCGCTGATCCGGCCGGCGCCGCCCGAGCCAGGTCAGGTGGGCGAGCCGGTGCCGCACCGGGTGCTCGGTGTCGAGCGCCCACGCCGGCAGACGCCAGTTCCAGTTGCCCGTCTCCGAGCCTGGCCGGTTCATGCGCGCCTCCCGGCCGAGGCCGAGCACGTCCTGCATCGGCATGATGAAGGTGTGCCCCACCGAGGTCATGCCCATGCGGATCAGCGTCCAGCTGGGCTCGTGGACCTCGTGCCCGACGTAATCGCGGACCATCTCGCGCGTGTCCTCGTCGCACGCCTCGGCCCACCAGCCGTTGGTGGGATCGTTGTCGTGGGTGCCGGAATAGACCACGCAGTTGGCCACGTGGTTGTGCGGCTGGAACGGGTTGCGCGGCTCGTTCCAGGCGAACTGCAGGACCTTCATGCCGGGCATCTCGAAGGCGTCGCGCAGCTGCTCGACCTCCTCGGTGATCAGACCGAGGTCCTCGGCGACGATGGGCAGGGCGCCGAGCTTGCGGCCGATCGTGTCGAAGAAGCTCAGTCCCGGCCCGGGGACCCAGTGGCCGTCGACGGCGGTCTCCGCGTCGGCGGGCACCTCCCAGTAGGCCTCGAAGCCGCGGAAATGGTCGATCCGCACCAGATCGGTCTGCCGCAGGCACAGGCGCAGACGGCGGACCCACCATGCGTAGCCCTCGCGGGCCATGGCGTCCCAGTCGTAGAGCGGGTTGCCCCACAGCTGTCCCGTCTCGGAGAAGTAGTCGGGCGGCACGCCGGCGACGACCGACGGCCGGCCCACCTCGTCGAGGTGGAACAGGTCGCGGCGCGACCAGACGTCGGCGCTGTCGTAGGCGACGAAGATGGGCAGGTCTCCCATCAGCCGGATGTCGCGCTCGGCGCAGTAGCCGCGCAGGGCCTCCCACTGCCGGGCGAACAGCCACTGCCGGAACGCGTGGGCGCCGATCCGGTCGGCATGCTGCTCGCGGGCGGCGGCCAGGGCCTTCCGGTCGCGGTCGCGCAGCGCGGGGTCCCACTCGTTCCAGGGGCGGTCGTCGTGAGCGTCCTTGAGCGCCATGTAGAGGGCGAAGTCGTCGAGCCACTCCGCCTCGGCCTCGCGCCAGGCCTCCAGCTCGTCGCGGTGGGCGTTGACGGTCTGATCGCGGAAGCAGGCCCAGGCCCGATCCAGCAGCCCGATCTTCCACTCGATCACCGGGCCGAAGTCGACGTGGTCGGTGGGGAACGGTGGCGGCTCGGCGAGGTCCTCGGGCGCGAGCCAGCCATCCTCGACCAGGGCGTCCAGGCTGATCAGCAGGGGATTGCCGGCCAGAGCGCTGAGCGTCTGGTACGGGGAGTCGCCGTAGCTCGTCGGCCCGAGCGGCAGCACCTGCCAGACGCTCTGGCCCGCCTCGACGAGCCAGTCGGCGAACCGCCGGGCGTTCGGGCCGAGGTCGCCGATGCCGTGCTCGCCCGGCAGGCAGGTCGGATGCAGGATGATCCCGCTGCTGCGGGGGAAGAGGTCGCCGGTCGCCGTCATGCCGTCACTCCCGAGATTGGGTCTCACGCGCGAGCCGCTGCCAGGTAAACAGGAGTTGCGATCGCTGGCAAGCGCGAAGCCGCCCGCTGCGAACGTCCCGCCGGGGCGATCGTCCGTCAGCGCTCCGATCCGGCGACGACGATGCGGTCGAGGATCGTCCGCAGACGGGGCATCGGCGGCGGCGCGAACGGGGACGCCTCGCTGCTGGCGGCGCGGTCGCAGAGGCGGCCGAGGAGCGACCGCGCCGCGGGCACGTGGTCGAGGAAGCCCGGTCGCCTCTTGACGCGGCCGAGGAACGCGAACGCGCCGAGCGCCTGCATCGACCGTTGCAGGCCGGCCGCGGTGGCCATCGCCTGCCAGTCGGCGGGCGCGATCGCCCCGGCTCCACGCGCCGCGCGGCGCTCCGGGAACGACGCGAGCAGCGAGTCCCGGCGGGTGACCGGAAGGTCGACGTACGGGTCGTAGAGCAGCGCCATCACGTCATAGGCGACCGGCCCCCAGCGCATCCCCTGCACGTCGACCAGGCGGACGACCCCGTCCTTGATCAGGATGTTCTGCGACTGGAAGTCCCGGTGCACCAGGGACCGCGGCTGCGCCAGGCAGGCGGTGGCGAGCGCCTCGAACTCGTCGTCGAGCGTCGCCGCCTCGGTCGGGTCCACCCCCGCGAACTCGACCAGGAATCGCTGCCGGAAGTAGTCCGTCTCCCAGCGCAGGTGCTCGCGGTCGAAGGCCCGGTCCCAGGCCCGCGGACATCGATGGCGCGACTCGGTCCCGAAGGTCTGCAGGTCGGCCAGACGATCGAGGACCCGATCGTACAGGGCCGCTGCCCGGTCGGGCGCCGCCGCCGCCAGGGTCGCCAGCGTGCCGTCGCCGAGGTCCTCGAACACGATGGCCCGACGCCGGACGTCCTGCGCCAGGACCGCCGGGGCGCCGAGGCCGAGGTCGTAGAGGAAGCTCGCGATGCGCACGGTCCGGTCGTGGTCGGCATCGTCGGCGGGGGCGGTCATCATCACCGCGCGGCGGTCGGCCTCGCGCAGGCGCACGAAGCGGCGATCGGACCCGTGGCCGTCGATCCACTCCAGGGCCGTGGCCGCGGTGAAGCCGGCCGTGGCCGCCAGGCCGAGGGCCGGATCATCCTCCGGGTCGGCGCTCACCGCCCAGCCCGACCCGACGACGGCGCGCCGCAGCGCGGCCCCGGCGGGGACCCATCCCCCCGGCAGCACGACGCACTCGTCGAGGACCGCGTCGTCGGGAACGCGCGCGTCCCGCCCGACGCTCCGGAAGCCGGGACCCAGGGCCCGCCGATGCGCCGCCAGGTAGCGGGGCAACGTGCCGAGGTCGTCCCACTGGCCGTCGTGCACGAGCCCGCGCACCGCCTCCGGGTGCGCGGCGATGATCCGCGCGAGCACGGCGACCAGCTCGGACCGGCCGGCCGGCACGCGGTCGAGGATGGCGCCGTCGTAGCACGCGATGCCGGTGAAGGTCAGCGGCCGGTCGTCGCTGGCGGCCGCCACCCCGAGACGGCCGGCGAGGTCGCGGACCCGGCCGTCGGCGTCGAGCAGCACGG
>WJIQ01000362.1 GCA_014730255.1 bacterium | reverse complement strand
CCGCGAGACATACGGGTCCAACAATGATACATCGCGGTTAGCCCGATCCGGGTCCCGTCGCGCATCATGGCGCCCGTCGATATCGCCTGTACCCAACCCAGGAGCTTACCATGAGAACCTTGTGCATGATCCTGCTGGTCGTCGCGGCCGGCACCGCCATCGCCGACGAGATGGTGTCATTGCGTCCCTTCGAAACACCCGACCCGCTGGCGGGCTGGCCCAACGCCGCCTTCTCGGCCGACGGCAGCCGCATGGCCTGCTACCTCGATCAGACGATCTACGTGTACGAGGACGGCGTCTTCACCGGGATCGGGGCCGGCGACCCGCTGAACTCGCAGATCTGGATCTCGGCCGACGGCACCGTCGTGGTCAGTTCGTCCGCCGGGCCGAACGGCGTCATCACCCCCACCATCTGGCGCGAGGCCGATGGCTGGGCCCCGACGCACCTGGGCAGCCTGCCCGACGCGCCGCCCTGCGACAACAGCTACGGCACGGGCTACGCCTGCAACGAGGACGGCAGCGTGGTGGTCGGCCTGGCCTGGGACGACGGCTGCCAGGCCGTGGCCTTCGCCTGGACGGCCGAGACCGGCATGGTCGACATCGGGGGCGTCCGCGCCTCGACCATCTCGCCGAGCGGGACGACCATCGCCGGTTTCACCGACAACGCGGGCGGCGGCGGCCGGCTGCCGGTCTACTGGACCCTCGAGGCCGACGGAACCTACTCCGAGCCGATCCCGATCGGTGGCGACGAAGGCTGGGGCGAGTGCTGGGGCACGAGCTACCACGGCGACATCGTCGTCGGCGAGTTCACCGACTGGACGGTCCCCAGCCAGGCCTTCCTGTACACCGAGGCCGAGGGTATCCGCTGGCTCGGCACCGCCGAGGACGACGAGACCCACTCCAGCATGGCCAACTTCATCACCAACGACGGCAAGGTCATCGGCCGCAGCGGCACGTCCGGCCCGTGGGGCATGATGTACGCCTCGATCTGGCGCGACGGCCAGGGCATGCAGTACCTCGAGGATTACATCGTCGCCAATGCGACCGAGCTGCCCGACGGGTTCGAGGACGGCTTCCTGCGCTGGACCATCGGCATCTCCGCCGACGGCTCCATCGCCCTCGTCCAGTGGATGGACGACTTCTGGAACACCCAGTACTACCTCGTCGAGTTCGAGTCGTCGGTGTCCATCGAGGGCGAGGACCCGATCGACGACATCGTCTCGCCGGCGTCGTTGCAGCTGGCTCAGAACTACCCCAACCCGTTCAACCCGATGACGACCATCGAGTTCGCCCTGCCGAGCACCCAGTCGGTGCAGCTGGCGATCTACGACCTCGC
This sequence comes from bacterium, assembly GCA_014730255.1. Classification (GTDB taxonomy): domain Bacteria; phylum Krumholzibacteriota; class Krumholzibacteriia; order LZORAL124-64-63; family LZORAL124-64-63; genus Glo-17. The sequence continues at coordinate 3,338 of WJIQ01000362.1, read as the reverse complement.
CGGTCGTCAGGTCCGCACGCTGGTCAGCGGTGAGACGGCGGCCGGCGAGCATGCCGTGGTCTGGGACGGGCGCGACACGCGTGGCAACGCCGTGCCCTCCGGCACCTATCTCTACCGCCTCCAGACCGATTCGCAGATCCGTCTGCGGACCCTCACCCTGTTGAAGTAACGACGCAGGAGACACACCATGCGCACCCTGATCATCGCCCTCGTCATCGCCGCGCTGCCCGGTCTCGTGTCCGCCGAGCTGGTGGTCGGCGACGCCAATGGCAGCTACCTGGCGATCGTCGATCCCGCGACCGGCGGCCTCACGGAATACGCCTCGCTGGGCACGCCCTGGATCGTGTCCCTGGCCTACGACCCGCTGACGGGCAAGGCCTACTGCAGCGACACCTCCGAGGGAGTGAACCAGATCCTCGAGCTCGATCCCGAGACTGGCGCCACGACCCTCGTGGTGCAGGTCCAGGACTTCTACACCACCATCCACGCCCTGGCCGTCCATCCGACCACGGGCGTGCTCTACGCCATCGACAACTACAATGCCATCCTCTACCGGGTCGACATCGTCGCCGGGGAGCTGGTCCATATCGGGAGCCTGGGCGTCTACTGGATGTCCGGCGCCGACTTCGATCCGGAGACCGGAGAGCTATACGGGTGCATCGGTGGCATGGACAGCACCGGGGGGCTCTACACCATCGACATCGAGACCGGCGCGGCCACGCAGGTGGCCGCCACCGAGCGCCTGATGGGCATCGCCTTCCATGAGGATGGCCAGCTCTACGGCGTGGACAACATGTGGTGGCCGGATCCCGCCGGGATCTACCGCATCGACAAGGTGACCGGAGAGGCCGAGGAGATCGGCAGCTATCCGGACAACAACTTCATGAGCATCGAGTCGATCCCCCTTGGCGTGGTCCGGACCGAATCGATGAGCTTCACGGACATCAAGGAGCTGTTCCAGTAGCGGTGTCGATCGGCGTCGCACGAGCGGGGGCCCGCAGACGGAGCGGCCGGGCCCCCGCGCTCGTTCTAGGACCGTGACGATGGCGGTTCTTCGGAGTCACGCGAGCGACCGGTTCTCGGTCGCCGGGCTATCGCGACGGATATCGCAGAATCCATGACCACGGGGAGGTTCCCGCCAGATGAACGTCTGCAAGGACTTCGTACAGGCCTGCGCGGAGGTCGGACTCCGCTTCCGACTCGAGCACGATCGTTCGGTGCGCGGCTACGCCCTCGAGCTGCGCGAGGATGGAGCCGGTGAGCAGATCCTCGACCTGCGGATCGGTGAGGTGCGGGAATGCCACCTCCGCCTCGTCGACGCCTGCGTGGCACGGCGCACGGTCCTCACCGAGGTCAGCATCCGGACCATGAAGCGCGAGCCCGCCTTCGATCTCTGGCTCGAGGCCGAGGACCGGCAGCGATACCTGGTCGCGCGAAGAGACGGTGCGTGGGAACTGACGTCCGTGGACGGTGACGGCTCACTGAACGAGCCCGGCGGATAGGACGCCCGACCCGCCGATCGCACGACGCCACCAGCCAGGCGCCGCCGCACTCATGGCTCCAGCCTCATCAGGTCCGGCCGCCGGAGCGCCAGCCACCAGAAGCCGCAGATCACCAGGGAGTGGGTGATCTCTCCTCCCCGGACGAGGTCGGGGATCTCCGCGAGCGGCCGCCGCTCGACCGCGATGTCCTCGCCGGCGTCCTGCTCCTGGGCTCCCACGAGCCGGCATCCCTCGATCAGGAACGTGTGGGTGCGATTGTCGAGGATCGCCGGGTTGGTCTCCACGGCGCCCAGCGCCGTCACCGCGCCCCCCTCGTAGCCGGTCTCCTCGCGCACCTCGCGCGCCGCCGCGGCGGCCGGTTCCTCGCCCGGGTCGACCAGACCGCCGGGGATCTCCAGCGTGAACGCCCGGGTCCCGTGGCGCCACTGACGCACCAGGATCACCTCGCCCCCGGGCGTCAGCGGGATCACGTTCACCCAGTCGCCGGTCTCGAGCACGGAGAACGACCGCTCCTCGCCGGTCCGGGGCGAGACGGCGCGGGTCTCGGTGAGCCGGAAGACGCGCATGTCGGCGATGGTGCGCCGATCGGTGTATCGCCAGGGCTGGAGCTTGGTCACGAGCGGGTCTCCTTGCGGCGTTGGCGGCGCTGGCCGGGGCGCTTGCGGCTGCCATGCTTCTCGTACACGCGCTGCGCCTCCTCGCGTGCGCCATCGCGCCGTCGGGCCTCGCGCATCCGTTCGCGGGCCTCGCGATAGGCGGTCGCATGGTCGACGATCGGCGCCGGGTAGTCGCGGCCGATGCGACAGCCGGCGCGGTCCTGCGCGGCCGCGCTCATCCGATGCGGTTCGGCCAGGTGCTCGTCCTCCACCGCGGCGAGCTCGGGCACGTACCGGCGGATGAACTCGCCGCGCGGGTCCTGGTCGTGCGCCTGCTTGATCGGACTGTAGATGCGCACGGTGTTGATGCCGGTCACGCCGGACTGCATCTGGAACTGACTGAAATGGATACCCGGCTCGAAGTCCAGGAAATGCCTCGCCAGGTAGACCGCCGTCGGCCGCCAATGCAACCACAGGTGGTAGCTCGCGAACGACACGAGCATCGCGCGCATGCGGAAATTCACCCAGCCGTGGCGGTGCAGGCAGCGCATCGAGGCGTCGACCATGGGATAGCCGGTGCGACCCTCGCACCAGGCCTCGAACCGCTCCTGATCGAACGCGTCCTCCCGCAGGCCGTCGAAGGTGCGGTTGAGGTTGCGGAACTCCATCTCGGGCTCGTCCTCGAGCTTCTGGATGAAGTGGCAGTGCCAGCGCAGACGGGCGCCGAAACTCACGAGCGACGGCAACCACAGAGGACCGCGCTCCGGCGCCGGCAGCTCCTCGAGCTCGGCCCGCCGCGCCTCGAGCGCCTGGAACGCCCGGCGGATCGACAGGCTGCCCCACGCCAGGTGCACGCTGAGCCGGCTGCAGCCGTCCCAGCCCGTGACGGGGCTGGACATGTCCGCCCGGTAATTCTCGCCGCGCAGGTGCAGGAACGAGCGGAGCACCTCGCCCGCCGCCCGGGCGCCGCCCGGCTGCACGTCCGTCTTCGTCGACGGCCCGAGGCCGAGCTCGTCCGGCGAGCGGAGTACACCGTGGTCGAGGTCGGCGCTCACCGGCGCGGGCGTGATGCGGTCCGGGGCCGGCTCCTGCGGCGCGACCATGCGCCGCCGCCAGCGCCGCGACCAGCCGTCGCGATCGCGCAAGGGCCGGACGACCCCGTTCTGCGGGATCTCGGTCCAGCGGATCCCGTGCTCGCGGCACCAGGCCGCCACGCGGCGATCGCGCCCGTAGGTCACCT
>WJIQ01000361.1 GCA_014730255.1 bacterium | reverse complement strand
GACCGATCCCGACCGGGCGGCGGCCCGACTCCGCGCGCGGACGGCGAGCCTGCTCGTGGTCGGGCTCGCGCCGCCGGCCGACGAGACCCTGCGCTGGCTGACCGGCACGCCGTCGGCCACGTGCCGGCCGGTGTCCGGGGCCGCGGGCCCGGCGCGGGTGACCGGCGACCAGCCCGCCCTGACCGGTGAGCTGACCGGCGCCAGCCTGCCCCTGCCGCCGGCCGCGGCGACGCGCTGCGGCGTGGTCGAGGGCCTGCCGGAGCCGGAGCTGCAGCCGGTCGTCACCGTGGACGATGGCCCCGTCCACGCCACGATCACCGTCGATGGCTGCCGCCTGCACCTGGTGGCCGTCGGCGACGTCGTCGACCTCTCGGAGCCGACCTGGGACGCATTCGACCTCACCGGGCGGACGCTGCAGTTCGCGCCGGTGGCGATGCACCTGCGCGAGGCGCTGGGCGCACGGGTCTGGCGCGGCTCCGGCGCGCGGGCGACGCTGACCATCGACGACCCCGGCCTGTTACCTCGTCATGGCCACCTGCGCTACGCGGACCTCGTGGAGGTCCTGGAGGAGAAGGATGCCGCGGCGAGCATCGGCTTCATCCCCATCAACAGCGAGCGCACCAGCGCCGCGACCGCCGCGCTCTTCCAGCGTGCCTCCCGGCGGCTCGGCCTGGTGATCCACGGCTGCTTCCACTCGCGCGACGAGTTCGGCGCCACCGACTCCGGGACCACCGATGGCCTGGCGGCGACCGCCCGGCTGCGGATGCAGCGCCTGCAGGAGCGGACCGGCGTCCTCCACGACCGGGTGATGGTCTTCCCGTACGGCGTCTACTCGCCCGTGGCGCTGGGGTCGTTGCACCGGGCGGGCTATCGGGCCGCCGTCAACACGCACCTGCACCCGCGCCGGGGGCGCGACGAGCGGCTGAGCATCGCCGACCATGTCGCCGTCGGGCGGCCGCCGCTCGAGGGGGTGACCCTGCTGCGCCGGCACCGGCACGACGCACCGGTGGCGACCTTCCAGCTGCAGGCGTTCCTCGGTCAGCCGGTCCTGATCACCGCCCACCACCACATCTGCCGCGGCCGCGGGCGGATCCTGCGCGACCTCTTCACACGCCTGGCGGCCGCGCTGCCGGACCTGCGCTGGGGCACGCTCGGCGAGGTCGTCGCACGCAGCTATCTGCAGCGTCGGCGCGGCGAGGGCCACGTGCAGTACCTCGTGTCGGCGAACCTGGCGGTGATCGAGAACGACGGCTCCGGGCCCCGGCGGTGCGTCGTCGCGCGACGGATGTCGGCCGCGGCTCCGGTCGCCCGCGTGACGGTGGGTGGTCACGAGGTCCCGGCTCGCCGTGCAGCGGGACTGGTCGTGGCGGTCATCACGCTCGCGCCCGGCCAGCGGGCCGAGGTGGAGTTCGAGCCGGACGTCGCCGACGTCCCGCCGGAGCTCCGGGCGCCGTGGCACCATCGGGCCCGGCGCCAGTTCAGCGTGCTCCGCGACCGCGTCGTGTCCTGGCTCGGCTGAGGCGCGCTACCCGACGTCCTCGCGTCGCTCGCGCCTCTTGGCCTGCTGCCAGGCCGTCTCCAGCGCCTCGAGTCCGGCGCCGCGCATGGCCTCCGGGTCGCCGTCGAACTGCGCCTCGACCTGGTGGAACCGCGAGCGGAAGCGCCGGTTGGCCTTCCTCAGCGCCACGTCCGGGTGCACGCCGAGCTTGCGGGCGAGGTTGGCCCAGGCGAAGAGGATGTCGCCCAGCTCGTGCTCGATGGCATCGGCATCGCCCGCGTCGACGGCCTCGCGTAGCTCCTGCTCCTCCTCGCGCAGCTTGTCCCACACGCCGTCGGTGTCCGGCCAGTCGAAGCCCACGCGCGCGGCGTCCTTCTGGTAGCGGTAGGCCTGGTGCAGGGGTGGCTGGCTGGCGGGCAGATCCTTGAGCACCGGGTCCTCCGACGGGTCGAGCCCCTTGTGCCGCTTCTCCTCGGCCTTGATCGCGTTCCAGCGCGCCTGGCTCTCCTCGACGTCGTCGGTCGTGTGGTCGCCGAAGACGTGCGGGTGGCGCCGGACGAGCTTCTCGTTGCCCAGGCGTGCGACCTCGTCGAGGTCGGTCGGCAGCTGCTCGCCCAGGATGCGCGTGACGAAGGCGACCATGAACAGCAGGTCGCCCAGCTCCTCGCGCACCTCCTCGCCCGACTCGTGCAGGGCGGCCTCGAGGACCTCGGCGGCCTCGTCCTGGAGGTGGTGGGCGGCGGTCTGCAGGGTCTGCTTGCGGTCCCACGGACAGCCGCCGGGGGAGCGCAGGGTGTCGATGGTCTGCAGCAGGGCCTGGACGTTCTCGAGCATGGGCGGGCCTCGCGGGCTGGCGGTTCCGGGTCACGGCGTCGCAGCAACATAGGGCCGATGGCCGGCGGGCGAAACCCGGTAGTCGAAATAGTATTTTCAACGTGGTACAATGCGGGTACGGGTCGGTTCACCGCGCGCGTGGGGGAACGCCGCCGGCGACCGGCCGCTCCCCACGACACGGGAGGTCGCGCCCATGTTCCGATATCGCCCCTTCCTGCCGATCGTGCTGCTGATCCTGCTGCTGGCCGGTGCCGCCCTCGCCGGGCCCGCCGTCCTCGTCGACCACCTGCACGGCCACGCCCGCCTCGACCGCCTCGAGGCCGTGTGGCCCGACGCCGTGTTCACGGTGCTCGGACCACAGGACCACCCCATCGATCTCGTCCTCGCCGAGGGGGTGGCGTACGCCGAGGAGGACATCACCATCACCGTGCCCCCGGGCCAGGACTGCCTGTACGGCTACTTCCTGTGCGACGGTTCCATGGTCCAGTACCCGTTCATCGTCGTCCGCGACCCCTCGGGCGGGATGGTGACGGGCGGCTACTGCGGCGGCTTCCACGTCGAGGATCCCGAGCCCGGCGAGTGGTTCGTCGGCTTCGACGACTGGGAGCCGGAGCTGCGCCACTACGTGATCGGGACCGGGCCGGATCTGCTGACCACCGCGATGATGGCCGCGCACGATGCCGTGGTGCGCGTCTGGGACAACACCGGCCTGATGTTCCACGGCGCGATGCCCGAGTACTCGGTGCGCGAGGCCGCCGCCATCGAGGACTACCTGGCCGGCGGCGGCGCGCACCTGTTCCTGCGCGAACCGCTGGTGGAGATGGCCCTCAAGCCGGTCATCGACCTGACGTCGGCCGAGGGCCTCGTCTGCGACCTGAGCATCGGCCTGCCGGGCCGGTTGACCTACGCCGAGCCGCCGGCCGACGCCGCCGATCGGGTCGCCACGTGGAGCGACGTCGCCGTGCCCGCCGGCGCCACCACGCAGCTGCTCTACGAGGTGGCCATGTCGCCGCCCCACCACCACCTGAAGGTGACGACGGCCGGCGACCTCGCGGTCGAGAACATGACCGGGCACGCGCTGCGCGAGGTCCTGCTGGTGCGGCACCTCGGCGGCGACCGCTGGCTGCTGGCCGGCGGGGCCGACCTCGCGGCGGGGGCTGCACGACCGCTGGCCGGCCCGCGCCCCGTCGCCCGGGCCGACCTCGCGGCCACCCTCGCGCGCACCATGCAGCGCGGCGGCGAGGCGGCCGGCCTCTCGGCCGGGCAGATGACCGCCTTCCTCGCGCGCTACCACTGGGTCGATCGGCTGCTGCTGGGGGCCACCGGCCGCGGCGGCTGGACGGCGCTCTACCGCGTCGACACCGCGCTCTGCGACGCGCTGCTGCCCATGGCCGCCGATCCGCCCGCGGCCGGGCGCACGCGCACGCTGTGGTTCTGGCTGACCGATATCCCCGACGGCCTGGCGAGCGAGCAGCCATGGCCGGCGGCCGTCGCGTCGCCGGTTGTCAACCAGCCCGACGCCGCGGCCAGCGACCTGCAGATCGCCGAGTACGGCGTGATCCGGCAGCGCTACCCGGTCGCGAGCGCGGCCAAGCAGCGCGACCAGACCTGGCTGGGGTGGACCTTCCACGACGATTTCCAGCTCGTCGACCCCACCGACTTCGTGAGCGATCCCGCCCTGCCGCTGCTGCACCTGCCCGGGGGCCACCCCGCGGCGGCCGAGCTGCTCGACGGACTGGGCGCCGTCGGCGGCGTGACCTGCGGCGGCATCGTCGCGCCGTACGCGCAGCAGTTCGTCCGCGGCGACGACGACACCTACACCGACGACTGGTTCTTCGCGCCGGGGTCGTTCCCACCGTTCGCCGTCGGCCGGTCGGTCCAGGATGGGCGGGCGGCCGCGGTGGCCAGCCGGTCGATCCTGCACGCGGGCGTGCCGGAGAACGCCACCTTCCTGCAGCGGCTGCTGGACTGGACGGTGGGCATCGTCACCACCACCGGAGACCCCGTGCCCGCGCCAGGTCTGCGGATCGCGGCGTACCCCAATCCCTTCAACCCCGGGACCACGATCACCTTCGCGGTGGACCGGCCCGGGCCGGTGGCGGTCACGGTGCACGACGTGGCGGGCCGGCGCGTGGCGCGGCTGTTCGCCGGCGAGGTCGGCGCGGGCGAGCACACCGTCGCCTGGATCGGCCGCGACGATCGCGACCGATCCGTGCCGGCAGGGGTGTATCTGCTGAGGGTCGTGGCGGGCGACCGGACGGCGGCCCGCAAGCTCACGCTGGTGGAGTAGACGAAACCCCGGCTTTCCTGGCGCCGGGTCCCTTGTTATCCTGTTCCGTTCGGGGTCGCGCCTCCCGCGACCCCGGACGGTTCTTCCTTTTCCAGGCCGGGGTCATGGACGACTGGATCCGCATCAAGGGTGCCCGCCAGCACAACCTGAAGAACGTCGACGTCGATGTCCCGCGCGGCAAGCTCACCGGCGTGAGCGGCCTGTCGGGCAGCGGCAAGTCGTCGCTGGTCTTCGATACGCTCTACGCCGAGGGCCAGCGCTGCTACGTCGAGTCGCTGAGCACGTACGCGCGCCAGTTCCTCGCCCGCCTGCCCAAGCCGGACGTCGACTGGATCGACGGCATCTCGCCCGCCATCGCCATCGAGCAGCGCAACGCGGTCACCAGCGGCCGGTCGACCGTCGGCACCGTGACCGAGATCAACGACTACCTGCGCGTCCTGTTCGCGCGCACGGGCAAGATCATCTGCCCCAGCGACGGCGAGACCGTCACCCGCGAGACGCCGGAGACCGTCTGGCGCAAGCTGCGCAAGGAGTGGGACGACAGCGCGCCGGTGCTCGTGGGCTACCCGCAGGAGGCCACCGGCCAGGACGGCTGGACCGAGTCGCTGCTCGCCCAGGGCTTCCAGCGCGTCGTGATCCGCGGCGAGGTCTCGCGGCTGGAGGAGCTGGCCGGCGGCGAGGGCATCCAGCCGGCGGCCGGCGAGACCATCACGGTGGTCGTCGACCGCCTCAAGCTCACCTCGCGCGTGCGGTCGCGCTTCACCGAGGCGGTCGAGCTCGCCTTCCGCCAGTCCGGCGGCTGGGTCACCGTGCGCCGGCACGACGCGGGCGAGGAGCGGGAGTTCTCCAGCCGGCTGGTGTGCAACGCCTGCGGCACCGTCTATCCCGATCCGACGCCCCGGCTGTTCAGCTTCAACTCGCCCGAGGGCGCGTGCGAGGCGTGCCGCGGCTTCGGCAACCGGCTCGAGTTCGACGAGGCGCGCATCGTGCCCGACGCAGACCTGAGCCTGCGCGACGGCGCCATCAAGCCCTGGAGCACCGAGAGCTTCGCCCGTCAGCTGTCCGGCCTGATGCGCTTCTGCACGCGCAAGAAGATCCCGATGGACCGGCCGTGGTCCAGGTTGAGCCGCAAGCACCAGCTCCTGGTGCTCGAGGGCCAGGAGACCGGCTACCTGGGGGTGATCCCGTACCTGGAGAAGATGCGCGCGGAGATGAAGAAGGCCCACCACCGCTTCTTCACCCGGCGCTTCATGAGCGACACCGAGTGCCGCGCCTGCGGGGGCACGCGCCTGCGACAGGAGGCGCTGGCCGTCAAGGTGGGCGGGACGGACATGGGCGAGCTGGGCCGCATGGCGGTCACCGACGCGCTGAAGAAGCTGAGCGGCCTGCGGCTGAACAAGACCCAGCAGGCCATCGCCGGCGACGTCCTGGGCGAGGTCGTCTCGCGGCTGCAGTTCCTCGACCGCGTGGGCCTGGGCTACCTGACCCTGGACCGGCTGACACGCACGCTCTCCGGCGGCGAGGCGCAGCGCATCCACCTGGCCAACAGCCTGGGTTCGCGGCTCGTGGACACGCTCTACGTCCTGGACGAGCCGACCTGCGGCCTGCACGCCGCCGACTGCGATCGCCTGGTGAACACCCTCGAGGACCTCGTGGAGACCGGCAACACCGTGGTCGTGGTCGAGCACGACCTGGACGTGCTGCGGCGCAGCGAGCACTTCATCGAGCTCGGCCCCGGCGCCGGGGCCAGCGGCGGCCACGTGGTCTACCAGGGCGAGACCGCCGGCCTGCTGAACGGGGCCGACACGATCACCGCCCGCTACATCCGTGGCGAGGTCGACGAGGCGCGCGGGCGCAAGCCGCGCACCGGCCGCGTGCCGAACCTGACGGTCAAGGGCGCCCGGCTGCACAACCTGCGCAACGTCGACGTGAAGATCCCGCTCGAGCGATTCACCGTGCTGACCGGCGTCTCCGGCTCGGGCAAGAGCAGCCTGATGAACGGCTGCCTGCACGACGGCCTGACCGGCCAGGCGCTGGGCGGGGCGGGGCGCGCCCACCCGTTCACCGCCATCCAGGGCGGCCACGCCATCGACAAGGTGGTGCGGGTCGACCAGACGCCCATCGGCAAGACCAGCCGCTCGAACCCCGCGACGTACCTGCAGATCCTCGCGCCGATCCGCGAGCTGTTCGCCGGCACGAAGGAGGCGGTGGCCAAGGGCTATCCGGCCGGCCGCTTCAGCTTCAACACCGCCGGCGGCCGCTGCCCCAGTTGCCAGGGGCTGGGCTTCCACCGGGTCGAGATGCAGTTCATGGCCGACGTCGAGGTCCCGTGCGAGGACTGCGGCGGCCGGCGCTTCAATCCGCAGACCCTGGAGATCCGCTACCGCGGCCTGAACATCGCCGAGGTGCTCGACCTCACGGTGGCCGAGGCGCTCAAGTTCTTCGGCGGCCAGGCCTCGATCACCGATCGGCTGTGGCTGTTGAAGAAGGTGGGCCTGGGCTACGTCAAGCTGGGCCAGCCCGCGCCCACGCTCTCGGGCGGGGAGAGTCAGCGCCTGAAGGTGGCGCGCGAGCTGGTCATGCCCTCGGGCAAGAAGAACCTCTACCTGCTCGACGAGCCCACCACCGGCCTGCACGCCGACGACGTGCAGGCGCTGGTCAAGGTCCTGCACGAGCTGGTCGACCGGCAGCACTCGGTGCTGGTGATCGAGCACAACCTCGACCTGGTGGCGCATGCGGACTGGGTGATCGATCTTGGTCCGGGTGGCGGGGCGGACGGCGGCAAGCTGGTGGCCCAGGGCACGCCGGCCGAGCTGGCCCGCAACGCCCAGAGCCTCACCGGACAGTATCTGCAACGGCGGTTCGCGTCGGCGACGACGCGGACCCGGAAGGCCAGTTCCCAAGGAGAGACATGATGCGCGTCCTCGTGACCGGGGGAGCCGGCTACATCGGCTCGACCACCGCCGCCGTCCTGCGCGACCAGGGCCACGAGGTGGAGATCATCGACGATCTCTCGACCGGCCACCGCCGGGCCGTGCCCGACGGCACGACCTTCCACGAGGGGAGTCTACACGACCGCCAGCTGCTCGATGCCGTGTTCGCCCGGCCGTTCGACGCCGTGGTGCACTTCGCCGCCCACAGCCTGGTGGGCGAATCGGTCGATCGTCCGCTCAAGTACTGGCGCAACAACGTGGGCGGCACCCTGACCCTGCTCGAGCGCGTGGCCTGGGGCGGGGCGAAGCGGTTCGTGTTCTCCTCGACGGCCGCGGTCTACGGCGAGCCCGACGAGGTGCCCATCACCGAGGAGGCGGCCCTGCGGCCGGTCAACCCGTACGGCAAGACCAAGCTGGCCATGGAGAGCGCCATGGCCGATGCGGCGACGGCGACCGGCTTCGCGGCGGTGGCCCTGCGGTACTTCAACGCCGCCGGCGCCTGGAAGCGCCGCGGCGAGGATCACGAGCCGGAGACCCACCTGATTCCCCGGCTCCTGCGGTCGATCCTGCTGCGCGAGGAAACATTTGCCGTCTTCGGCGACGACTACCCGACGCCAGACGGTACCTGCATCCGCGACTACATCCACGTGCGCGACCTCGCCGAGGCGCACGCCCTGGCGCTCGCGTGGGCCTCCGAGCCCGGTTTCACCGCGCTGAACCTGGGCACCGGCACCGGCCACTCCGTGCGCGAGATCGTCGCCACCGCGGCCGAGGTCACCGGCCGCGACGTCGATCCGCCGGTGCAGCCGCGCCGTCCGGGCGATCCCGCCCGCCTGGTGGCGGCCAACGACCGCGCCCGCGAACTGCTGGGCTGGCAGCCCGAGCGCAGCGACGTCGGCACCCTGCTGGCCGACGCCTGGGCCTGGCACCGCGACCATCCGCGGGGGTATGCCGACTAGCCGGATCCGGCCGTGGCACGTCCGTTGCAAGATTGGCGTCAGCGCCCGCGGTGGGTGCTGGCGCCGATTCTTTCAAATGACGACGGCGCAGCGTGTTGAGGCGCTCGATCGGAGCGCTCGGCCAGACCCGGAGAGCAATTCATGCCGACCCATCTGTCCCGACTGTTCGTGCGCGGCCGCTCCCGCAAGGGCGACGTCGCGGCGTTCGGACTGCGGCTGGTGTCGGCGCTGCTGAACCTGGAGACCTGGCCGCGATCCCTCGAGGGCGCCTGCCGCCTGGCGCGCCGGCACCGCAACTGCCAGCTCGCCGTGGGCGTGGTCGCCCGCCCCTCCGGCGACGGACTGGTGCTCGAGCACCTCGCCGGCGGCATGACCGGCCGGGCGTGGCGCGAGCTGGACGCGGCGCTGGCCGGACGCCAGAGCCCGCTGCTCACGGCGGGCCAGGCGCCGGTCTGGATCCGACTGGCCGACGACCCCTTCCAGCCGGGCGCCCCCCTGTTGCGGCGCCTGGATCTGGGGTGGTTGCAGGCGTTGCCCTTCCCGGTGCCCGGATCCGAGATGCCGGCGCGGGGGTTCGTGCTGCTCGGCGGCCGCGGCGAGTCCACCGACGAGCATCACCCCCTGGTGCGTCTGGCCGGCCTGATCTGGATGATCGCGCGGAATCGCCTCGTGGCCGGCGACGGGGACGGCGCGGCGACGATGGACGCGAGCTGGGAACACGCCCCGGTGGCCCTGGCGCGGGTGGCCGCGGGCAAGGTCCTGGCCGTCAACCCCGCCGCCCGCGAGCTCTTGCAGGAGAGCGTGGGCCGCGACGGCACGGCGTGGGAGGCGTGGCTGCTGGGCGCCGTGCAGCGGCTGCAGGTGGCCGGCCGCGAGGTGGACGTGGTGCGCGCCTCGCAGAGCCGGGCCTGCGACCTGCAGGTCCGCCTCGGCGCGCCGATCGGCGACGGTGACGAGCGCCTGGTGGCCCTGACGAGGCCCGCCGCTCCGGCCGAGACCGCGAGCGACCACGAGGCCACCATGCGGGCCCTCGGCCACGAGCTGCGCACCCCGCTGTCGGCCATGAACACGAGCCTGCAGCTGGTCCTGCGGGGCGACACCGGCGACCTGACCCCCGACCAGGAGCGCTTCCTGGGCGCGACCAAGCGCAACCTCGAGCGCCTCAATCGCCTGCTGGCCGACCTGCTGGAGACCAAGCGGGCCGAGGCGGGCCAGGCGGTGATCCACCCGGCCACGGTCGACGTGGGCGAGCTCCTGCACCAGGACCTCGCCCTGTTCGCCGTCACCGCCGAGGAAAAGGGCCTGGAGCTGGAGACCAGCGGCGTTCCGCCATCGTTCCACGCCTGCGTCGACGCCGACAAGATGCAGCAGATCCTGCACAACGTGCTGACCAACGCGCTGAAGTACACCCCGCGCGACGGCCTGGTGCGCGTGGGGCTGGACGGGACGACCGCCCATGCGCCCGGCCTCGGCCCGCGCCTGGCGCAGCACTTCGGCCTGGCGGTCGACACGCTCACGCTCACCGTCGAGGACAGCGGCATGGGCATGAGCGAGTCGTACCTGCAGCAGCTCTTCGAGCCGTTCAGCCGCGACCAGCGGACCGAGACCACCGGCCTGCCGGGCGTGGGCCTGGGCCTGTACATCACGCGCGGACTGGTGGAGGCCCACGGCGGCGAGGTGCGCCTGATGAGCGAGCCCGGCCGCGGGACCACGGTCTGGGTGGTGCTGCCGCGCGAGCCCGAGTCGGCCCGCGTGCTCACCGTCGGCCGGCGCCTGGCCGGGCTGCCGCGGCCCGAGCAGGGGCCGGACTTCCACACCCTGGATCTGCGCCACCGCATCCGCGGCGTGCCGACCTGGCAGATCGAGGCCGCCGGCCGGCACGTCCAGCAGTTCCTGGGCGAGCTGGCCCGCCGCGACGGCCAGACCACCGACGGCGGCGAGCTGGGCTGGCCGCTGGCGCCCGGCCTGTGGGTGGCCGGGCCCGAGGCGGGCCGCCGGCTGGGCCCGGCCTGGGAGGTCTTCACCGCGGCGCCCGAGTGCCCGGTGCTGCTGGCCGGCACGGCCTGGCAGCCGACCGTGCTGAGCGATGGGGTGGCGGCGCCCGCCGTGGCGCCACGGACGGACACCGAGACGGAGAGCGTGACACCCGCCGGCTGACGGCGAACAACCAGGGGCGGAGGCCCCGACCGGGAGGACCGAGATGGACAAGTCCCTGCGCATCCTCGTCGTCGACGACGAGCGGGACATCCTGGAGACCCTCGATTACAGCCTGGCGCTGCGAGGCTTCGAGGTGACGACCGCCGCCGACGGCCTCGAGGCCCTCGAACTGGCCAAGCGCATCAAGCCGGACGTCATGCTCCTGGACGTCATGCTGCCCGGCTGCAACGGCTACGAGGTGAGCCGGCTCCTGAAGGAGTGGATGGAGACCGACCCGGGCGCGCGCGGCTTCCCGATCGTGCTGCTGACCGCGCGGAAGGTCGACTCGGCCGAGCGCGAGAAGTTCATCGCCACCTGGTCGCGGGCCGACCGGACGCTCTACAAGCCCTTCGATCTGGACGAGGTGATCGACCACATCGAGGAGCTGGCCGGAGCGGTCGTCAGCTGACGGTCTCCCGGCTTCCGGGGCGCCTTGACAACCGGGGGTCGGGGTTGTTTAATTCTCCGTCTTGCCGATCTTGTGTGCCTAGGTAGCTCAGCTGGTAGAGCACCGCACTGAAAATGCGGGTGTCGGTGGTTCGAGTCCGCCCCTAGGCACCATTTCAATAACTGGAGCTGGTGTAGCTCAGCTGGTAGAGCAGCTCACTCGTAATGAGCAGGTCTGCGGTTCGAGTCCGCACACCAGCTCCAGTTTTTTCAGCGACTT
>WJIQ01000360.1 GCA_014730255.1 bacterium | reverse complement strand
TGGTCCGGTCGTCCACGGGCCACAAGGTGGCCACGACCACGGGCACACCACTGCTCAGGAACGCGGCGGACAGCCCCTGGATGCCCTCGCCGGTGAGCACGCGGCCGCCGGCGGTCTCGCACCCGGCCAGGACCGCCACCCGCGCGTCCAGATCGAGGGCCGCGACCCGCGCGGCGGTCAGCCGCGCCCGTCCGAGCAGGATCGCCGACTGCCAGGGCGCATCGTCGTGCGGCCGTGCGTGTGCGGCGACGTGCAGGATGTCGCCGGCCGGCCAGGCTGCCGGGTCGGCGGCCGCCGGATCGGCCAGCGTGACGACCCCGCCGAACGCGCGCGCGAGCCAGGCGACCTCGTCGCGAGCGGCGGGAAGCCGGTCGCCCTCGCCGCCGGTCAGGGCCACGACCGCTGGCCGGTGCGCCGCGGTCGCCATTGCCGACGTGCGCCGGACGCGGAGCCGGGCCAGGATCGAGGCCGACGGCACCACCACCAGCTCGCGCGTGGCGAGGTCGATGCCACCGTCGGTGCCACCGGTCACCGAGAGGCTCGACCACGGCAGCAGGTTCAGGGGACCGTCCGGGCAGACGACCAGCCGATCGGCGCCGGCGAGATCGCTCGCCAGCTCCCCCAGCAGCCAGGTGCCCAGCGCGCGGCCGGCGCGCGCGACCGCGGTGGTCTCGGCCGCCGGGACCACGTCGACCGTGGGCACGAGGTGGAGCTCCCGGAAGAACGCGGCCCGGCGGCGGATCGTGGCCGCACCCGGCCAGAGGATCGTCCGGCATCGGTCGCGCGTGACCACGAAAGCGACCGATCCCTCCGGCCCCAGGTAGGTGTCGAGCAGGACCTCGCGGTCGTCCAGGATCGACCGCAGCGAGTCCAGGCTCACCAGGCCATCGGGCCGGCCGGAACGCGTGGCGACCGGCCCCTCGCCAGGCCCGTGCATGCGCTCGAGCAGGGTGCGCGCCTTGTAGCGCTGCAGCCGGTCGAAGACGTGCGCCACCGTGGCGCCGGCCGCGATCTCCTGCCGCGCCCAGTCGGTGTGGATCCGGTCGCCCGCCTCGGCGCGGGCCTCGCGCCACTCGGGCTCGCGCGGCACGCCGCGGGCACGTTCCCAGGCGTCCATGGCCCGGACGAGGATGGCCCGGCTGCTATCCGGCATGAGCGACCGGTACGCCCGGGCGAGCGCCTCCAGCGCCTCGACCCGCAGCGTGTTCTCGCCCTCTGCGCTGGTCTCGGCCACCACCCGTCGCAGCAGCGGCACCCCCTCCTCGCGCCGCCCGAGCCGGACGAGCAGGTCGCCCCGCAGGCTCTCGAAGCCCGCCCAGCGGACCGACCCGACACGATCCCGCACGAGATCGCGCCCCTGCTCCAGGAGGGCGAGCCCGGCGACCAGGCGATCCTCGTCGGCGAGCGCCCGGGCCAGGGCGACGGTCGCCACGATCCGCGTGTTGACGTCGATGTCCAGGGGCTCGCCGATGACGTCGCGCCACAGGGACCTGGCCTCGTCCGTCCGACCTTGCTGCTGCCGCAGATGCCCGAGCGTGATGAGCGTCTCGGCCCGCAGCGGAGCGTCCGACTGGGCAGCGGCCGTCCGGCAGAGGGAATCCAGCTGCACCGCCGCCTCCGGCAGTCGCCCCAGGGCCATCAGGCAGGTGGCGACGTTCAGGCCGGTCCGGGTCGCCTCGGCGGTGTGGCCGAGGTCGAACAGCAGGTCGTGCGCGCGGCGGAACGCGGCCTCGGCGCGGCCGGGGTCGCCCCACGAGTACGCCAGGGTGCCCAGGTTGTTGACCGCCATCGCCTCGACCATCGCATGGCCGACGTCCCGGGCGCGCGCCGCCGCCGCCTCGTACGCGGCCTGCGCCCCGGCGAGGTCGCCCGCCTGCGCGAGCGCGATGCCCAGGTTGTTGCGCGTCCAGGCCTCGCCGCGGCCGTCGCCGAGCTCGCCGAAGGCGTCGATGGCCGCGCGGTACTCGGCGGCCGCCCGGCGCGGTCGCCCCTGCTCGCTGGCGTACCACCCCTGCGCCACGCGGGCCCAGGCCACCAGCGAGGTCGCCCCGGCGGCGGTCGCCAGGGCGAGCTGCCGCCGCGTGAGCGGCTCGGCCTCGTCCAGGCGCCCCTGGTTCGAGATCGACAGGGCGAGCCAGCGCAGGACCTGGCAGGTGGCCACGGTGTCCCGGCGCGCCTCGCAGAGGGCCAGCGCCTCGCGCAGTTCGGGCTCGGCCGCGGCGTACCGGCCGAACGCGGCGAGCTGCGCCCCGCGGCGGACCATCAGCTCCTGGAGGTGGGCGGAATCGGCGGCCGCACGCGCGTCCGGGATGGCCGCGGCGAGCAGGGACTGCGCCGAGTCGAGCGCCGCGGCCGCGTGCAGGGAGTCGGCCAGGGCCAGGACACCGGCCCGGTCGAGCCCGGGCGCAGGGTGCGCCGCAGCCAGGCACACCGCGACGCCGGCGGCCGCGACCGCGACCGCCCGGCCGGTCGAGCGTCCGCGCACCAGCCGCCGGATCCCCACGAGCCTCTCCCCGGTCGATCCTGAGACGTCCAGTGTCCCGGAACCGCCGGACGGAGTCAACCCGGCCGGCCGCCTTGACCGGACTCCGAGAATACGGTTTCATCATGGGTCCCGACACGCGTCGTGATCCTCAGGAGGTAGTCGCGATGACCTCGCCCACCGTTCTCGCCGATCGCCCTCGCCGCCGCGGCGGCCTTCCCTTGCTCGCCACCCTGGTCCTGCTCGTCACCCTGACGCCGGCGGCCATGGCCCAGCAGTTCGACGACGCCACCGTGCTCGCCCTCGAGCTCGAGGGCCCCGACGGCATCATCCGC
>WJIQ01000077.1 GCA_014730255.1 bacterium | reverse complement strand
GGTGATACGCACGGAATGAACACGGGTTTCCGGCCGTCGTCAACCCGACCACGAACGCCCCCGGGCCTCAAGAAGCCCGCCATCCGGTCGAAGATCGAGAAGTGCGGATCAGCCTGTCCCTCGGAGGAGGAAGACCGTGAGCGAGCGCCACCGACGAGACGTCGATCATCACCCCCTGTGCAACCTGGGGGCCAGCAGCGGGCGCTGCCTGGACTGCTTCTCGTCGCTCTCCGCCCTGGTGGCCGTCCTCGACCTCGAGGGGCGTGTGGTGTACGGCAACGCCGCCTTCGCCGCCGCGGCCGACGACTGGCGGGCCGGCGTGGGCGACCCGCGGCCCATCGCGGAGGTGTGGCCCCTGGTCATGGCGGATCTGCCCG
Source organism: bacterium (assembly GCA_014730255.1). Taxonomy (GTDB): domain Bacteria; phylum Krumholzibacteriota; class Krumholzibacteriia; order LZORAL124-64-63; family LZORAL124-64-63; genus Glo-17. The sequence goes on along the minus strand of WJIQ01000077.1, from coordinate 2,398 downwards.
ACGTGGAGGCGCTGCGCGACGAGCGCGAGCCGGTCACGCGCGTCCGGGAGACGCAGCTCGACCCCGACGCGGAGAATCCCCGGGACCACCTGGTCTTCCTCGATCCGATCCGCGAGGACGCGACCGCCCCGCCTCGCGGCTGGGCGCTGACGCTGGTCGACATCTCGCACATCCGCCAGGCCGAGCGGTCCAGCCGCGACATCCTGGCCATCGAGATGTTCCTCGCGCGGCTCTCGGCCCGCTTCGTGGGCGAGGTCGACGTCGACGCAGCGATCGAGACCAGCCTGGCCGAGATCGGTCAGATGACCGAAGCCACCCGTGTGTTCTTCGCGACCTGGACCGACCGCCAGCCGGATCTCGAGAGTTTCCTCGCCTGGCAGCGCGAGCACCCGATCGACCCGCGAGAGAGCCTCGCCGGTCACGGAGCGCTGCTGCGTCCCTGGTACGAATCGCTCTTCGACATTCCCGAGACCGTCGAGATCGACGACCTGCGGGCCGAGGTGCCGGACGATATCCAGGATCTCCTCCGCCGCGCCGGGGACGACCTCGGCGGCTCGCTGCTGATCGTCCCGCTCATGGTCGGCGACCGGCTGACCGGCGTGGTCGGGATCCGTTACGCCGAGCACGGTGCGGCCGCCGGGAGCAGCGCCTGGGTCGCGCTGGACATCTTCTGCCACATCCTCGAGCGGGTCATCCAGCTCAAGCGCAGCGAGGAGGCGCTGCGCACGGCCAATCGCGAGCTGAAGCAGACGTCGGCCCAGCTCGTGCAGTCGGAGAAGATGGCCAGCATCGGCCAGATGGCCGCCGGCGTCGCCCACGAGATCAACAACCCCGTGGGCTTCATCATGAGCAACCTGGCGACCCTGCGCGACCACGCGACGCAGATCCGCGCGGCCGTCTCGGTCTGCCGGTCCCTCGACCCGCGAACGCCGGGCCTGGACACCGACGTGGTCGAGACCCTCGGCGCTCTCGACAACGAGGATCTCGCCTTCATCGCCGAGGATCTCGACGACCTGATCGCCGAGTCGCTCGAGGGCTGCGACCGCGTGCGCGACATCGTGCACAACCTCAAGGGCTTCGCCCGCAGCGAGGAGAGCGGACCAGCGCCGACCGACCTCAACGAGTGCGTCCAGTCGACCCTGAAGATCGTCTGGAACGAGCTGAAGTACCGCTGCGACGTGATCGAGGAGCTTGGCGATCTGCCACCGGTGACCTGCTCGGCCGGCAAGATCAACCAGGTGATCATGAACCTGCTGGTCAACGCGGCGCACGCCATCGACGACCGCGGCACGATCACGATCCGCACCTGGTCGGACGAGGCGCAGGCGATGATCGCCGTCGAGGACACCGGCCGCGGCATCCCTACGGAGGACCGGCACCGGCTCTTCGACCCGTTCTTCACGACCAAGGACCCGGGCAAGGGCACCGGGCTCGGCCTGTACATCTGCCACAGCATCATCGAGGAGCACGGGGGCGACATCGCGGTCTCGAGCACCGTCGGCATCGGCAGCACCTTCACCGTCCGGCTACCGCTGACGCCCGTCGACCAGCCCCGGGAGGAGACCCTTGTCATCGGCTGAGCACACCGTCCTCTTCGTGGACGACGAGCGGAACATCCTCAGCACGCTGCGGCGGCTCTGCCGGCGCGAGCCCTTCGAGGCGATCACCGCCGCGAGCGGTCCCGAGGCGCTCGACATCCTGCGCGAGCGCCCCGCGTGCGTGATCATCTCCGACTTCCGCATGCCCGGGATGACCGGCGTGGAGATGCTCGCCCACGCCAAGGACATCGTCCCGGACAGCGTGCGCATCATCCTCTCCGGATACGCCGACACGCAGTCGGTCGTCGAGGCGATCAACAAGGGCGAGGTGTATCGCTTCCTGGCCAAGCCCTGGGACGATCAGGAGCTGCTGACGGTCATCCGCCAGAGCATCGAGCACTGGGAGCTGAAGCGGACCAACGCCGCGCTCGAGGAGCAGCTCAAGCGGCAGAACCAGGAGCTGCAGCGGCTCAACGAGAACCTCGAGGCCATCGTCACCGAGCGCACGCGGTCGCTCGTGTTCGCCCAGGAGGTGCTGGAGAACCTGCCGCTGGGCGTGATCGGCGTCAGCCGCGAGGGCGAGGTCATGGTGACCAACTCGTTCGTGTCCGCGCGCTTTCCCGACCTGGGCCCCATCCCGCCCGGCGAGGACGTGGGCGACGTGCTGCCCGGCGAGCTCATGCACCTCGTGCAGGCGAGCATCGCCGGGGCCGGCGACGGCGTCTACGAGTGCGACATCGGCGGTGTCCAGGTCCACCTGACGATCGCGCACCTCGGTCGCAAGGAGAACGACCGCGGCTACCTCGTCGTGCTGCGCCCGCGCGAGGAGGTCTGCGCATGAGCGCCGACGCCATCCGGGG
>WJIQ01000359.1 GCA_014730255.1 bacterium | reverse complement strand
CGCCATGTTCGCTGACCTCCTTCGCGTCCCACCCTACCGAAACCCTCGTCGACGGACAATCGAAAAGGCGGCCCGGGGGCCGCCCGTGAATCTCGACGCCGAACGATTCAGGCGTCGTCCGGGACGATCCGCGTGCCGGCCTCGCCGGCGACCGCCGCCAGGATGTTCGGCGGGTCGGTGATGATCACCTCGCGGCCGCCGCCGCCCAGGAACCCGAGCGCCGACTCGATCTTGGGCCCCATGCTGCCGGGCGGGAACTCGCCGGCCGCGAGCAGGTCGGCCGCCCGGGAGGCGGGCAGCACGTCCAGCGCCTCGGCGTCCGGCTGGCCGAAGCGCAGGTACACGCGCTCGATCTGGGTGACGATCATCAGCGTGTCCGCCTCGACGAGGCGGCCGAGCAGGTCGCTGGCGCGATCCTTGTCGATGACCGCGTCCACGCCGCGGAGCTCGCCACTGGCCTCGCGCACGACGGGAATGCCGCCGCCACCGACGGCCACGACCAGGACCTTCGCATCGAGCAGGGCCTTGATCGCCGGCCATTCCACCACCGCGATGGGTCGCGGGCTCGGCACGACGCGTCGCCAGCCGCGCCCGGCGTCCTCGACCACGGTGAAGCCGTTCTCCTGGGCCACCAGCCGGGCCTGAGCCTCGTCGTAGAACGGGCCGATGGGCTTGGTCGGGTTCGCGAAGGCCGTGTCGGCCGGATCGACGGTCACCTGGGTGACGATCGAGGCGACGGTGCGATCGACGCCGACCGTGCCGAGGGCGTTCTGGAGCGACTGCTGGATGAGGAACCCCAGGCCGCCCTGGCTGTCGGCCCCGCAGACGAACATCGGCATCGCCGGGATACCGTGCAGCTGCTCGCCGGCGTCCCCGCGGAGCACCTGGTTGCCGACCACCGGACCGTTGCCGTGACTCATCACGACCTCGTGGCCGGCCAGCGCCAGCTGAGCGACCTGATCCATGGTCTGGCGGGTGATCGCGACCTGCTCGTCGAAGGTGCCGCGCTTGCCCACGGGCAGGATCGCGTTGCCGCCCAGTGCGATGACGAATCGACGCGGATCGCTCCCGCCAGCCTGCATGATCGACCTCCGGAAAACGGTCGCCGGCTCCCGGGATGGCAAGCCGGCGTGGTGCGGTGGATCGAAAGCTAGGTGGGCGCTCGCCCCCCGTCAAGCCGGCCGACAGCTCACGAGAGCGACTCGAGATAGGACTCGATCTCGCGGACGACCTCCTTGCGGATCCGCGCCTTGTCCTTGGCCAGGCGCCGCAGGTCGGTCTTCGAGACGTACTTGACGTGGATGAAGCGCCGGAGCGTCTTGACCGACAGGTTCACCGGGCTCTCGAGCAGCGTCCGCGGCACGTCCTTGTTGGCGAAGCCCGAGTGCAGGGTGCGATCGTTGGCGATCACGTCGAGCACCCGCGGCGAGCGCGTGCGGCGCGCGACGTCGGCGACCAGGCCGGGAATGCCGGTGACCTTGGCGTTGCGCAGGAAGCCCAGGACGATGCTCACCGAGCCGATGTTGTTGATGACCATCTGCTTGACCGCGGTGGCGGACATGTCCTCGGGGTCGTCCTTCTTGCGGTCCTGCTCGACCTCGTCCTCGATGGCCGACTGCATCTCCGCGAGCGTCGGCAGGTCGTTGCGCCAGATGCGATCCCCGAGTCCGAGGCGCGGCTCGGTGACCCGCAGCCGGCAGCCGTGCAGTTCGAACCCACGGACCCCGGCCGCCTTGCGCGACGTCCCGGTCACCAGGATCTGCCCGACCACCTCGGCCAGTTCCTCCGGCAGCTCGAGCTCGACGACCCCCTTGTTGCGGTGCTCCATGACGATGAGCAGGGCCTCGAGCAGGGTCGGCTCGGTGTCCCGCAGGCCCCGCTTCTGCAGGGCGTGCGCGAGGGTGAGCAGCCTTCCTGCGGGACCGGCGATCTGCCGCACCGACGGCGGCTCGGCGACGAAGGCCCGGTGGATGCGCGCCAGCGGCGCGAGCCTCGGATCGGACTCGAACGCGGCCGCCAGGCGTGGACGTTCTGGCTCCTCGAGCACGTCGAACTCGCGCGGGATGCGACGGCGGAAGACAGCCTCGAGGTCGCCCGCCTCCAGCCAGAGGGCCAGCTGGCCCAGGTCGCGGATCTCCGCATCGGCACGGTTCAACAACGGCAGGGCCCTCATGACCGCCATGACCGCGAACGGATCGATGGTCGAGGCGAGGCGGCTGACGCGTTCCTGGTAGGCGTCGCTCTCGAGGCGGACGAGCCCGGCGAGCAGCTGCATGTCCTCGGCGGTCAGGTCCTCGCACCCGGGCGCCGGCTGGAGCTTGTCGAGCATCGCGCGCAGCGTGGGCAGCGGCGGCTGGTCGGTCGGATGCGTGTAATCGGTCGGGTCGACGAGCTTGTCCCCGAGGCGCTGGCGGCAGATCTCGGCATGGGAGACCAGCCGCGCATGCCAGTCCTCGAGGAAGGCGTCGCCCACCAGGTCGGGGTCGAGCAGGAGCATGCGGTGGATCGACTGGAAGGCGCGAACGCGTGGCAGCAGCTGCGCACCGGGCGTCTGCGCATCCAGCAGGGCGGCCAGCAGACGCGCCCCCGACGGCTCGTCGTGGCACACCAGCCACTGGATGCCCAGCAGGCAGTCGGTCAGCCGATCCTGCCCGAGCATCTTGCGCAGCTGCTCGAACAGCTGGCGCGAGCGCAGATCGAGCTGATCGGCGGCCGTGGCCAGATCGCGCAGCTCGTCGAGCAGCGAGGCCGAGAGGTCGAACTCCCGCGCCTCCTGTTCCGACGCGAGCAGGGGATGCGTGCTGAGATCGGTGGTCATCGTGTCCGTCGATCCGGGTCGCGTCCGTCGCGAACCACGTCCGCGGTCTCGCCTTATGATCGGCCCGGAGCCGGGCGGGTTGAGTGCTCAGAACGGGACGTCGACGCCGATCCGCCCGTCGAGCTGCACCGGTCCGGTGCGGTCGGAGGGCCACCTCAGCGCCGCGGCGACCGACCACCTCCAGGCACCCCGACGTTCGACCGCCACCCAGGCGCCCGACGCCCACCGCCCCCAGTGCTGCACCAGGTAGTACCCGGGAGCCGGGACGCCGAGGGTGACCAGGTCGAGATCGTCTCCCCAGGCCAGCTGCCACTGTGTCCGCAGTCGCCACTGGCGGTGGCGCCGCGTCCAGCCCGCCGTCAGGAGGTGGCGGGCCCGGACGCCCTCGCGTCGCCAGCGCCACCGCACCGCGACCTCGCCGTCGGCCGCCGTCCCGCTGGCCTTCGTGGATACGTCGAGACGCTCGGGCGCGGCCTCGAGGGTCGGCGCCAGCCAGGGCTCGTCGTCGTGCCAGGTCCACCGCCGGCCCACCCGCTGCCGCGCGCGGACCGTCCAGCGGCCGGTCTCGCCGAACCTCCCGCGCAGCGACATCTCCACGCGCTCCCGGGCGGCCGTCGCGACCGGCGCATCGCCGTCGTCGCGCTCGCGACCGGACAGGAGCAGCAGGGACGCGCGCACGTCGTCCCCGAGCCTCTGCGTCATGCGCACCGTGATCGCCCGCGCGCGCCAGCTCCCGAGGCCCGCCGGGCGGCGTCCGCCCGCCATGCCGCCGGCAGCCTCGCTGGTCGAGGCCCGCAGCTCCAGCCGTCCGGACGGCAGGCGGCAACGCAGGGCCACGCTCGCGGCCGCGCCGTCCCCGGCGTCGCCACCTCGCCAGCGCGCCAGCTCGACCTCGGCCCGCCAGCGACCACGCTCCCGGCCGGCGGCCAGGCTCACGCCCGTCTGCGTCGCCCGGCGCATGCCGAGCACGTCGAGGCCGTCGCGGGCGGTCCGCCAGCTCACCTGCGCCATGACCGCCGATGCACCGGCCTCGTCGCGTCCGGCCCCGGCGACCATGGCGAACGACCCCGCCTGCCAGCGCCCCCACATGCCGGTCAGCCGGTCGGCGGCCGTCACGCTGGTCGACCCGCGCCACCCGTGGCGCAACCCGAGCAGCGTGCCGTGCAGATCGAGGCTCGTGCGCGCCCCGATGGCGCTCTGCAACATTCCGGTGCCGTGGCGGACGACGCCCTGACCGGCGCAGATGCCGAACCTGGCGCCCTCGAGGCGTATCCAGCCGGCGAGGTGCCGGCCGTCGTCGTCCCGCCGCCATCGTCCGGCCGCCGTTATGGCGCCCCGCTGCAGCTCGATGCGCCCGCCCGGCCACACCGCGCCGTCGGGCCGGCGGCGCATCGCGATGCGCGCCCGCCCGGTGGGCCAGATCCGGGTCTCGGGCTCGCCCAGCAACAGCTCGGCATCCACCAGGCCGTCGGCGGCGTCGACCTCGGCCATCGCCGAGGCGAGGTCCTCGTCCCCGGCCGTCGTCTCGCCGACGGCCACGGGCACCGACCCGGCGATCAGCAGGGCCGCCAGGGCGCGGCGTGTCGATCCCGCGTGCCTCAAGGGCGGTATCCCAGGCTCCAGCGGTGGGAGACCCCGAGCTCGGGGTGCGCCAGATGCCCGGAGCGCAGCAGCGCGCCACCGGCCCGCAGCGCGACCACGAATCCCAGCGAGCCCGTGCCGGCATCGACGCGGACGCCGCCCGCCGCACCCGGTCCCAGCGCGAACATCAGCTCGAACTGCAGCCCGGGACGCCCGTCGTCCCGGCGGTCGACGACGAGCGACCAGGAGGCGGCCTCGGTATCTCCCTCCAGCCAGAGCCACCGCTCGTACCCCCGTCCGGCGAACCAGGCGGCCGCGCGGGCGATGGGCCACCGCACGCCGAGCCGGACCGCGCCACCGACCGGTCCCCGCAGCCACGCGAACACCGTGCGATGCGTCCGGCCCGGTCCGGAGCCGAGGGTGAGCGTCGCCTGACCCCCCTCGGCACCGAGGCGCCACGACCGCCCCACGGCCAGGCGCGCGCGCAACGTCCGCTCGCGGTAGAGGTCGCGGCCGAGCTGCTCGGCGAGCAGCGCCAGTTCCCACCGCGGCCCGTCCCACCACCACCCCAGGCCGACCTGCCGGAGGGCGGGCATCCCGTAGAGACGCCCGAGGCGAGCCTCCAGCCATTGGCCACGGCCGGACCCGCGCTCGAGCAACGCCGAGGTGCGGGAACCGCTCACGAGCCAGGCGTCGTCCAGGTCGCGGATCCCGCCCGCGTCCGCGCCACCTGCGAGGCAGACCAGGACCACCGCGAACAGCGGGAGCAGGCGCGCCCTCACGGTCCCTCCCGGCGCACGACCACCAGGCGCCGGACACCGCCGGCCATCCCGCCGCCGGCAGTCCGCCACCCGAGCAGCGCGACGTATCCGCCCACCGGGACGATCGCACCGCCCGAGTCACGGCCATCCCAGGCCACTTCCCGCGGCCCCGGCCCGTGGCTGTCGCCGCCCAGATCCCGGACGCGGTGCCCCCAGAGGTCGAAGATGCGCAGCTCCCAGCCCACGGCCTCCGGAGGCAGCCGGAACGAGAAGCGCACGGCGCCGGGGTCCCGGCCCGGATCGAACGGATTGGGAGCGAGCCGGAGCGTCGCGTCGCCCGCCACCATCGACCCGGCGGCGGCGCAGCCGGGGGTCGCGCCGGCCGTGGCGGTGGCCAGGCGCCAGCGGCCGTCGGCGCCTCGCTCGAGGCTGCGGCCGTCGGGGGCCTCCCCGCTGGCGGCCCCGAGGACGAGATGATCGAGGACGTTGCCCTCGGCATCGCCGAGGTAGAGGCAGTCGGCGAAGGTGCGGCTGCTCGGGGCGGTGTTGTTCAGGCCCGGCCAGCCGGGCTGCTCGACCACGTCGGCGACCTCGCACGCAGGCCCCATGCCGGCGTCGGCAAGCTCGGCGAGCCAGGCGACGACGTCGTCGGCATCCCGGGCCACCAGCCGGCAGGCCCCCGGGGCCAGGTCCGCCGCGGGCAGTGCGCGCCAGGTTCCGTCCTCGTCGCGCAGCCGCAGGTCGGACAGGCCCCGGGGAACCGAATCCGTGTTCTCGATCTCGCACCACTCGCCGCCCGCGACCGGTGCGGCCATCACCTCGGACAGCCGGACCTCCGGCAGCCCCACGCGATAGGCCCCATGGACATGGTCGAGGCTGTCGGGCACCGCGTCGTCGAATACCCGGACGATCAGGGGCAGCAGGCCGCGGCCGACGGGCACGACGGTGGCCGCGACGGTGGCCGCCGCGTCCGGCGGCAGCGGCGGCAGTGCGACCTGGCCCCGGGCCGGTCCGATCGTCACGACCAGCCGCCCGCGGGCCAGGGTCTCCAGGCCGCCGTTGGCCACCAGGACCTCGGTGGTGACCGGCTCGCCCGGGCGGGGGGCCGACGGGGGCCAGCACCGGACCTCGATCACGGTCGGCGCGAACGCGGCCCAGTTCGCGCGCCCCGGCGTGGGCTCGTGGCCCCGGAAATCGGCCGCGTTGTCGTCGGTGTCGTGGCCGTCGGGGCGCCGGGCCAGCACCTCGCCCGAGACGTCCGGGGCCGGCTCGCCCTCGTAGAGCGCGGTCTGGGCGAGGTCTCCCCAGCCGACCAGGTCGAGCGTGCCCTCCGGCCCGACCAGGCGCAGGGCGTCCGGACCGTTCTGCAGGCCGAGCGGGACCTCGGCCGCGGCCGGCGGACCCTCCCAGCCACGATCGACGATCAGGAGCACCGCACCGGGCGCGAGGGTCGTTCCGGCCGTCGCTCGCCAGCGCTCGTCCCACGACGGCTCCTCGTGCGCGCCGTTGGCGAACTCGAGCGCCACGCCCCCGAGTGCGGCCGGGGCCGTCCCCGCGTTCCAGAGCTCGACGAACTCCGCCCCGCCGTCGGCGCCCTCGGGGTCGTAGCACACCTCGTTGATGACCAGGGACAGCAGGAGCAGCGCCACCACGTGCCGCGCTCACGATCCGGGAGGGGGGTCGCCGGCGCCGCCTAGAGCAGGCCGCGCCGCCGTCTCAGCAACCACTCGGCCGCCAGCAGGCCGAGCGCGATCATCAGCCACCACGCCGTGGCCGCCGGCTCGAACCGCGCCTGGCGCTCGGCGCGCCGGGGTTCGAGATCGAGCGCGGCGATGCCCGTCAGCAGTGCGTCGCGATCACCCACGTCGCCACCGTCGACGACGCGACCACCGAGTCGACCGGCCACCATCCGCAGGGTCCGGCGGTCCTGACGGACCTGCGCCGCCTCGCTGGCGGCCTCGGTCACGACGATCTCACGCGCGGCGCCCACGACCGGCGGATCGCTCTCGCCCCGCGGCTCGAGCAGCCACCGACCGGGCGGCAGCGGCGGCAGGATGCCACGGGAGACGCCCGCCCGCTCCGGATCCGGACGCAGCACGTGCCGCTGTCCGCTCGACTCGCCCTCGCCCTCGCGCCGGACGTCGATGGTCACCGGCTGGCCGGTGACCGGGTCGCCCCGCAGATCTCGCCAGCGGACGGCGACCGGGATCGCCTCTCCCTCCTCGAAGGCCAGACGGCGTCCGAGCATGCTCACTCCGCCCGCCTCGTCGCCGAGGGCGGTCCACAGCAGCATCTGCTGGATCAGTTGCCGACCCGGACGCGCCGCGGTCGCGTCGTCGTCGCCGGCCCGCTGCCAGAACGCGAGCTCCCAGAGCCGTCGGCCGCCGAACCAGAGCACGCGCCCGGCCCCCGGTCGCCCCGAGACGAGCACCGGCCGGCGGCCGGCCTCGAGCAGCACCCGCGCCCCATCGTTCCGGCGCACCGGCACCACCTCGCGCAGCGGCGGCAGGCTGGTCAGCCCCTCCGCCTCCTGCATGTCCGCGAGCACCGGATGCCCGCGTCCACCGGCCGCCATGGTCACCGCGAACTCGCCAAGCCGGGTCCGTGCCAGCTCGACCGTCACCGGCAGGAGCTCACCGAGCGGCCCTCGCCACGCGACCGCTCCCCGACCTCCGGCGGCCTCGGCGCCGAGCACCAGCAGCCCGAGTCCCTGCCGCACGGCCGCGGCGAGCTCGCCACCGCCATCGGGCAGCAGCGCGGCGGGAGATCCGAGCAGCACGACGCCGTCCCACTCGTCGAGCCAGGCCGCCGCCGTGTCCGGGGCCCGCCACGACACGAGGCTGTCAGCAAGGACCGGTCCGTCCGGTCCCGGACGGACCACGCTCAGACCCACGCGCGGCTCGGCGAGGGCCGCCTGGGCCAGAAAGCGGCCATCCCAGCCCGGCTGCGGGCCGAGCAGCAGGAGCCGGGCCTGGTCCTTCTGGACGTCCACGGCGAGCGTCGCCCGGTTGTTGGCGAGGAACCGCTCGTTGTCGAGTCCATCGACCGCGACCTCGAGGACCGCCAGCCCCGGCTCGCGCGGGATCCACTCCAGCTCCCAGCGGGTGAACTCGCCGGCCGGTCCGACACGCTCGTCGACGGTCTCGCCGCCTCGCTCGAGCCGGACGCGTAGCGAATCGCCAGCCGCCGCCGCGCCGCGCTGGCGGACCGCGAGCTCGACGACGAGCGGTTCGCCGACCTGGACCCGGTCCGGATGCCGCAGATCGGCCAGGCTCCGGTCGGCCCGGCCCTCGCGGTCACCGACGCCGACGAACCAGAGCGGCGCCTCTCCCGGCCGGCCGCGCACGGCGTCGTGGTCGGAGTGACCGTCGGTCAGCACGGCCAGCGCGCGCACCGGGCGTGTCAACAGGCGTTGACGCGCCCGCGCGACCAGGGCGGGCAGGTCGCTGCCCACCGACCGCGGGGTATCGATGCGGGCACTGGTGAGGTCCGCCGCGCGCAGCGGCTCGAGTCCGTTGCCCCGCAGGAGCACGATCTCCGCGCCCTCGCCGGCGGCGGTCACCGTCGAATCGATGGCCGCGGCCAGGGCCAGCGCCTGCCGCCAGCGCGTGGGCCGATCGTCGCGGTCGGCCAGCGCCATGCTGCCCGAATCCTCGACGACCACGCCCACCACGGCCGGCTCGCGCACCGTCCGCTCGACCACCAGGAGCGGTCGGACCAGGGCGACGAGGACCGCGATGCAAGCGGCGATGCGCAGGCCGACGAGCAACGCCCGCCAGCGGGGACCGGGATCGGGCACCGTCCGCCGGTAGACCCGCACGGCCCACACCGCACACGCGGCGGCGACCAACACGATCAGGGGCCAGGCCCAGGCCGGAACGAGCCACTGCAGGTGCACGACACCATCCTCGACGCGGATGCACGGACGTACGACGAACGCAGCGGCCGCCCCCGGGGGCGGCCGCCGCAGGAATCAGGATGGTAACTACGTCCGGCCTAGCCGTCGAGTTCCTCCTGGATCGCCACCTGGGCCGCCGCCAGCCGGGCGATGGGCACCCGGAACGGCGAGCAGCTGACGTAGTCCAGCCCCACCTTGTGGCAGAACGTGATGGACGACGGGTCACCGCCGTGCTCGCCACAGATGCCCAGGTGCAGGTCCGGATTGGCCTCGCGGCCCTTGCGGCAAGCCATCTCCACCAGCTGGCCGACACCGGTCTGATCCAGCTGCTGGAACGGGTCGGTCGGCAGGATGCCCTGGCCGAGGTAGATGGGCAGGAACGTGTTGATGTCGTCACGGCTGAAGCCGAAGGCCATCTGCGTCAGATCGTTGGTCCCGAAGCTGAAGAAATCGGCCTCCATCGCGACCTGATCGGCGGTAAGGGCCGCGCGCGGAATCTCGATCATCGTGCCCACCTTGTAGTCGACCGTCTGGCCCGCCTGCTCCATGATGCGCTCGGCCGTCGCGATGCACAGCTTGCGCAGGTCGGCCAGCTCGCGTCGCGCGCCGACGAGCGGGATCATGATCTCGGGGTGGACGTCGACGCCCTTCCTCTCCACGGCGATGGCCGCGCCGATGATCGCCTCGACCTGAACCTCGTAGATCTCCGGGTAGGTCAGACCGAGCCGGCAGCCACGGTGGCCGAGCATGGGGTTCATCTCGTGCAGCGAATCGATCTTGCTCTCGACGTGCGCCACGGACACGTTCATGTCCCCGGCGAGTTCCTCGATCTCCCGCTTGCCCTGCGGCAGGAACTCGTGCAGCGGCGGATCGAGCAGGCGCACGGTCACCGGCAGGCCGTCCATGGCCGTGAAGATGCCCTCGAAGTCCTCCTGCTGCAGCGGCCGGATGTGCTCGAGCGCGGCGCGCCGGCCCTGCTCGTCGTCGGCCAGGATCATCTGGCGCATGCGACGGATGCGGTCCTCGCCGAAGAACATGTGCTCGGTCCGGCACAGGCCGATGCCCTGGGCGCCGAACTCGCGGGCCTGCTCGCTGTCGTGGGGCGTGTCGGCGTTGGTGCGGACCTTCAGGCGGCGGAACTCGTCGGCCCAGCCCATGATCCTGGCGACGTTGGGGTCGTCCATGCGCGGGGGCACCAGCGTCGGCGCGCCGGCGACGACCGCACCGGCGGTGCCGTCGAGGGTGATGACGTCCCCTTCCTTGAACACGCGACCGTCGATGGTCAGGGTCCGGGCCGCCGCATCGACGATCGCCTTGCCGCAACCGGCGACGCACGGCTTGCCCATGCCGCGGGCGACCACGGCCGCGTGGCTGGTCATGCCGCCGCGGCTGGTCAGGATGCCCTGGGCGGTGTTCATGCCGGCGATGTCCTCGGGGCTGGTCTCCTTCCGCACCAGGATCACCTTGTGGCCGTCCGCGGCCGCGGTGACGCAGTCCTCGGCCGTGAAGCGGACCTCGCCCTGGGCCGCACCCGGCGAGGCGGGCAGGCCGTACGCCAGCGCCTCGACCTGCGCCTCGGGATCGATCTGATCGTGCAGCAACTGGTCGAGGTGGTCGGGCTCGACCAGCAGGACGGCCCGCTTCGGATCGACCAGGCCCTCGGCCTCCATCTCGGCGGCGATGCGGACGGCCGCCGTGCCGGTGCGCTTGCCGTTGCGGGTCTGCAGCATCCAGAGGCGGCCCTCCTGGATGGTGAACTCCACGTCCTGCATGTTCTTGTAGTGCCGCTCGAGCTTGTCGCGGAT
>WJIQ01000358.1 GCA_014730255.1 bacterium | reverse complement strand
GGCCCGTCGCCAGGCCTCGAAATCACTTCGAACTGGAGACGCAAGTCGTTGACGTTGAACAGGTGCCCCCGTAGCTCAGTTGGATAGAGCACCAGATTCCTAATCTGGGGGTCGTGGGTTCGAGCCCCGCCGGGGGTACCAGTTCCGTCACACCCGCAGGAACCCGTTCGCCACCATCGCGGCCACGAACCGGCAGACCCGCTCCTCGATCGGCTCGTCCTCGTCGGGGTGGGCCTCGCGGAAGGCGCGCGCGATGGCGCCCACGGTCCGCTCACCGTCCACCTGACGCCAGACCCAGGACCCGCGCGCCTCGAGCGTCACGCGGATGAACCGGCGGTCGCCCCGCAGGCGCGGCTGCAGGATCCGGCCGAACAGCGGATCCCGGTAACGCGGCATGAGGACGCGGATACGGCCGTCCTCGGCATCCTCGGCCGCGACCGCGCGCTCGGGCACGAGATCGAGGTAGTTCGTGTCGGGAGCGATGCGCGGGGTGCTTCGCCAGAACGCCATGGTGTGGGAACCTCCTCACGGGGAAGGTCCACCACCGGGGCGGACGATGCAAGTGTCGATCTCAGATGCGCTTGAGATCGAGGTAGCCGTGCTGCTGGAGCGTGAGCAGGAACCGCAGCACGCGCCCCTCGATCTGGTCGGCGTCATCGGGGTACTGCTCGCGGTAGATGTCCACGAGGTCGGCCGCCGTACGGTAGCCGTCGATGAGATGATAGATGCGGCTGCCGCGGCGATCGAGCGGCACGCGGATCCAGCGCCGCTCCGGGGCGGTCCAGCGGTGCAGCATGCGGTCGAAGAGCGGACCCTTGTAGCGGGGGATGAGCAGCTCGAGGCGCTCGCCGGCGCGGTCCCAGTCGCTCTGGACCGTCGTGCGTGGGATGACGCGATAGGGGAGCAGGGCGGCCGGTCCTCGCCCGTCCACACGAGCGCTCTGCCGCATGATACTGCCTGATCGGATGCGTATCACGGGTGCATAGATCCGACGTTAAGACATCCAGACGCACGAAATCCGCGTTCGTCGATCATTAAATCATAACGCATCGTACGATTCAAGCCGCGGTTTCGACGCCGTGGCAGGGTCGCGTCCCCGGAGGCGTTCCGGTCGGGTCCGGGGTGGAAATACCGCCGGACTTGCGTTATCTTGAGCCGCCGATCGATGGTCACCAGACCCGGTTCGACCCACCCGTTCAGCGAGGTGCTTTCCGTGGCGGCTCACAAGTTCACCAAGCAGCAACTCAAGCAGGACTCCTTCGTCGACACGACCCAGCGCGTGATGGATTACGGCCAGCGGCACGCGACGGTCATCGGCATCGTCCTGGTCGCGATCATCGTGCTGCTCGTCGGGGGGACGTACGTCAAGACGAGCCGGGAGAACGCGGCCCGGGAGGCCAGCGCCCTGCTCTACGAGGGCCAGGTGCTGCTCGCGCAGGGGGATCACGTCGGCGCCATGGGCCCGCTGCAGGACTGCATCGACCTCCACGGGGGGACCGAGTTCGCCCGGACCGCGCGCGTCTCCCTGGTGCAGGCGCACCTCGGGGTCGGCGACGCCCAGACCGCGCTCGCGCGCGTCGACGAGTTCATGGACGAGGTCCCGGCGGACGCGCCGGTCCAGGAGGACCTGGCCGTGCTGCGTGCCCACGCGGTCGCCGGGACGGGCGATTTCAAGGCCGCCGCCGACGCCCTCGCCGCCACCATCGACGCGGAGATGGCCGACCAGATCCGCTACCAGCGCCGCGTCACGCAGGCCGAGTGGCTGCAGGCGGCCGGGCTCCACGGCGAGGCCGTCCGGGTCCTCGAGGAGCTCGATGCGGCCGTCGAGCGGGGCGACTTCGACGCCATGGTCGGCAACGACCTCGCCAACCGCCTGGGGGTCGCCCGCGCGCTGGCTATGTGATACCTGCGGCCGAGACCGGGAGGGACGCATGACCCGGCAACCCATCGTCCATGAGGAGCCCACCGGGCAGGATCGCTGGCTCGGCGCGATCTGCTACGCCAGCCTGCTGGTGCTGATCCCGATCCTCCGTCGTGACCGCAGCGAGTACGTGGCCTACCACTGCCGCCAGGGCTTCACGCTGCTGTTCGCCGAGATCGTCCTCGGCGTCCTCGTCTGGGCGATCGAGTCCGCCTTCCAGGTCGTGCCGGTCCTCGGCATCCTCGTCAGCATCGTCCTGAACCTCGCGTACTGGCTGCTCTTCCTCGGCATCTCGGTGCTCGGCTTCGTCAAGGCGCTCAGCGGCGAACTGTTCGAGATCCCGGGGCTCGAGGACCTCGCGGACCGCATCCCGATCCACGCGCGGCACGACCAGGAACGCCTCTGATCGACGAAACATCACGATTTCAACGGTTTACTCGCGTCGTCTCACGTATTGCGCATAATATATATTATGTTAACTAGGATCTCTGAAGCGAGGGGGCCTTGCGACCCCCTCGCGCGCTCTATCCCGTGACGGTCTTCATCGTCTCGAGGATCTTGTCCTTGCTCTGCGTCCCCATGAGCGTCGCCTTGCAATCGCCACCCTGGAAGAACATCAGCGCCGGGATCGATCGGATGCCGAGCTTGCCCGCGGTCTGCGGGTTGTTCTGGATGTCCATCTTGCCGACGACCCAGTTGCCGGCCGTCTCCTCGGCGACGGCCTCGATGGTCGGCGTCAGGGCCTTGCAGGGTCCGCACCATTCGGCCCAGAAGTCGACGAGCACCGGCTTGTCGCTCTTCAGGACCGCGTCGTCGAAATCCCCGTCGGTGAAGTTCTTCAGCACGTCAGACATGATCTTCCTTTCGTTCACGACCGTGTGGACCGTGGTCCGCGGGTCGGTTGGTCCAGAGTGATCTCCAGCAGCAACTGCTCGAAGGCGGTCTCCGGCGGCAGAGGCCGGCTCTTCTGGGTCCGCTCGCAGCGGTGGCAGGCACCCAGGACACCGGACGCCGCGCCGCCGAGGCGCCGCGCGTGCGGCTCCAGGTACTTGCCGGCCGCCCATGAATTGAGATTCGCGATCCTGGCCACGTCGCCGGGCGCGTCGCCGGCCTCGAGGGCGGCGGCGATCATGGCCGTCCTTCGCAGGTGGGCCATCACCAGGGGGGTCAGCGCGTAGACGTCCTGGCCCCAGGTCTTCAGCCGCCACCAGGTCTGCATCACCTCGGTCGGATCGGCGTCGGCGATCGCGTTGGTCATCTCGAAGACCTGCAGCTGGGCCTGGTCCATCACCAGTCCGGGCAGCTCGTCCGCCGTCAGGGCCCGGCCCCGCGATTCGGCGACCAGGCTCAGCTTGTCGATCTCGCCCTTGAGCGCCTGCAGATCCGAGCCGATCAGGTCGGCCAGCACCCTCTGGCCCTCGGCATCGAGCATGAGTCCGGCCCGGTCGGCGGCCTTGGCGATCCAGGCGATGAGGGATCGCCCGCTCGGGGCATCGAAGGCGTGGAGATATCCCTGCTTGCGGGCCTGCTGCACCCAGGCCTTGCGGCCATCCACCTTGTCGCCGGTCAGCACCAGCACCGCGGTGTCGTTGGGCGAGGCCAGGTACTGCTGCCAGGCTGCCAGGCCGGGATCGTCCTTGCTCCGGTCGAGGGCCTCGATCTGCTTGACCCACACGAGCTGGCGACCGCCGAACATCGTCAGCCCCTGGGCGGCCTGCAGCACTTCCGACCAGCCGACCTGGTCGCCGTGCAGCACGTGGAAGTTGAACGACTCGCTGGCCGGATCGAGGATCCTGGCGCGCATCGCCTCGACGACTGCCTCGATCCGCAGGTGATCCTCCCCCACGAGGACGTACACGGGCGCGAATTCCCCGGTCCTGAGCGGACCGTTGCGGAGCTCCTCGAATCCCGGCAGCCTGGTTCCACCCTTGCGCGCCATCACCAGTCCTCCACGACCTCGGCCAGGACGTCCCTCACGATCTCCTCGATCGCGTCCTCGCGGGCGGTCTGCTCGCTCGACCCCTCGGGGTCGTCGAGGAAGTAGTTCCCCGTCCCGGTGAAGCGCCGATCGGTGAAGATGGCCTCCCCCGTCGACTTCAGACGCAACGTGAGCTGGACCACCATCTGGACCTGATATTCCTGGACTTGCAGCTCCGCGGAGACGGCCATGCGCTGCAGCCGGTAGCCGGTCACCGCGCCCTCGATCACCGCGCTGGCCGCGTCGCGCTCGACGACCTTCAGCGTGTTGTCCTCCTCGAGCGCCTCGATGATGCCCTCGGCGACCTCGATGCCCAGATCCGCCTCGGCGGTCCGGTTCTCGAGGTACTCGACGGCGACCCGGGCGAGGGACTCGTCGACGCGCCCGCTGCTGGTCGAGTAGACCCCGCACCCGGCGAGCGCGTGCGTCACGACCGCCACGGCGGCCATGGCCGCCACGGTCCGGCGTGCTGCCCTCCTGCTCATCGTCCGTTCAGAGGTCATGGATCTTCTGCCTGTAGCGAAGCCGGTCGCGCCCGAGGTGGAGCAGACGCGCCGCCCGGGTCTGGTTGCCGTCGCAGGCGTCGAGCGCCCGCCGGAGGAGTTCGCGCTCGAGCTGGCCGAGCAGGGCGTCGAGATCGATGCCGTCCGACGGCCACGGCCGCTCGAGGATCCGGCGGATCTCCGCCGCCAGCGGATGCTCGTTCTCGACGCCGAGCCCGTCGCCCGCCGCGTCGAGGTGCAACCCGGTGGCGGCCAGGCGGTTTCCGCTCTCCAGCAGCACCGAACGCTCGATGGTGTTGCGGAGCTGACGGACGTTGCCCGGCCAGGCCTGCTGGCGGAGCCGTTCCAGGGCGTCCGGCGTGAACCCCCGGAATTCCTTGTCGAACTCCTCAGTGTAGACCGCGAGGAAGTGGTTCGCCAGACCCTCGACGTCCTCCGGACGTTCGCGCAGGGGTGGCACCGTCAGCTGGATCACCCCGAGCCGGAAGTAGAGGTCCTCCCGGAATCGGCCCTCCCGTACGCGCGCGGTCAGATCCCGGTTGGTGGCGGCCACGATCCTCACGTCCACCTCGATGGGATCCAGGCCCCCCACGCGCCGGAAAGTCATCTTCTCGAGCACCCGCAGGAGCTTGACCTGGATGGCCAGCGGCATGTCGCCGATCTCATCGAGGAAGAGCGTGCCGCTGTGGGCGAGCTCGAGCAGGCCGATCTTCTTCTGGGTCGCGTCGGTGAACGCGCCGCGCTCGTGGCCGAACAGCTCGCTCTCGAGCAGCTGCTCGGGTAGCGACGCGCAGTTGATCTCGAGGAACGGGTAGTCGCGGCGCGGCGAGTGGTGATGCAGGAGCTGCGCGAGGACGTCCTTGCCGACGCCGCTCTCGCCCTGGATCAGGACCGTCGAACGTCCCCCCGCCGAGAGCTTGCGGACCTGCGCGTACAGCGCCTGCATGGGCTCCGAGCGTGCGGCCACCAGGTCGGGAAGGTCGCGGAAGAGGTCCTCGTCCGGAGCCGGCGAGCCGTCCCTGCTCGCGGTGGAGTGGCGCTGGACGAGATCCAGGAGCCGCTCGAGATCGACCGGCTTGGTGACGAAGTCCACGGCGCCGCGTTCGCGCGCTCGGGCGGCCATCTCGCCACGACCGTAGCTGGTCAGGATGATCACCCGCAGGTCCGGGTGCAGGGTGCGCAGCTCCTCCAGGACGTCCAGACCGTCACCGTCGGGAAGCCGGACGTCGAGCAGCACGAGATCGGGTCGCGCGTCGGTCGCCAGGGCCAGGCCCTCGCGCCCGGTCGCGGCGCTGCGCACCTGGTAGCCGCGACGCTCGAGGGTCGTCTCCAGGAAGCGACGGATCGCCTCCTGGTCGTCGACGAGCAGGATGTCGGCGGCGGAGCTGCTGGCGGGCATGCGGTCTTCCGGGGGATCGGGACGGGACATGGAACGACGCGGCCACCGGGATTATGGTGGCCGCGTCGATGGGTCGCAAGCGGGAAAGACGGCGCCTGGGGCGTCGCGCCGGCGGCTACTTGGCCCCCTCGCCCTTGATCACCACGCGCACCGTCTCCACCAGGATGCCGGCCTCGAGCAGCGGGCCGCAGTTCTGGATGTAGCGACGGTCGTAGTCGACCTTGCGCTTGACCCCGTCGAGATCCTCGTCGTAGCCGTTGCGAACCTGCGCGAGGCCGGTCAGCCCCGGCTTGACGAGCAGGCGATCGTGGTAGAACGGCACGTCGTTCTCGAGCTGGCGGATGAAGCACAGGCGCTCCGGGCGCGGGCCGATCAGGCTCATGTCGCCCCTGAGGACGTTCCAGAGCTGCGGCAGCTCGTCCAGCCGGGTCTTGCGCAGGAACCGCCCGACGCGGGTGACGCGCATGTCGCCGGTCGTTGCCCACTGCGGGCCGTTCTTCTCGGCATCGCGCGCCATGCTGCGCAGCTTGAAGATCCGGAATGGACGCCCCGGATGCAGGACCTTGCGCCGATCCTCGCTCCCGCTGGCCGGGCCCTGGCGGTTGCGGCGCCGGTTGATGCCGATCCGCTCCTGCGCGTAGAAGACCGAACCGGGGCTGTCGAGCTTGATCGCCAGGGCGATCACCGGCAGCATCAGCCCGAAGGCCGTCAGGCCGATCACGGCGGCCACGATGTCGAATCCGCGCTTGGCGACGCGGAACGCGGCCCCGGGCAGCGCCTCGAGGAGCTCCGAGTGAGGGTTCGCTCCGCTGACGTCGACGATCGTCGCGCTCGGTCCGAGAGCCGCGGCGCTCGCCCCCTCCGCACCGACGTCAGCATGCACGAGTTCCGTGCTCTGGTTTCCTTCGCGGTCAATCATAGATCTGAGTCCCTCCACGTGATGCAGCGGCACGGCTCCGTCCGGCCAGGCGCCACGGTCCTCTCGTCTCCGCTGGGGTTCTTCTAGCAGGCCTCGAGCGGACCCGGGAATCCCCTACCCAGGTGACCAACAGTCTACCACGACGGGCATCTGATCACAACGATAAAATAGCCAGAAAACCGTAAAACTTGCTCTCAAGACATGGGGAGGATAACTCAAAAGGAGGGATTTAACAACCTGGGCAGTTCTGTATTATGTGTAAAAATTTCGCGCAGACAGACGAACGTGCGCTCGCCATACCTCGACGCTCACTCCTCGGTGATGCGGTCGTACGCCAGCCAGAGCGTGGTCGCGCTGGTGATCACCGTCAGGAACAGGGGCAGGTACTCCTGCAGCCAGCCAGGCCGCTCCTGCGGCACGTAGACCACATCTCCGGGGTGCACGATCGGATTCCCCGAGGCCTTGCCCTCCTGGAGGAACTTCCGCAGGTCGATGCGCCGCGAGATGGTCCGCCCGCTCTCGCGTTCCCGGTGGACCCAGTCCACCTCGGACAGCTTGGCGTCGGTCATCGGCGCCCCCGAGAGCATGAGCACCGAGACCAGATCCATGGGCCCCTGGATGGGCACGGTCGTGGGCGTGGCCACGCTGCCGAACACCTGCACCCCCTGGGAGGAGGGCACGCCGACCGACCCGTCGGCCACCAGCGGCACGACCAGGGTGTCGCCGGACCGCAGGACGTCATCCGGGAGGCCGGTCCCGGTGAGATAGCCGCTGAGATCGACGATGCGCGACTGCGGCCGTCCGTCGACGACGGTGATGACCCGGCAGGAGGCGAGGTTGGCGTTCTCCGCCGGCCCCCCCGCCGCCCGCAGGACTTCCCACAGGGTCGGAGGGGTCTCGAAGTTGTGCGCCCCGGGTTCGGACACCGCCCCGAGCGCGAAGACGCGCAGGGCGTTGAACTCGACCACGCCTAGCACGACCGAGGTCACCGACGGATCGAAGAGCTGCAGGCGGCGGCTGATCAGCTGCTCCGCCTCCTCGAGCGTGAGGTTGGCGACGGTCACCTCCCCCACCTGCTGGACGTAGATCCGGCCGTCGCTCTGCACCGTGAGCTCGCCGTCGAGGTCGGGGAGCTGGGGTACGTTGAGCCGGAGGACGTCGCCCGGACCGATGCGGTAGATCTCGTCCTCGTCACCACCGTTTCCGGTCGCCGGCGACTGGGCGACCGCCGCGCCGCCCAGCACGAGCAGCGAAGCGAGCGTGGCGACGAGCATGCGCACATGGCGGGGCAGCATCCGGCTCGAGGTCACGACGTCCGTCCTTCCTGCTCCTGGTACCAGCGGACCGTGCCCGCGAGGCCGGTGGCCAGGTCGATGCCCGGCTCGTACCCGAGGCGTTCAGCAGCCCGGGAGATGTCGGCCAGGGAGTGGCGCACGTCGCCGACCCGGGCCTCGCTGTGCTCCGGCTCGACCTCGGCGCCGACCAGCTCGCGGATCTTCCAGCAGAGGTCCTTGACCGAGATCCGCTCGCCGCAGGCCACGTTGTAGACCAGGCCGTCGGCCTCCGGTCCGGCGTCGGCGGCCCGGAGATTGGCCTGCACCACGTTGTCGATGTAGGTGAAGTCGCGCGTCTGGCCGCCGTCGCCATGGATGATCGGCGCCTCACCGGCGAGGAACCGGGTGATGAACAGCGGGATCACCGCCGCGTACTGGCTCTCGGGGTCCTGGCGCGGCCCGAAGACGTTGAAGTAACGCAGGCCGACGGTGGGCAGCTCGTAGAGGTTCGTGAACACCGCGCCGTACAGCTCGTCCACGTACTTGGTGATCGCATAGGGCGAGAGCGGGCGCGCCGGCATGTCCTCCTGCTTGGGCAAGGTCTCCGAGTCGCCGTACGCCGAGCTGCTGGCGGCGTACACGACGCGCCGGACGCCCGCGTCGCGGGCGGCGAGCAGCACCTTGAGGGTGCCGGTGACGTTGACCTCGTTGCTGGCCAGCGGGTCGGCCACCGAACGCGGCACCGAGGCGAGGGCGGCCTGATGGAAGACGACGTCCGTATCCGGCATCAGCTCCTTCAGGAGATCCTCGTCGGTGATGCTGCCCCGGACGAACTCGAGACGATCGCGGAACCCGTCGAGGTTGTGCTCGTGGCCGGTGGAGAGGTCGTCGAGGACGACCACCTCGTGACCGTCGTCCACGAGCTTCTGAGCGATGTGCGACCCGATGAACCCGGCGCCGCCGGTGACGATGTGCCTTGCCATGCGATCCCCCGATGCGATTCGCCCCGCCAGCCGCGGAGGCCTCCGTGTCGTCGATAAACCTAGAGCTTGATGATCGTCTCGCTGTCGAATCCCTTGAGGGCGTTGCGCGTGTCGACGATGGCCGGACAGCGTGCGACCAGGGTGTCGAGGTCGAGTCCGCGGTGGCCGGTGACGATCACCGCGACATCGTAGCCGGCGAGCGTGTCGCCGTCGAAGGACTCCTCGCGCACGGCATCGACCTGGTCGTGCAGCACGCTCACGTGCGGGTCGTACCAGGCGACCCGCCCCCCCTGGCGCGCCAGCAGGTTCATGATGTCGATGGCCGGCGACTCGCGGGTGTCGTCGATATTGGCCTTGTAGGCCACGCCGACGGTCAGGATGCGGCTACCCTTGATGGGCTTCTCGCGCCGATTGAGCGCCTCGGCCACCAGGCCGACCACGTGCCGCGGCATGTTGCCGTTGACCGCGCCGGCCAGCTCGATGAAGCGCGACTCGACGCCGGCCTGCTTGGCCTTCCACGAGAGGTAGAACGGGTCGATGGGGATGCAGTGGCCGCCGAGGCCGGGCCCGGGGTAGAACGGCATGAAGCCGAACGGCTTGGTCGCCGCCCCCTCGATCACCTCCCAGACGTCGATGCCCATGGCGTCGCACATCAGGGCCATCTCGTTGACCAGGCCGATGTTCACGCTGCGGAAGGTGTTCTCGAGCAGCTTGACCGTCTCGGCCACCCGCACCGAGGACACCGGCACGACCGTGTCCAGGAACTGGCCGTAGAGCGTCCGCGCGGCCTCCGTGCAGCTCGGGGTCACGCCGCCGACGACCTTCGGGATGTTGTGGGTCTGATAGGTCTCGTTGCCCGGATCGACCCGCTCGGGGCTGAAGGCGGCGAAGAACTGCTCGCCGACGCGGAAGTCGTCGCGCTCGATCATGGGCACGATGACCTCCTCGGTGGTCCCGGGGTAGGTCGTGCTCTCGAGGATGACCAGCATGCCGGCGTGCACGTGCGGCTGGATCGCCTGCATCGCGGCCTGGATGAAGCTGATGTCGGGGTCGCGGGTCTTGCCCAGCGGGGTCGGCACGCAGATGTTGACCGTGTCGACGTCGGCCAGACCGG
>WJIQ01000357.1 GCA_014730255.1 bacterium | reverse complement strand
GCCGCGCAGATCGAACCGCAGCTCCTCGTCGCGCTGGCCGCCAGGGCCGTTCATCGCGGTCCTTCCTCCCCGGTCGGCGGCGGGACGATCCGCAGGTTGAGCTCGGCCAGCTGCGCCTCGCTGATCGGCCCCGGCGCCGAGTCCAGCGGCGAGGCCGCGAGCGTGGTCTTCGGGAACGCGATCACCTCGCGCAGGCTCGGCGCGCCGCAGAGCAGCATCACGAGCCGGTCCAGCCCGAGCGCGATGCCGCCGTGCGGCGGGGCGCCGTAGCCGAGCGCGTCGAGGAAGAAGCCGAACTTGCCGAGGTACTCGTCCGGCTGCATGCCGACGATGCGGAACACCCGCTCCTGGACGTCGCGTCGGTGGATCCGGATGCTGCCCGACCCCAGCTCGACCCCGTTGCAGACCAGGTCGTAGAGCTGTGCGCGCACGGCGCCCGGATCGCTCTCGAGCGTGTCCACGAATTCCGGCCGCGGCATGGTGAACATGTGGTGGCACGCGGTCCATCCGCCCTGCTCGTCCGGCTCGAAGAGGGGGAAATCGTGGACCCAGGCCAGGGCCCACCGGCCCTCCGGGATCCAGCCCTCGCGGGCGGCGAGCTCGAGGCGGATCTCGCCGAGCGCCGGCAGGACGGTGCGCGCCGGCCCGGCCCCGAAGAGCACCATGTCGCCATCCTGGCAGCCCAGGCGCCCACGCAGCCCGCGCTGGAACTCGTCGGACAGGAACTTGGCGATGCCGGTGTCGAGTCCGTCGGCGGTCACCTTCACGCGGGCCAGCCCCGCCAGGCCGCGCTTCCGGGCCAGGGCCTCCAGCTCGTCCACCTGCTTGCGGCTCCAGCTCGCCAGTCCTGGCGCATGCAGGCACCGCACGGTGCCACCGTCCTGGAGCACGTCCTCGAAGACCTTGAACCCGCACCCCGGCACCAGCTCGTCGATGTCATGGATCGGACAGCCGAACCGGAGGTCGGGCTTGTCCGAGCCGTAGAGGTTCATGGCGTCGTCGTAGGCCAGCCGCGGGAAGGGCGTGTCCAGGGCGATGCCCGCCGCCTCGGCGAAGATGGTGGCCATCATGCCCTCGACCAGCTCGTAGATGTCCCCCATCTCGACGAAGCTCATCTCCAGGTCGATCTGCGTGTGCTCCGGCTGGCGATCCTTGCGCAGATCCTCGTCGCGCAGGCAGCGCGGCAGCTGGAAGTAGCGATCGACCCCGCTGGCCATCAGGATCTGCTTGTACAGCTGCGGCGACTGCGGCAGGGCGTAGAACTCGCCGCGATGCACCCGGCTGGGCACCACGTAGTCGCGGGCGCCCTCGGGCGTGGTCTTGATCAGCAGCGGCGTCTCGACCTCGAGGAAATCCCGCTCGGCCAGGTACCGGCGCGTGGCCATGGCCGCCCGGTGCCGCACGGTCAGGTTCTCGAGCATGGTCGGCGTGCGCAGGTGCAAGTACCGGTAGCGCAGCCGCATCTCCTCCTCGACGTCGTCCACCTGATCCATCTGGAACGGCAGCGGGTTGCAGCCGTTGAGGATGGTCACGCCGTCGGCCACCACCTCGACGGCGCCCGAGACCTTGTCCATGTTGACCATGTCGTCGGGCCGCGGACGCACGCGTCCGCGCACCTGCAGGACGGCCTCCAGGCGCGCGTCCGCCGCCTCGGACAGCGCCGGGTCCGACTCGCAGACGACCTGGACCTCGCCCCAGCGATCGCGCAGGTCGATGAAGAGGACGCCGCCGAGGTCCCGGATCCGCCGCGCCCACCCGGCCAGCGTCACCTCCTGGTCGACGTGCGAGGAGCTGATCTCGCCGCAGCGATGACTGCGCATGGATGCATTGGCTCGGGTGTTCACTGCTCGAGGACCTCCCTCACGGCCGTCAGGATCTCGTCACGGGCCACGGCGCGCTGGTCGCCCGTGCTCAGGTTCTTCAGCTGGAAGACGCCGTCGCGCAGCTCCTGGTCGCCCGCGATCAGGAGCACGCGCGCCAGGCGCTGATTGGCCGCCCGCGCCTGCGCCTTGAGGGCGCGGTCGGTCAGGTCGATCTCGACCCGGCAGATGTCGCGCAGGATGTCCGCGCCGGCCAGGGCGTAACGCTGCGCGTCGTCGCCGAGGCAGGCGACGTACACGTCGACCACCGACTGGCGGCTGCGCTGCGGATCGGGTGTCTCGTCGGCCAGGTGCAGCAGCGTGCGCTCGACCCCGAGCGAGAAGCCGATGCCCGGCGTGGGCGGGCCGCCGCACTGCTCGACGAGGCCATCGTAGCGCCCGCCGCCGGCCAGGCTGCTCTGCTTGCGCCCGGTGCGCGCGGTCACCTCGAAGGTCGTCCGCGAATAGTAGTCGAGCCCCCGCACGAGCGCCGGGTCGGCCTCGTACGCGATGCCGAGATCATCGAGGCAGACCAGCACCTCGCCGTGATGCTCCCGGCAGGCGGTGCACAGGTGATCGGTGATCGGCGCGTGGCCGGCGATCACCGCCTGCACCGCCTCGTCCTTGGCGTCGTACATGCGCAGCGGATTGCGCTCCATGCGCTCGTGGAACTCGGCGGGGATGTCGTCGGCCCGCTCGCGGAGGTACCGCCGCAGGCTCTCGACGAACCCCGGCCGGCACTCCGGGCAACCGATGCTGTTGATCAGGAGCGTCAGGTCGCGGGCGTCGACCGCGTCGAAGAGCGCGAGCAGGGTCTGGATGACCTCCGCGTCGAGAACCGGACTGGACGAACCGAGCGCCTCGACCCCGATCTGGTGGAACTGCCGGTAGCGGCCGGCCTGCGGCCGGTCGTGCCGGAACATGGGCCCGGCATACCAGAACTTCACGGTCCCCGGCTGCCGGGTCAGGCCGTTCTCCAGGTACGCCCGCACCACCGACGCGGTCATCTCCGGCCGGACCACGAGCTGCTCGCCCCCCTTGGTCTCGAAGGCGTACATCTCCTTGTCCACGATGTCGGTGCCCTCGCCGACCGAGCGCAGGAACAGCTCGAGCGGCTCGATGACCGGCGTCCGGATCTCGCCGTAGCCGTAGCGCGCGAGCGTCTCCTGCCAGCGCTCCTCGCACCAGCGCCAGCGCTCGAGCTCCTCGAGCATCAGGTCGCGGGTACCCTTCAGACGGTGATACTTCAGCTGCACGGGGTCGTACCTCTTCGCTCACGGGGTCCAGCGGCGGACGCAGCCTAGCACAGCGGCGGCGGAGCGGCCACCGCGGCCGATCCGGACCGCACAATATCGATCATGGGGCGGTGTCGGGCCAGCACGGTTCGTATTGCCGCCGGAGCCGGTCGAACTCCGGTGTCAGCAGCAGGTTGAATCCGTCGAGGCCGAGCAGGCCGAGGCCGGCCACGAGCGCCGGGTCGCCATCGCGCCGGCGGTCGAGCTGCCGGCCGACCACGGTCAGGGCCTGCTGCAGCTCCAGGCGCACGCCCGTCGGCAACCGGCGCGACGCGAGCACGACCACGTCGGGCACCGGGTCGCTCAGCGTCGTCAATCGCCATCGATCGGGCGGCAGGCACCCCTCGGCCACCGCGGCCTCGGCGTCCCACTGACGCACGACCGCATGGTCGTAGGCCCCGTGGCGCAGCGCGACCAGGACCGGCCGGTGATCGTACGGGTCGGAGCCCCAGCCGACCCCGTCGGGTCGGGCCGCGCCGTCGCCGTCGCACCACGCGGCGCGGCACACCAGGGAGAGCGAGTCGCCGAAGACCGTCCTCCCGGGCGTCGAGAGCCACGGCCGATCGGCGGCCGGCACGGAGGCGCGGCTGACCAGGGTCGCGGCGGGCCGCAGGTTCCAGGGCACGCGCCGCCGGCCGGCGGCCAGCGGCTGCCACGACTCTGGATCCAGCCCCAGGGCGAGCCCGTCGGGGACGACCGCCACCAGCGCGCGGTCCAGGTGCTCGTCGAACGCGGTCGGCGTGGTCACCACCGCGAGCGCCAGATCCACGGTGGCCGCCTCGACCAGCGTACGCGTCAGGCGGTCGAGCGCCTCGACCCGCCGGGCATCCGCCCGTGGCAGCAGCACCAGCAGGTTGCCCTGATCGCGCCGCGCGCTCGCCGTCGGCCAGAACAGCGCCGCCGCCGCGAGCAGGATCAGCGCCAGGGCCACCAGCATGGGCAGGCGGGGTTGCCAGCTCCGGAACAGCAGATTCAACGTTCGGCCTCCACCCCGCCGGGACGGTCGACGATCACCATGAACGCCTCGGGCTCGACCCGCACGGCGATCACCCAGTCCGGATGCGTGACCTCGCCGACGAGGCGGTGCACGCCGGGCTCCAGGCCGTCGACCGGGATGGTGACGGCCAGCTCGGTCGGCGAGAGCGCGGCCACCCGGTCGGCGGGCCCGCGCACGAGGATGTCGCAGACCGGCGGCGAGATGCCCGTCACGCGGCCATCGCCGCCGTCGGTCGTGACCACCGGCACGTTGGCGACCACCCGCTCGTCGATGGGCGTGACCGGGATCTCGACACGGACCGACCGGCGCGCGGCCTCCAGCGGTTGCGGCAGGGGCACGAGATCCAGCTCCCGGTCGACCGACTGGTCCAGGTCGTCCAGCTCGACCGTCTCGGTCTCCACCCGCTCGACGCCCTGGAAGTACCGCCGAGGGCCAGTCACCAGCACGCTGTCGGGGTCGACGCTCACCGGCCCGGCTAGCATGCGATCACCGGGCAACTGGCCGCGCAGCGGCACCTGGACGGGCAGCCGGTGCTCGTCGCGCCAGTCGATGCGTAGCGGCAGACGGATCGGCGGCAGCAGCGTGACGACCTCGGCCTCGGTGCGCACGTCCGATTCCTTGATCACGTAGAGCTCGGGGGGGCCGGGTCTGTAGTTGGCGAGGTTCACCTGGACGGTGCCCAGTTGCCAGCCGACGTACTGATGGGCCAGGAGCGAGAGCTTCGCCACGCGCAGCCGGGCCCGGCCTTCCTCCGGCAACGCGCTGCCGTCGACCGTCCACCCCTCGCCGAGCCCGACGATCTCCATGGGCAGGCTCACGTCCGCCTCGACCATCGTCGTCGAGGCCACCTGGATCCAGACCAGGATCGCCACCACCACGCAGGCGATCTTCAGGGTCAAGTTCCTCACGGCGAACGGCGACCTCCACGACTGATCGGGTTCATCCTCGTCCGGCGAACGGCGCACCCGGGCACCCGGTTCGCCGCTCAGTGTCGGCTGCCGGACCGATGCGGTCAACCATCACGTCGCCGCAGCGCCCCGATCGGACGGGTTCGCAGGACGTCGGGCGGCGCGTCGGGACGTCAGGACCGCGAGGCGTAGGTATCCAGGATGTACGTCAGGGGGTTGACCGAACGACCCGCCACGCGGACCTCGTAGTGCAGGTGCGGCGCCGTGGAGCGGCCCGAGTTGCCCGACCGGGCGATGACCTCGCCCCGGGCCACCTCCTGCCCCTCCTCGACGAGGGCCTCCTGCAGGTGGGCATAGACCGTCATCAGACCATTGCCGTGGTCGACCTTGACCAGCCGGCCGAGCCCCCGCTGCTTCTCGACCACGACCACCCGGCCACTGGCGGTCACGCGCACGGGCGTCCCGACGGGCAGACTGAAGTCCAGGCCACGATGGAAGGCCTGCCGGCCCGTGAACGGATCGCGGCGCTTGCCGTACCGCGAGCTCAGCCAGCCGATGTCGCAGGGGCGGATCGAGGGGATCCGGTCGCGCGCGTCGTCCCGCGAGCTCAGCGAGTCCAGCAGCGCGGCCATGCCGGCCCGCTGGATCCGCGATTGCCGCAGCAGCTGGTCCAGCTGCGGAGCGACCTCCAGGCCCAGCAGCTCGTCCGGGGTGGTCAGCGGCCCCCGGCCGCCGACGCCCGCCAGCCGCGTCTCGGCATCGAGCGGGGTGATGTCCACCGCCGCGGCGACGGCCTGCTGGTAGGCGAAGACCTCGTCCAGGTCCTGCTGCATGTCGGCCACGCGGGTCTCGAACGTGGCCACCTGCTGGCGCAGGACCACGTTCTCCCGCGCCACCGGGGCCCCGCCCGGTCGCCAGGCCGAGCCGGTCACCCAGTCGACCACGTAGAGCCCGGACGCCGTCACCAGGACCGCGAGCACCGCCAGGGCGCCGACCAGAACGGCCCGGGGCACGTGCAATTCGCGCGTGCGCCCGTCACCTTCGGGGAGATACAGGAACGAGTATCGCTTGCGGATCATGGTCGCCTTGTCGTTCTGCTCCAGGACCTGGAATGGGCGAATGACACGGCGGCCGCGACGGGTTCGGGAATATCCGAGCGCCCCGGCCGTCATTCCACCCCACGATGACCCCGGGGGCGCCCGGTGTCAACCGCAGGTCGGCCGGCATGGCGAATCGCCACCGCCGGGCTCGACCGTCCATCTGAAGCAAGAACGGCGCCAGACGCACCGCAGTACGGGAGGATCGCACGCGGCCGCCCCTTCTCACCCACCTCGCCGGCGCGGGCTAGCTCTCTCCCTCGTAGTAGTCCAGCAGCAGCTCCTGCCCCACGCTGCCCCGCATCTTGGCCAGCGCCCGCTCCTTGATCTGGCGGATCCGCTCACGGGTCAGGCCCAGGCGCTGCCCGATGGTCTGCAACGTCTGCGCATCCTCGAAGCTGAGGCCGAAGTACTGGATGATCACCTGCGCCTCGCGCGGCGTGAGCACCGAGAGCGCCCTCCGGACGTCCTCCTGCAGTCCGCGCAGGAGCACGTCGTAGTCCGGCGCGACCTGGTTCTCGTCCGGCAAGGTGTCCCGCAGCGGCCGCTCCGAGCCGTCGCTGCCGAAATCGTCGAAGCCGAGCTCGACCCGGTCGCTGGCCAGCGCGTGCTGGACGTCGGCCTCGTCGACCTCGAGCCGCTGGGCGATCTGTCCGGGATCGGGGTTGGGCACACCCTCGCTCTGCAACGCGGCGCGGGTGCGGTGGATCTTGATGAGCAGGGCGGTCTGGTTCTGGGGCAGTCGCACCGTGCGCGACTTGTCCAGCAGGGACTGCATGATGGCCTGCCGGATCCACCAGACCGCATACGAGATGAACCGGTAGCCGCGCTTCTCGTCGAAGCGCCGGGCCGCCTTCAAGAGCCCCAGGTTGCCCTCGTTGATGAGATCGGACAGCTGCAGCCCCTGGCCGGTGTAGCGCTTGGCCACCGACACGACGAACCGCAGGTTCGCGCGCACGAGGTGCGACAGGGCCTCGTCGTCACCCTCGCGGATCCGGATGGCCAGCGCGGCCTCCTCCTCGCGGGCCAGCAGCGGATACCGGTTGATGTCCCGGAAATAGACCTCCAACCCCTTCTCGTGGGTCGCGGGGAACATGTGTCTCCTGCCAGCCATGATGGCTCTCCTCGCTGCGTGGGGCCGCTCACCGGCCAGGGCCGTCGGTGACGCTATTGCAGGGTTCCCGCGTCGCGGGGCGTCACCTGGACGAAGCGCTCGCTCGTCCCGGTCCGGACCAGCAGGTTCAGGGCATCTCGCCGGCCGCTCAGCGCGGCCCTGGCGGCCTTCCAGGCCGACAGATCGACGAGTTCCCGGTCCTCGATGGCGACGATCACGTCGCCTGGCCGGATGCCCGCATCGGCTCCGGCCCCGTCCGAGGCCACCGCGACGACGACGATGCCGTCCGGAGCCTCGATCCCGTAGTTCTCGCGCAGGCGCTCGACCCGCGGATCGTCGCCGGCGAGGTCGGCCACCTCGAGCCCGAGCCACCAGCCGCGATCCTCGGCGTCGAGGTCGGCCATGTCCAGCTCGGTCAGGGTGACCGTCAGCGTCCGTCGCTCGCCATCGCGCTCGATCTCGCACGGGACGGCCTCGCCGATGGGCGTCTCGGCGACCCGGAACAGCAGCTGCCGGGGGTCGCCGATGGGCTCGCCGGCGAAGGCCAACACCCGATCGCCCTCGGCCAGACCGGCCGATGCCGCGGGCGACTTCGGCACGACGCGGTCGACGATGATCAGGCCGTCGCGCGCGACGACCTCCGCCCCGAGCCAGCCGCGGATCACCCGTCCATGCTCGGCCAGCTGCTCGTACACGTGCCGCACCATCCGGCTCGGCACGGCGAAGCCGATGCCCTGTCCGGCGGTGTTGACGGCCGTGTTGACCCCCACCAGCCGTCCACCGAGATCGACCAGCGGGCCGCCGCTGTTGCCGAAGTTGATGCTGGCGTCCGTCTGCAGGAAGTCCTGGTACCGGGGCGTCAGGCCCTGGATGCTCAGGTCGCCCCGCCCCTTGGCGCTGAGGATGCCGACGGTCATCGACCCCTCCAGGTTGCCGAAGGGGTTGCCGATGGCGACCACCCAGTCGCCGACGGCCAGGTCGTCGCTGTCGCCGAAGGCCAGGTACGTGAGCTCGCGGCCGGCCGGGTCGAACTCCAGGAGCGCCAGATCGGTCAGGGGATCGGATCCGACCAGCTCGGCCCGGTGCTCGTCGGTCGCGCCGCCGAAGCGCAGGTAGATCTCGTCGGCGCCGGCGATCACGTGATGGTTGGTCAGGATCAGGCCGTCGGGATCGATGACGAAGCCCGATCCGGTGCCGGGGTTCTCGAACCGGCCGCCCTTGCCCTCCTCGTCGGGGAAGAAGCGGCGATAGAGCTCCTGCAGCGGCGTCTGGTCGACGCCGCCGGCCCCGACGCGCCGGGTGATCCGGATCGAGACCACGGCGGGGCGGACGGCCTCGCCGACGGCCACGAACGGCGAGCGGGGAGCCTCGACCTCGACCCGCGCCGGCTGTGCCGTCGCGGCATCGGTCAGGCCGCCCGCGAGGACGCAGACCAGCAGGGCCACGATCCCAGGGGCGAGCACGACCCTCGAGACGAGGCGATGGAGGTTCGCCGGACCGATCGCCAGGCCGGCGAGCCGGGCATGACCAACGCACGCGCGCATACGCACACTCACTGACTGTGTGGGGGGACATCCGGACTCGGACGAGACGCGCAGGGACGGGGCGTCTCGGCAGGGACAGTTACAGAATACCCGAGGCTTCCGGGCCTGTCAATAGAAAGTGAGAGTGCGCTTCGTCAGGTTCGATCACGGTCGGGATCGGAGGCGTCATGGCGCGCGTCGTCGACCGTGTCCTCGTCCATCGGCCGATCCGGGTCCTGCGGGCGGTCCGCGGCGTCACCAGACCGATCGTCCTCGGGCCGCTGCCCGGGCCCAGACGCCTCGTCGACCGAGATCACCACCTCGGCCTCGGTCACGCGCGGCCCTTCCTCGGCACCGTCCGGTCCCGATGTGGATCCGTCCGTCTGCCCCGTGGCATCGGTGGTCGTCCCGGCACCGGCCGCCGCCTCGGCGGCGGCGGCGGCCTCGGCGGCCTCGGCGGCCTCGGCCTCCTCGCGCGCGGCCTGGCGTTCCTGGCGCATGCGACGGATCTCCTCGATCTCCTCGACCTTGGCGTCGAGCTCGTGCTCGAGCGTCTTGATACGGTCGAACCAGGTCCGGAACTCGTCGTCGCCGGCGAAATCGGTCCGCCCCTCCTCGACGGCGTGGTAGACGTAGCTGCCCAGCTCGGAGAGCTGGCGCTCGATCTCGCGGCTGATGCCGTACTTGTCGTACATCCGCACGCTGATCTTGGCCATGTCGCCGGTCCGATCGGCGGCCAGCGAGTACCATTCGCGCAAGTTCTTCTTCACCTGATCCATGATCGACATGGCGTCCGTCCTTCGGGCCTGGTCACATTCCGGTTGCCGCGGCCGAGCCCCTAACCTACAAATTGGGGGCCATGCTTAGCAACCACTATGACGCACCGGTGCGGGCTTTGTTCCTCGCCGACAGCCATTTCCACGTCGAGCGCGACGCGGCCGAGGAATCCCGCCTGCGGGCGTTCGTCGACCTGCTGGACCGCCACCCCGGCGTGCCGGACGTGGTCCTGCTCGGCGACATCTTCGATTTCTGGTTCGATTATCCTCATTTCTACATGAAAGGCTACGAGGATCTGCTCCGGGCGCTCGACCGCCTGCGCGGTTCGGGGTCGCGGCTGCACTTCGTCGGCGGCAACCACGACATCTGGGCCGCCGGCTACATGCACCGGCGCTACGGGAGCGCCCCGCACGGCGGCCCGGTGACGCTGACCCTCGACGGCCGGCGGATCCACTGCATCCACGGCGACGGCGTGATCGGCCGGGACGTCCTCTACCGCTCGTTCCGCGCGATCGTCCGCCACCCCGTGGGCGTGGCGATCGGCAAGAGCCTGCACCCCGAGGTGCTCTTCGCCTTCAGCTCCTGGCTGAGCAAGACCAGCCGGGGTTCGACCCGCGACGAGGCCGCCGGCATCGAGCGCAAGGCCGGCCGCTGGCTCGCCGGCCAGCGCTCGCCCGCCTGGGATCACATCGTGCTCGGGCACGTCCACCACCCCTACTCCGTCGAGCACGCGGGACGCACGCTGACCACCCTCGGCGGCTGGTTCGAGACGCTCAACTACGCCGTCTGGCAAGAGGGCCGGCTGCGGCAGCTGCAGTGGCCGGCGGACGAGGACGTGAATGGGCGGGCCGTCGATGCGGCCCGCCCGTCGTCCCATGCCTGATCGCGGCAGCCGGTCTAGAAGTCGAACTCCAGCGAGAAGCGGTGCCCCGGGTCGAGCGCGTCGTCGGAGATGTCCTCGTACGCGTAGCCCACGCCCACGCCCTTGAGGAAGACCCCCGCGCCGGCGGTCAGGCCCTGGTTCTCGTAGTTCACGCGGTAGCCCAGCCGCAGGGCCAGCTCGGGCACGACGCGGTACTCGGCCCCGAGGTGGGCCTTCTCGTTGCCGTCGTTGAAGAAGCCGACGTCCGCGGCCACGGTCAGCCGGTCGGACACGATCCCGCTCATCGGCGAGTAGGCCATGCCCACGGTCACGGTCTGCGGGGCGTCGAACGGCTCCTCGTTGATGGTCATCTGGCCGCCGAGGTTGGTGGCCGAGACGCCGATGTCCAGGCCCGGCAGCCGCGCCACCCGCCAGGTCCCGAACACGTCGAACAGCACGACCGTGCCGCTGTAGATGTCGATCTTCTCGTAGACGACCTTGGCCTGCGCGCCCACGGAGAACTGCGGCGACAGGGCCCGCGCATAGCTGGCGCCGAAGGCGAGGTCGTAGGGCGAGAAGGTCCCCTCCGGCATGCCGACGGCCTCGCTCGAGTAGCGTTCGATCTCCTCGGAATAGAACCCGGCGTAGGTCAGACCGAACACGCCCCACGGGCCGTTGTGCAGCAGGGCGGCCGCGGTGTAGTCGAAGGTCCCGAGCCAGGACTGCTGCTGCAGGAGGACCGAGGTGCCGGGCGCGTCGGAGAAGGCCGCACGCGACGGGTTCCAGTACGCGGCCGCCGCGCCCTCGGCGCTCGCCACCGCCGCGCCGCCCATGGCCGCCTCGCGCGCGCCCATGCCCAGGCGCAGGAACAGCAGGCCGGCATCGCCGGGCTCGCCGGCCGCCCGTACGCCCAGCGGGGTCGAGAGGATCAGCAAGGCCACCAGCGAGCAGCCGAGCAAGGAGTGTCGTGTGCGCATGGGATCCCTTTCGCTGTCGGCCCCACCATCGTGAGGGCCCTCTCGTGCGTCCCTGACTTTAGCTGCGGGGGCACCGCACCGCAAGAACGCGGTCCCCCGTGGCCGCGGCGCTCAGCGCGCCACGGCGATCGTCTTCACGCTCGTCTCGCTCCCCACCTGGAGCTTGCAGACATACAGCCCGGAGGCCACGCCGTCCATGTCGACCGCGACCTCGAACGGTCCAGCCGTGGTCGCGGTCGTCGGACCGGAGGCGCGCACGACCTCGCCCTGGAGGTCGTAGATCACCACCCGGACCTCGGCGCGGCCGGACACGACCGCCCTTACCCTGAGGGTGCCGGAGGTCAGGGGCTGCGGGTAGCAGACGTGGCTGTCCTCGAGCCCGCCGGCCCGGGCGATCGCGGCCTCGCTCACCAGCGCGCCGACCATACGCCGGCCTTCCGCGCTGCCGCCAGACATGATCGCCCCCTGCGGCGGCGACACGTCCGCGCCGAGCGCCGCGAAGACGTCCGATCCCCAGGCGCGCAGGCGCGTGACCGGGCGCGTCCGCAGCTCGTCGGTCTGCGGGTCGACGCCCGCCACCTCCGGCGTCACGCCGACCGCGATCAGGACCAGGCCCGCACCGCCGTCGACGATCGCCGGCGCGACGACCGGCTCGGCCGGCCCGGCCAGGGGCCAGCCCGCGACCATGCGACCATCGCGATCGGCGAGGAAGAGGCGCCCGTCCCGCGCGGCGAACAGGAAGCCTCGCGGGTCGTCCGGATGGGCGGCGTCGACCAGCGCCAGGGGCTCGGCCCCGGCACTCGTCATCCCGGCACGCGGCACCACCGGCCAGCCGGTCTGCCAGGCCCCCGCATCGCCGATGCGTCCGAACCGGTCGCCGCCGAGCACGGCGCCTCCGGCGCCGACGGGCGAGGCGACCTCGACCTGGCCGGGCCAGGCCCGGCTGCTGCGCGCGATTCCATCGTCATCGAGCAGGATCTTGCCGCCGCGGCCCTCGTCGCTGCTCACCAGGATCCCGTCCGGAACCACCGTCATCGGCCGCGCTCCGATCTCGACCGGCGTCTGGACGCTCCACCGTCCGGAGGGCGCCTGGTCCTGCGACCAGCCGATGGCGTGCACGGCGCCTGGCTGACCGGGAAACCGGAGGGCCACGTAGAGCCGGCCCGGTGAGCCGGTGACCGGCACCGAGACGACCCGTGCGTCCGGGAATTCCAGCGCCGTCACGACAGGGTCGCCGGCGGCGTCGACGAAGCGCAGGTGACTGGTGGTGTCGGACGCGGTCTCGACCAGGTCGACAGCGAGCGCCATGCGGCCGGGATCGCCGATATCGCCGGTGCGCGGTAGCAGGACCGCCGGCTGGGTCAGCCGCCCGACGGCCGGAGCGACGAGGCCGACGTCCGTCCCGGGGACCGTTCCGGTCGCCAGCGGCGCCCCGTCGGCCCCGAACGCGTACAGTCCGCCCGCGGCCGCGATGACGATCTCCAGACCCTCGCGACCGGGCTCGAGGTCGCCGATCGCCGGTGGCCCGATCCAGCGCGCCGGCTCGCCCGCCGCGTCGGTCCCGACGGTCAGCGGCTCGATGGTCGCCGCATCGCCGTCATGATCGATCCGCTCGACCAGCTCCGGCGTCAGGGCATAGACGCGGCCCGAGTCGGCCGCCATGACGACCGTCGGCGCGTCGTCGGCCGGCAGCAGTCGCGCCGCCCGCAGGTGCGACCCCGTCACGTCGACGCCCACCAGGTCGAGCTGCCGGTCCGGCACGGCAGTCGGGTCCTCGTACGCGACGCGGAAGCTCATCGTGTCGTGATACAGGATGCCGGTGTACTCGTCGGCCTCGCCGACGTTGAACACGTGCGCCGAGTCGGCCACCACGGCCGAGATCCCGTCGATCACCAGCCCCGTGGCCACGCCCGCGTTGGTCCGCGTGTCCGGCCGGGTCGCCGGACCGAACGTGTCGCTGCCCTCGGCCTTCCACGTGTCGACGTCCGCACCGAGCCAGTAGACCCCGCCCTGGCGCGTGTCGAGATCCTGGATGCCGTCGGCCTCCTCGAGGTCGACCGATTTGTGCTCGGGGTCGGCGTTGAAGAGGTTGCGCTCGGCGTCCCACACCCCGCGGATCACGCCCTCGTCGACGTGCCAGATCAACAGGCCGGAGCCGGCGGCGAGCACCCCCTCGGGGCGCGCGGCGTTGTCGGTCAGGAAGAAGTCCCACTCCGCCCCGGTGTAACGTTCGTCGGTGTCCTCGGCGGGGTCGAAGTAGCCCACGGGCAGGCCGCTGCCGTCGGGATTGCTGGCATCGAAGAAGTCGGGCGCCGTGTTGCCGTTCAGGTCGCCGGTGAACGTGAAGTCGTTGTTGCCGTCGGGGTCCTGGCGCCGGTACTCGAGCAGGTAGTACTCCGTGCCGGTCAGGTCGACGCGGGCGCAGGCCCGCGGCCCGGCGACCTGGGCCGCGGGGTCGAGGGTCCAGGTCTCCGCCGTGGTCGCGTCGATCCGCACCGGATCGATCCAGCCCATGAGGTACTTGTTGAAGGCGCAGGGCTGCGGCGGCACCAGGCCGCCGGCGGTCCACAGGCCGAAGCCCATCAGGCCGAGCTGACCGATGCCCTGGCTGTCGTTGTCGGTGAAATCGAAGAGCGAGAGCATGCCCAGGCGCAGGCCCATCTCGAAGCAGTAGACGCCCAGGCTGCCGAAGTAGCCGCTACCCGAGACGCCGGGATCCTGGTACTCGCACTCCGGCAGGATCAGCACGTGGCGGACGCCGTCGTCCGGACCGTGGTCGTCCGTCGGCAGCCACGGCGCGGCCAGCACGCTGTCCTCGACCGCCTCGGCGAGGTCCTCGAACCCGATGTAGCTGCTGTAGATCTGCTCGGGCGAATCGTTGTTGGCGTCGGTCTCCTCGCCCGCTCCGGCGTGGATCAGGAGCACCGTGTCGTACGCCGAGAAGTCGATGTCGGGGTCGACGGCGGCCACCGCGTCGGCGGACAGGAGCACGGGCTGCTCCCCCTCCTCGGGATGGTCGCCGTAGTAGCCCATGGGCTGGTCGAGCTGCACGACCTCGCCATGGACCTCGTAGTCGAGGGTGAACCGCCCGCCGCTGACCGCGTCGTAGTAGTCGGCCACGTCCTGCAGCAGGTGATCGTAGAACACCGAATCGTGGGCTGCGTAGAGGAACTCGCTCTGGCCGGACTCGGGCAGGACCCCGTCTCCGTCGTCGGGATGGCCATGGAAGGTGGTGTCGCTGAAGGCGACCATGATCGCGATGCCGCGCACCGTGTCGGGCGTCCGTTCGCCGGCCAGGCGCGCCGCCTGCAGGGCGGGCGACCCGTCCGCGAGCAGTGGCGCCTGCTTGACGAGCAGCCGCTCGGCCGACGGCACGTCGACCGCTGCCTTCTGCGGTCCGGTCCGCCAGAACGGATGCGGCTGATCGGTCGCCGCCGGGCTGCCATGGGCGACGAGGAGCACGATCGCGAGCAGGAGCGACGGAGCTAGACACCGGGATCGCATCGAGGACGGCCTTCCAGGGTGACGGGGAGTGGCGCCGGGTTCGCGCGGCGCATTATAGGTTCGGCCCCCGCCGCGGTCAACGCGGCGCCGAGCGCCGCGGTGAGAGCGAGGAAGGGCTCCAGACTCCGTCATTGCCACCCCTGATCGACAACAGCTTCGTCCGGAGCCCTTCCAGGTGTTGGTGCCCCCGGCCTTCCGTTCCGTCCCGTCTCCGTCCTTGGCTGCCAACCTCTGCGAGGATCCGGAGCGTCCCGTCGGCCGGTCAGATGGGGGGAAAAGCGACCAACACACTGATTCTGTTCTAGCCGCGACCTCCCGAGCTCTTGCTGCGAGAGGACCCGCCACCGCCGCGCTTCGGACGCGACGGAGGGGGCGTGGCGCGGCTGGGCTTCTTCGGCGGCGGTGCGGGGCGCACGCTCCGTGGCGAGCTCGAGCCGCTCGAGCCCCGGTTCGTGTTCGGCCGCACCGATTCCTGTTTGCGCGGCTTCGGCCGCGCCGAGCGCGTGCTCGGCGGGGACGAGGGTCGATTCGTGGACGACCCCGAGCTGCGCCGGTTGCTCCACACCCGTTCGCGGTCGTTACGCGGCCGCACGGGGCGGATCGTCCTGCGATCGCCATCGTCGCGACGCGGGCTCGTGCGCGGACTCACGCGCGGATCGTTGCGGGAACCCGTGCGCGGCCCGGTGCGTGGACTGACGCGCGGCGAGTCCTCGCCCCGCCGCACGCGCGGCGTCACGCGCGACTCCGGACGGCTGCTCGGCGTGCGGGTCCGCGGCCGGTCGTCGGCGCGCACGCGGGGCGCGTCGCCCGGCCGGGCGGTCGTCGATCGGCCCACGCGCGAGGTGCGGTCGGCGTCCAGGCGCAGGCCCGGCGATGTGCGCGTCGTGGTGCGCGGCTCGAAGCGTTCCTGCTCGCGCGGCTCGCGATCGACACGCCGCTCGAGCTTTCCACCGGCGCCGCGGATCCGCTCCCGCTCGCCCGTGCCGGGCTTGCGCGCGTCCGCGGTGGTGATCTTGCGCCGCTCCTCGATCGCCCGCAGCCGGTCGTCGGTCGGCCGCCCGCCGCGTACGAGCTCGTTCTTGGTGCGGGTGACGCTGCGCTCGCGCTGCCTCACCAGGTCGCGGTCGAGCGGCCGGTACCGACGCTCCGTGTGCTTGCGGGCCACGTAGACGTCGTGGCTCCAGTAGGGAGAGTGGTGCCAGCTGTAACAGGCGTAGTTCCAGCTGTGCCACGGCGACCAGGGCCAGCGGTACCAGGGGTGGTACCAGTAGTTGGTCCAGTGGACCCCCGCCCACGGATCGACGTAGACGTAGACCGGGTAGTGGTAGACCGGGTAGTAGCCGTAGCGGTCCCACCAGTCGTTGTGCCAGCTGTAGTCGTACTGGACGTTGATGGTGCACGTGTCGCGATAGGGATCGTGGAAATCACCCGTGTCGTGACACTGGAAGCACAGGTAGCGGGGGTGATCGACCTCCTCGTGCACGTAGTACGCCACGTGGTTGGACACGGCGAACTCGGACGGGTCCTCGAGGCCGGTCACCACGAAGTTGACCTCGTTCATGGCCAGGTACGGATCACCGGCGACGTAGAAGTCGAACGGCTCGGCGATGGGCTCGTGATGGAAGTCGAGCTCCAGATCACGCAGGTCGAACGGGTAGGCCGAGACGACGGCCTGGATGAACCCCTGCCCCGGCTCGCCGCCGACGCGCATGCGCTCGCCCTGCCGCGACGGCAGACGATACTGGTGCCCGCCGAAGACGAAACCGTCACTGTACCGACTGGTGGGCCAGAGCACCGAGACGCGACCCTCGACGTCGATGTGGTAGAGCACCGCGTAGGCATCCTCGTTGGTCTGGAACGTCACCGACAGCGGCTCGCCGCGGCGATAGATCTCGTCCTGCCCCTTGTTCAACCACAGGCTCACGCGCAGGGTCTGCTGCGCGTACCGCGCCTCGAGCGCCGCCTCGTCGATCGGCTCCGGGGCGGTCTGCGCCTGGGTCGCCGGAGCGAGGCCCAGGAACGTCCAGATGGCGAGCACGAACGCCAGGACACCGGCATGGCGGCTGTCGAGGCGAGGATGGTGCGTGCGCATCATGGCGTACCTCCTTCCAGTCGGCCGCGCGATCAGAGCCGGATCGGATCCAGCTGGTCGCCGCGCGACACGGGTTCGGGCGCCGAGAGTTCGGGCAACCCGTTGACGAGCTGGTAGGCCCACATCACCCGCACCGTCCGGCCGGTCGGACCGGAGGCGATGCTGTCCACGCCGAGCTTGGCGTAGTGCAGGCTCTGGGCCCCGAACTCGTCGTAGATCTCGACCACGTAGATGTGGCCGGGGATCAGCTCGACGACGCCGCTCTCGGACCATCCGAACTCCGGAGCCCAGGAGACGCCCTCGAAGTCGAGGTCGCCGTCGCCGTCGAGGAACGTCCCGTAGTCCTGGATGCGCACGCTCGCGCGCATCGTCTCGAGCCACGGCACGCCGGCCTGGTCGAAGCGGACGCGGACGTCGGCCTCGGTCCCCGCGACCGTGGGATCGACGACGCCCTGGTCGCCGTTCTCGCCGTACTCCCCGAACTGGGCGGCCCGGCTGAAGTCGAAACCGGCCAGGGCGGGCGACTCGCCGTCCACGTCGTGGATCGTCACCGGGGTCTCGCTCATGGGCAGCGGGGTGTCCACGACGAACTCGAAGCTGAGGTAGCTCTCGTCCGCCGCGGTGAACGCGCTGACCGCGTACTCGTAGTCCACCGCGTTGTCGACCTCGGCGTCCACGTAGTGGTACTGGCCCGAGTAGGGGTCGTAGTTCTGTCCGACGGAGACCTCGCCGATGAGATAGAACTCTCGCGACGGGTCGTCCTGATCGCCAGGCGTGAACACGCGGCTCCAGATGCGGTAGCCCTGGATCCGATCGCTGTAGATCTCCGGGTAGTCGTTCCAGTAGACGACCACCTGCCCGTCGCCGCTCGACGAGTACACCTGGGTCGGGGCGACCGGCGGCGGCTCGACGCAGCTGACGCAGTCGTCGTCACTGCAGCCGGCGAGCGCGAGGATCAGCGGCACGGCCAGCATCGCCAGCCAGGCACCGCCTCGTCGCAAGTGTCGCATCCTCGTCATGACCGCTCCTTCCGCGGGGTCCACGCCGCTACCGTCCCTTGACGCATCCTTCATGCCAGCCAAGGCCGCCCCTGACCCTCCGCGCGCCCTGCTCCACAACTATTTGTATGATAGTGCTTTATGAAGAGGGTCGGTGCCATGGCGACCGCCGATCCGCCGGCCGGCGACCCGCGAAGGCTGTGCGATCGTGAGGACACCGTCTCCAATGGGGGACGACCGTGACCCAGGAAAGGCAGAGGGAACTCCTGCCTCCGAGACGGCATCCCGGCCTCGAATCTCGCCAATTCGAGACCGGTGGAGTTCCCTCTTACGATCGATTCGTCATGATATGGAACCGGAGATCGTGCCTGGAGGCCGGAATCGCTGCCTTCCCAATCTCGCGTGCGGGGATCGAATCAGACCCCACCTCGTCATCGTCCCGCCGCGAGCCGAACTGTGGAAGGCTCCCTCGGATTGCCGGTCAGCCCGAGGGGCGGTTCCGCACCTCCAAGCCACGACCATTCACCATGCATGAAGGGTTCGTCCCTGCAACCAACCGCTTCATGCCCGGGATCTGCAGGACGCGTGCCGGAATCCACGGTGGTGAAGGGATTTATAATTCCCTGTCTCGCAACGGATTGCAAAACACCACGCGACCGCCGGGCCGGGCCCGGGTCGACGATCTATCAATTCCGTTAACACTCTCGCGCGAGACCTCGCAAGCTATTGTCATCATGTTGTTTATGGAGTCAATCAAGTTTCCTTTAACCGCGGGCCTGGGCGGTCACGGTGTCACCCGGAAACGAGGCGACCGGACGCCCGCGGGCGTCCGGTCGTACCGTGGTCCAGCCGGAGTTCCGGCTTCAGGCCTCGAGGCCGTAGACCTTGATCTTCTTGAGCAGGTTCGGATAGCTGATCCGCAGCGCCCGGGCCGTGGCCGCCTTGTTCCCGCCACAGCGTCGCAGGGCCTGCTGGATCTCGCGCGACTCGACCTCGGCCAGCGTCTCCCGCAGCGGCGTCACGCCCGATCCCCCGCGCTCGGCCAGGTACGGGGTCAGTTGCTGGGGCAGGTGCTCGGGCCGCAGACGCCGTTCGCCGCGGGCGAGGATCAGCGCTCGCTGGATGCACTTCTCGAGCTCGCGGATGTTGCCCGGCCAGTGGTACTGGCGCAGGGCATCGAGGCAGTCGTTGCCGAGCTCGGGCGCGTCGTCGCCTCCGTACTTGCGCAGGAAATGCCCCGCCAGGAGCGGGATGTCTCCCTCGCGCTCACGCAGCGGTGGGACGACCAGCGGGAAATCGAGCAGCCGGAAGTAGAGGTCCTCGAGGAAGCGATCGCTCTGGACGAGGTCCTGCAGCTCGGTCTTGCTGGCGCAGACGATGCGGACGTCGACCTGGCGCTCGTCGCTCGCCCCCACCGGCCGGACGACCTTGGTGTCCAGGAAATGCAGCAGCTTGCCCTGCATGGAGAGCGGCATCTTCCCGATCTCGTCGAGAAAGACCGTGCCGCCCTCGGCATCGACCAGGAGGCCGGCCTTGTCGTGATCGGCGCCGGTGAACGCGCCCCGGACGTGGCCGAAGAGCTCGCTCTCGAGCAGCGTCTCGGGGATCGCCGCGCAGTTGATCGCCTGGAAACGGCGCTCCGCACGCGGGCTGAGCTCGTGCAGGGCGTAAGCGAGGATGCCCTTGCCGGTGCCGGTCTCTCCGCGCAGGAGCACGGTCAGATCACTCGAGGCCACCTTGCGCACGAGATCGAGCGTCTCGTGCATCCGGGGATCGGCCGTGATGACGTTGTCGAAGCCCTCGTTCGCCGGGATCTGGGCCTCGGCCACCCGCTCGGCCGTCTTCTCGGCGAGGAAGAGCGCCAGGAAGCCCAGGTAGCTCGTCAGGTAATCGAGCATGGAGCGATCGAGGGCCGCCTCGGCGCTGTCGGCCGCCTCGAGCCCGAGGAACAGGACGCCCAGCTCGCGCTGGTGGCTCGTCAGCGGCATGAAGAGGCAGC
The DNA here is from genome assembly GCA_014730255.1 of bacterium. Taxonomy (GTDB): domain Bacteria; phylum Krumholzibacteriota; class Krumholzibacteriia; order LZORAL124-64-63; family LZORAL124-64-63; genus Glo-17. Next base: position 6,838 of record WJIQ01000357.1, on the reverse strand, counting down.
CGCCGATCGCCGGAAGCGCCGCCGGCACCGCCCGGGCGAGCGGCGATCCGGCGGTCAGCCGGCTCATGTAACGCGGTCCGGTCCCCTCCATCGCGCGCTCGGCGTACCATCGCACGAGCTGCACCGAGAGGTTCTCGCCCAGCCCCTGACGCGCCGCCAGCCGCATCGACCCGTCGGATCCGCGCAGCGCCAGGAAGCCGTTCACCGCACCGGTCCGCTCGCAGACCGCATCGAGCACGCCGTCGAGGTGCTGCGTCAGCCGGGCGTCCGAGGCCTGGAACAGGCCCGGGATGCGCGCGAGCGCCTGCACCGGCGAGTGGCTCGCCTCGGTCGCCCCGACCAGGCCGTGCTCGACCAGCTGTCGCAGCTGCGCCACTCGCTCGAGGTGGTGCGGGGACTCGAGTCCCCGCGCGACGCGCTCGAGCTCGAAGACCGTCAGCAGTGCATCGTCGCACAGGCCGAGGCGCAGCTGCACGCGGGCCAGGCCCTCCAGGCAGCGTGCGAGCGGCTCGTCGCCCACGGCTGCGGCCGCCTGTTCCTGGACGTCCAGGAGCATGCGCCGCAGCAGGAGCAGGTGCGGCTTGTCCGCCGACCCGAGGCGCGCGTCCAGGTAGGCGCAGACCGCGTCGCACCACTCGTGCAAGAGGTTCTGGGACTGGAAGATCTCCACGGCCTGGCGGAAGTGCGCGTCGGCCTGCGACCAGTCCTCGCCGGTCGCGTAGGCCTCGCCGAGCGTCAGATGGCAGAAGCCCAGCTCGTAGGCCTCGCCGCACTCCTCGCAGACGGCCACGGCCGCGTGGGCGTCGGCCACCGCCCGGGGGATGTCGCCCTGACGGCGTCGGGCCTCGGCCCGACGTCGCAGGAGCTCGCCCTCCACGTCGCTGGCGCGACCGAGAGGCCGGGTCTTCTCCAGTCCCAGTTCGTAGTTCAGGATCGCCGCGTCGGTGTCGGCGCGCGCGAGCAGCACGTCGCCGAGGTACTCGTCGGCGATGATGATCTCACGCTTCATCCGCTCGCGCTCGGCGAGCAGCTGACCGGCCAGGATGTGCTCCTCCGCCCGCGCCAGCCGGCCGCTGAGCAGCTCGAGCCGGCCGAGCGCCAGGAGCACCTTCGGCTCGCCGATGCGGTCGCCCAGGCTGCGGCTCAGCTGCAGGCTCTTCTGCAGCGCCGCGCGGGCCTCGCCCAGCCGGTAGGCCTTGATCAGGACGATGCCGCGGTTCAGGTGGAAGCAGGCCTGCAGCAGCGGCGACCCGTGCCGGTCCACCAGGGCGATCGCCTTGTCCAGAAGGTCGAGCGCCTCGTCCCAGGCGCAGGCCGCCTTCTTGACCAGGGCGAGCGCGTTGTAGAGCGTGGCGACGCCGATCTCGTCACCCACGCGGCGATACGTGCTGAGGCTGTCGTGGTAGAACTCCTCGGCCTTGTCCAGGCGACCGAGGGACTGGTAGCACGCCCCCGTCGTCAGCTGCAGGTTGGCGACCTCGACGTGCTGGTCGGTCAGGGCGAGCACGGCGAAGGCCCGCTTGGCGATGTCCAGCGCCGCCTGGTAATCCGCACGCTGCATCAGGAGCACGGCATGGCGGACCTGGATGCGCGCGAGCTCGGCATCGTGGGCCTCGGGATCGGTCGTCGCGCAGCGCTCGAGGTGGCCCTGGCAGCTGGCGAGGAGCTCGTCGGCACGATCGGTCCAGCCGAGATGCAGGGTGGCGCTGAGCGCCTTGCGCACGACGCCGAGCGCCCGCGGTGCCGACAGCAGCGCGAGGTTCTCGTCGGGCAGGACCCGCCCGTAGTAGTCGAGCGCCGTGCGGTAGGCGGCCGCGTGGTAGTGGAGGTCTCCCACCTCCTCGAGCCGCTCCAGTTCGGCGATCAGCTCCTGACGCCCCACACCTTCGTGAGCGTCCGAGCTCTGTTCGTATCCTTCGAAATCAGCCATTCATCTGCATCCCCTGGCGAGGTGGTGGATCGCAGATCACGCAGGTCGGGAAGGCGGCGGTCTCGGTCCGCCGCGCCCCCTAGACCATCTTGATGATCAGCGTCACGACGGGCCCGATCCAGATGGGCACCGGCGGGTACCCGGAGGGCGACGTCGTCCCGCGGAACCCACCACCGAGATTGTGGGGGTCGCCGCCGGTGTCCTGCTGATCACACTCGAGATCGTCCTGCGTGGGCGGTTGGTCCGGAACGACGATCCCCTGGGGCCCGTTCCGGTCCTGCAACTCTGGATCATGGTCCGCCCCACCGGCCATGGCCGCCAGGGGCCACGACACCAGGAGGGCGATCACCGTGAGGATGGCAAGAATGTTCTTCACGCCTTCCCCCTATCTGGTTATGCGCCGGCGTGTGGGTCCAGCGCGAGAACAGTGGGACAGGGCTCGGCACGCAGGGCGCCGTGTCATGCGTTGACGATACGGAAACCGGAGAGCCGAGTCAACTCCCTGTTGTTCGGATAATTGACTTTTTGTGAGAGCAGCCCCCGATCAGAGATCGTCCGAGACCTGCGTCTGGAGGTCGTACCGCGAGATCTTCTTGTACAGGTTGCTGCGCTGCATCCCGAGGATCTCGGCGGTGCGACTGACGTTGTAGCGCTGCTCCCTCAGCTTCTGTTGCAGGAACGCCGCCTCCGCCTGCGCCTTGAACTCCTGGAAATCGTCCAGCCGGAAGAAGTCCGGCAGCTCCTCGCTCCCGGCCTGGGCGCCGGCCAGCGACGGCAGATCGCCCGGCTTGACGACCTCGCCCGCGGTCAGGATGAGCAACCGCTCGACCAGGTTGCGCAGCTCGCGCACGTTCCCCGGCCAGGAGTACTCGCGCAGCAGCGCCAGGGTCTCCGGCGCGAAACGCCGCGGCCGCGTCTTCATGGCCTCGGCGAGCTGGGTCATGAAGTAGTCGAGCAGCAGCTCGACGTCGGTGCCACGCTCGCGCAGCGGGGGCAGGTGGATCGCCAGCACGTTGAGGCGGAAGAAGAGGTCGCGGCGGAATCCCGAGTCGGGGGCCGTGAGGTCGCGGTTGGTGGCGGCGACGATGCGCACGTCCGTGCGCAACGACTCGCGGCCGCCGACCCGCTGGAAGGTCCCCTCCTCCACGGAACGCAGAACCTTCGCCTGCGCCTCCGGGCCCATGTCCCCGATCTCGTCCAGGAACAGCGTGCCCCCGTCGGCCTGCTCGAACTTGCCGATGCGCTGGCGGTCCGCACCGGTGAACGAGCCCTTCTCGTGTCCGAAGAGCTCGCTCTCGACCAGCTCGCCCGGGATGGCGGCGCAGTTCACCTCGACCAGCGGCCCCGCGGCGCGATGGCTCTGGGCGTGGATCGCGCTGACGACGACCTCCTTGCCGGTGCCGTTCTCGCCGGTCACGAGCACCGTGGAATCCGTCGGGGCGACCTTGGCGATGAACGCCCGTACCTCGTTCATGGCCGGGCAGTCGCCGACCAGGGGCGTGGTCCGCCCGGCCTTGGCGGCCAGCCGGGCCCGATCGGCCAGGGCCTGGCGATGGCTGAGCGCATTCTGCAGGGTGACCAGCAGGCGCGCGCGGTCCAGGGGCTTCTCGAGGAAGTCGTATGCCCCCTCCTTGACCGCCTGCACCGCGGTCTGGATGTCGCCGTGCCCGGAGATCACGATCACCGGAACGTCGGCATGGTCCTCGCGGACGCGGGCGAGCACCTCGAAGCCGTCCATGCCCGGCATCTTGACGTCGAGCAGGATGGCGTCCGCCGGCGCAGCGGCGAGGGCCTCGAGGGCCTCCGGGCCCGAGGCCGCCGTGCGCACGCGGTAGTCCTCGTAACCCAGGATCTGGGCCAGGGTGTCGCGGATGGCGACCTCGTCATCGACGACCAGGATCGTTTGCAATTCCCGCCTCCTTGGCGATCTTGAGCACCACGCCCGCGACGACGTTGCCGCCGCCGTCGGGGTCTGTCAACCTCTGCCGGGCCACGGGCGGCCGGTCCGCAGCCACGCCGCGAGATCATGACCGCATTGAAACCGCTCCTCCGGGACATCGTTCCCTCGGCCTGGCCCGAGCGCATGGTCGCGCTCGGCGCCCCGCGCTACCGCGGCCGGCAGCTCGCGCACTGGCTCTACGATCGGTCGGCCACCGACTGGGGCGCCATGCACACCCTGCCGCGCGACCTGAGGGAGCGGCTGGCCGACAGCCACGACCCGGCGGGCCTCGAGCCGACCATCCGCCGCGTCGCCGACGACGGCACGCGCAAGTTCCTCTTCCGGCTGCGCGACGGGCAGACGGTCGAGAGCGTGATCATCCCCATGGAGAATCACGCCACGTTCTGCATCAGCAGCCAGGTGGGCTGCGCCATGGCCTGCCGCTTCTGCGCGACGGCGCGCGGCGGCCTGGTACGAGGTCTGACTCCGGGCGAGATCGTCGAGCAGGTGCAGCACCTCGCGCGCGACCTCGTCGACGACCCCTTCCCCCAGCACGGCGACCGCGGCTTCAACGTCGTCTTCATGGGCATGGGCGAGCCGCTGGACAACTTCGACGCGGTCCGGACCGCGCTGGAGATCTTCACCGCTCCGGAGGGGCTCGGCCTCTCGAGCCGGCGCATCCAGATCTCCACCAGCGGGCCGCCCCACGGCCTGCCGCGACTCGCCGAGCTCGACCTGCCCGTGGGCCTGACCATCAGCCTCGGCGGCGCCGACGACGCCGACCGCCGCAAGGTCATGCCCGTCTCCGGCAAGGCCGGGGTCGCCGAGGTCCTCGACGCCGCGGCGGAGCACGCGCGACGCCACAACCGCCGCGTCACCATCGCCTGGGTCCTGATCCGCGGCCGCACCGACCACATCGAGCAGGCCACGACCCTGGCCGCGGTCACGCGCGACCGGCCCTTCAAGGTCAACCTCATCCCGCTCAACGAGCTCGACGACGACGACCTGCTCGCCAGCGAGGGCGCCAGCGTGCTGGCCTTCCAGCGCGTGCTGACCGATGCCGGCGTGCCGGCGTTCATCAGGGTCAGCGGCGGGCGGGACATCGGCGCGGCGTGCGGTCAGCTGCGGCGGCAGATGGCGCGGCCGGGTTCGTCGTGATCGCCAAAGAGAACGCGCCCCGACCGAGGGCGGGGCGCGATGGCATGGCGTCCGGGACGAACGCGGGATGGCGTGCGGCCGTCGAAGCTCAGAGCAGGTCGGCCAGGCGCGTCTGATCGAGCGCGCCCACCAGGGCGGCCTGCGCCTTCTCCCAGGCCTCGGTCATGTTGCACTCGTCGGCGTTCTCGCAGCGGTTCGAATCGCGCAGGCAATGGTTCAGCGCGATGCCGCCCTCGCAGACCTCGACGATGTCCCGCAGCGTGATCTCCTCGGGGTTGCGCCCGAGGCTGAAGCCGCCCTTGACGCCGCGGTGGCTCTTGACGATGTGCTGCTGGGAGAGCATCTGGAAGATCTTGGCGAGGAAGGCCTCGGAGACGTCGCAGTTGCGCGCGATCGACTTGAGCTGAACGGGCGCATCGCCGTTGCGTCGGGCCAGTTCCTGCAAGCCTCGAATCGCGTATTCCGTCTGGCGGGTGATCTGGAGCATCGTTCTTCCTTCCAGGGAGATCCTCGGCCATCACCGGGTCGTCGGGCGCCTGAACATCGGCTTGACGCGACAAAAATGCGTGATCGAGTCGGCATTGTCAAAGATCATTTCGCGACCGACTTGCCGCGATCGGGGGGGTCGTCGGACAGGCCGCGTGCGAGGCAGCGACGCGCCAGGGTCGACCCTGGCCACCGGCCGTCCGGACCATGCCACGAGGCTGCGCTGCCGGCCAGGTCGGCCGGCGCCTCCAGCTCGACCGCGTGCACCAGGATGCGCAGTCGGTATCGCGTGATCGTGTGCCGTGCCTCGCCGGCCGGCCGGACCTCCACCCCCGCGAGGCCCCGGGCGCGCAGCCAGCGCGCCCAGGCGCCCTCGAACCGTCGTCCGGCGTCGTCGTGCGGCGCATACCAGGGCGTCAACGGCGGGCAGAGGGTCGCGGCCAGGAGGTCGCCGAGATCACGCCGTCGGGCTCGCCCGAGGCCGGCGACCGGCAGGACGGTCGCCTCGCCCGCCGGCAGCAGCAGGACCCGACCGGCGTGGCGGATCACCAGCGAGCCGAGCACGACCTCCTCGGCGCGATCGCGCGGACGCGGCGCCGGCACCTCGGCAGCCCGGCCGGCCTGGCCGGCGGCGCACCAGCGCGCCACGGGGCACTCGCCGCATCGCGGGCGGTCGCTGGTGCAGATGGTCGCTCCGAGGTCCATCAGGGCCTGGTTCCAGTCCCCCGGGCGCGCGGGGTCGACGTGCCGGCGGGCGAGGTCGGCGATCCGGCGGGCGGTCAGATTCGCGGACTGGTCCGGATCCGCGCACGCCCAGCGCGTCATGACGCGGCGCACGTTGGCGTCCACGGCCGGCTCGACGAGCCCGAGCCCGATGCTGGCGATCGCCCCGGCCGCGTAGTCGCCGATGCCCGGCAGGTCGCGCCACGCGTCCCGGGTGGTCGGCAGGACCCCGCCCCGCTCGACGATCGCACGCGCGGCCCGATGCAACAGGCGGGCGCGCCGGTAGTAGCCGAGGCCCGTCCAGGCCGCGAGGACCTCGTCCTCGGACGCGGCCGCCAGGGCCACGACGTCGGGGAAGCGCGCCAGGAACTCCCGGTACCGGGGCAGGACCGCCATGACGGTCGTCTGCTGCAGCATGATCTCCGAGATCCAGGTGCCGTAGAGCGAGGGGTCGGTGCGCCACGGCAGGCGCCGGGCATGGCGGTCGTACCAGGCCAGGAGGGCGGCGCGCCGGTCAGCCAGCGGCAGACGACCGGAATCCCCGCTTGCGAGCCGTGCGTTCATGTCGCAACCTCTGGCGTGTCCTGGCGGATCGGTTGCGT
>WJIQ01000004.1 GCA_014730255.1 bacterium | reverse complement strand
CCCTCGTACCGGTCGTAATCCTCGTTGTGATGGCAGAAGTTGTCCGAGAGCTCGCGGCGGACGATCAGCTCCTCGAGGTAGGCCTCGGCCCCGTCGCCACCGTGCCGGGAGACCGCCAGGGCCGCGCGCTGGGGCGCGAGCTGGCCGAAGTGGAAGTAGGGCGACAGCTCGGACTGGCCGGCCACCGTGGGGTCGTTCCGCGCGGTGTCGTAACCGGCGAGGCGCTCGCGGCAGAAGCGATCGAGCGCGGCCTGGGCCTCGTCCTCTCCCGGCGCGCACCAGGTGATGGCGGGGCCGGCGGCATCGGCCTCGAGCCGGTCGACCGCGCCGGGGTCGACCGTATCGGCGGTCACCGGCGCCGGGTACGGGTGCGGGGTCACGGCCGGCAGCTCGGTCAGGAACTCCGGCAGCTGACGCTGCAGCTTCGGCCGGATGGTGCGCGCGGCGTACTCCTGCTTGTCGCTCGCCCGCCACAGCGGCACCACGTTGTGCGCGTCGACCAGGTGCAGCGGCACCTCCAGGCGCCGGGCCACGTCCCGTTCCCAGCGGCGGCTGACACGAAGCGGGTTCAGATCGCTCACCAGCACGCCGGCTCCGAGGTCGTCCACGAGCGCGGGGATGGTCACGGTGGGATCACCCTCGCGCAGGACGAAGCCGATGCCCAGGTCGGCGAGGTCGCGCGCGACGGTGCGCAGGCCGCCGAGCATGAATGCGTACTGGCGCCGCGCCGCGCCGAGGAACTCCGGCACCAGGTTGAAGACCACGACCAGCGGCTGCTCGAGGTGCAGCGCCAGGTCCTGGGCGTGCAGCAGCGCCCAGTTGTCGCGCACGCGCTGATCACGGCGCATCCAGTGGACGACCGGACCCCGCTGGATCTCACCCTCTCGCAAGGCCCGCACTCGATCGGGATGGACTCGGCCTCGGCTGGTCACGCGCTTCTCCCCGGGGTGGCGGTCCCATGGTACCGCGGTCAGCGCAGCAGGTCCAGGACCCGCGCCACGTCGGCGATCCCCGCGTACTCCGGATCGCGCGCCGGGACCAGGCGTTCGCGAGGCAGGGCGGCGAGCAGACCGGGGTCCTCGATGCTCACCAGCACGCGCTGCAACGTGTCGATGAACCCCGCGCCGAAGAGGGTCTCGAGCTCGGGATGGGCGGTGAAGTTGTAGTTGGCATAGAACGGGGTCTTCCAGATCACCCGGACCTCGTCGGGGTCGACGTCGCCCTCGGCGACCATGCGTTCGTAGACCTTGAAGTTGACGACGCCGGCCTCGCAGCGGCCCGAGGCCACGAGCTCGATCGTCCGCTCGTGACTGCCCGAATACGTGTACGGGCGCGAGAAGAACTCGTCGGGGGACTGGCGCGCGAACTGGCCGATGAAGTACTCGGGCATCAGACGACCGCTGGTGCTGCGCTCGGAGCCGAAGGCGAAGGCGAGGTCGGCGATCGCTCCCGAGAATCGGTCGCTGCGCTCCAGACCGGTGCTGCGATGCGCGATGAAGTAGCTGAAGTACTGACGGTCGGCATGCCCCTGGGCGATGGCCCGCGCGCCCGGGACGGCGGCGCGCGCCTGCACGCCGGTCAGGCCGCCGAACCACGCCAGGTGCACCTCGCCGTCGCGGAACAGCTCGACCGAATGGGCGTAGTCGCGAGCCGGGACGTATCTCACGGGCACGTCGAGCGCCTCGCTCAGGTGGGCGGCCAGCGGCGCGAACCGCTCCTCGAGCCTGGTCGCATCCTGATCGGGGACGGCCGTGAAGGTCAGCGTCGCGTCCGAGCGGCCACCTCCACAGCCGACGAGCGAGGCGGACAGGGCACAGGCTATCGCCAGGATGGCTGCGCGGATCATCGGGACGGCTCCCGGTCACGGGTCGGGGAACGACGGACCGGTCCTCAAGCTAGGACGCAGGGCCGACGCCCGCCACGCCGATGACCTCAGACGGTCACGCCGCCCGGGACGGCCAGGTGCCGCTCGAGCAGCTCGCCGAGCGCCCCGTTGTCGATGGGCTTGGCCAGGTAGTCGTCCATGCCGGCGTCCAGGCAGCGCTGCCGATCGCCCTTCATCGCGTGGGCCGTCAGCGCGATCACCGGGATGTTCGGCTGCAGGACGCCGTCCTCGCCGAGCCGGATCCTGCGGACGGCCTCGTAGCCATCCATGACCGGCATCTGGACGTCCATGAACACCAGGCGATAGTGGCGCTGAGCGAGGCATTCGAGCGCCTCGGCCCCGTTGCCGACCACCTCGACCTCGTGTCCGAAGCGGCGGAGCATGATGCTCGCCACGCGCTGGTTGACCGGATTGTCCTCGGCCAGCAGCAGGGGAAGATCCTCGGCCGGCGCGGCGACCGCGGCGTCGCTCGCGTCCCCGGCGTCGGCGACCTCGACGATCCCGGCCGTGTCGGCCTCGGTGAGCGCCTGGTGGACCTTCCGGGCCCGCAGCGGACGGATCAGCCAGCCGGCGAATCCCTGGCGACCGATGGCGTCGGCGTCGAGCACCTCGCCCAGGGTCGCCACGGTCAGGCAGGGCGGCGCGGACGAGCCCAGCGTGGCCAGGACCTTGCGGGCCACCGTGCGGGTGTCCGGGTCTTCGTGCCAGGCGCCGGTGATCACGGCCCGGCAGTCCGACAGCTCGGCCAGGGCGAGGGCGACCTGCCGGTCGATGTCGCCGTCGGTGGGGCAGGTCACGGGCTCGAGGCCGAGGTAGCGGAGGACGTCGACCGCTGCCGTCCGCGTGTCCTCGTCCGGGATCGCGAGCAGGACGGGGCCCTCGAGCGGGGTCAGCGGATCAACGGGCGCCTCGGCCTCCATCAAAGGCAACGTCACCCAGAACCGCGTGCCCCGGCCGACCTCGCTCTCGACCTCGATCTGGCCGGTCATCAGGTCGACGAGCTGCTTGCAGATGGCCAGGCCGAGCCCGGTGCCGCCGAATCGCCGCGTCGTCGACGTGTCGACCTGGCTGAACGAGTCGAAGAGGCTGTCGACCCGGTCGGCGGGGATGCCCACACCGGTGTCCTGGACCTCCATCACCACGCCGCCCTCGTGCGCCGCCGCGCGCCGTACGCGCACCGTCACCGATCCCTGCTCGGTGAACTTGACCGCGTTGTTGACCAGGTTGACCAGGATCTGCCGCACCCGCATGGGATCGCCGCTGAAGGCCGGCGGCACGTCGTGGTCGATGCGCAGGTTGAAGCGCAGGCCCTGCTCGCGCGCCCGCGGGGCGAGCATCTCGGCCACCTCCTCGACCAGCGACCGCACGTCGAAATCGATGGCCTCGAGCTCGAGCTTGCCTGCCTCGATCTTCGAGAAGTCGAGGATGTCGTTGATGATGCCCAGGAGGTTGCGGGCGCTGGCGTACACGACCTGCAGGTGCTCCTGGTGCTCGGGCGCGAGATCGGCCTCGAGCAGCACCGAGGTCATGCCCAGCACTCCGTTCATGGGCGTGCGGATCTCGTGGCTCATGTTGGCCAGGAACTCGCTCTTGGCGCGCGTCGCCTCCTCGGCCTGTTCCTTGGCCACCCGCAGGGCCTCCTCGACGCGCCGGCGCTCGGTGATCTCCTGCTGCAGGAAGTGATTGGCCCGCGTCAGGTCGGCCGTGCGCCGGTCGACCCGCTTCTCGAGCTCGGCCGTCCGCACCTTCATCAGCCGGGTCCGGTACCGGATGACCCCGTTGATCCCCGCCAGGGTCAGCACGCCGCAGAGGATCAGGAACCAGGGGGTCCGCCAGAACGGCGGGTGCATGACGATCTCCAGCGAGGCCGTCTGATCGCTCCATCGCCCGTCGCTGTTGGTACCACGGACACGGAAGACGTAGTCGCCGGCGGGAAGGTTGGTGTAGGTGGCGTGGTCACGGCCGCCGGCGTCGATCCAGTCCGGGTCGAAGCCCTCGAGCATGTACTGGTAACGGATCTTCTCGGGTGCGGCGTAGTGCAGGGCGGCGAAGCCGAAGGACAGGACGTGGTCGCGATGGTCCAGCTCGATCCGCACCGTCCGCTCGATGGGCTCGGTCAGCAGTCGGCGGCCGCGGCTCTCCTGGCCGGGCCGGACCGAGGCGTTGTTGATGCTGAAGTCGGTGATCAGCACGGGCGGCAGGTAGGGGTTGGCGACGATCTCGTCGGGGTCGAAGACGTTGAAGCCGTTGATCCCGCCGAAAAACATCCAGCCGCTTGGGCCGGCGCAGCTCGCGCCCATGTTGAACTCGTTGCTCTGGCAACCGTCGCGCGCCTGGAAATGGTCGATGGTCAGGCTATCGGGATCGATGCGCATCAGGCCGAAGCCGCTGCTGGCCCAGATGTTGCCCGAGCCGTCCTCGGCGAAGGCGTAGATGGTGTTGTTGGGTAGTCCGTCCTTCTCGGTCAGGCGCGTGCAGGTGCCGGTGCTCGGCTCGATCCGGTTCAGGCCGGCGCCGGTGCCGACCCAGATGCGGCCGGCATGGTCGCGCATCAGCGACAGGACCACGTCGGCCGAGAGGTAGTTGGGATCGGTCATGTCGTGGCGATAGATCTGGCGCGTGCCGGCGACCGGATCGATCCGCAGCACTCCGCCGCCGTTGGTCCCCAGCCAGATGATCCCGTCCGGGCCGATCTCGATGCACTTGGTCGCCAGGCCGCCGACGTCGTACACCGAACCGCGCTCGGCGAAGTG
>WJIQ01000356.1 GCA_014730255.1 bacterium | reverse complement strand
TCTCCCGATTCACCAGGTCCTCGACGGCCTTCCGGTCGAACAGCCCGCGCTCGCGGCAGGCGCTCGACAGCAGGATGTCGCGGAAGAAATCGCCGGCCCGACCCCGGGCCCAGAGGTGCAGCGGCACCGGGAAGCCCATCTTGTCCTTGCGCTCGAGCACGCTGGTGGGAAGCAGGTCGGTCGCCGTGCGCTTGAGGATGTGCTTCATCTCGCCGCCCTTGAACTTCATCGCCGGCGGCATGCTGGCCACGGTCTCGGCGATGCGCCGGTCCAGGAGAGGCACCCGCGACTCCAGCGAATGGGCCATGCTCACGCGGTCCTCGACGTGCAGCAGCGAGGGCAGTCCGGTGAGCATGTCGTAGTGGGTCATCTTGTTGAAGTAGGACCGCGTGTCGGGATGATTGAAGACCGTCTGGAAGCGCCCGAACACGGCCTCGCGGTCGAACGCGGCCCGGAAATCGTCGCTGAACAGCTCGACGGTGCCGCCGGAACGATCGATCAGGCGGAAGTAGCGCCGGTCCATGTCCTCGAAGAGGCCGTCGCTCCAGAAGTGCCGGAGCATCGGGACGTAGCGCTGGACGTAGGGCAGGTTGGGCAGGATCGAGGCCAGCGAGACGATGTGCTCGCCCTCCTCGGTGGTCTCCATGAGCGCGCCCTTGAGCGCCTGCTCGAGGTAGGCGATCACGTAGCGCGCGTAGCCGCCGAAGATCTCGTCGCCGCCCTGGCCCCCGAGGCAGACCTTGACGTTCTCGGCCGCCAGCCTGGAGACCATGTACTGGGGGAACAGGCCGGGGCCGGCGGCCGGCTCATCCATGTGATAGATCAGCTTCGGGAAGAGGTCGATGAACTCGTCCTGCGTGGGGTGGACCATCATCAGCTCGGCGCCGATCTGATCGCAGACGTCGCGGGCGAACTGGCTCTCGTCGAAGTCGCGGCCCTCGGCGAAGGCCCCGTTGAAGCACCGCAGCCGGTCGGGGTAGCGCCGCGAGGCGAGCGAGGTGACCAGGCTCGAGTCCATGCCGCCGCTCAGGTAGGTGCCCAGGGGCACGTCGCTGCGTAGCTGCTGGTTGACCGTGTCCTCGAGCAGCCAGCGCAGGTGCTCGACGAAGTACATCTCGGTGTGGTGCTCGTCGACCTTGAAGCTGGGCTGCCAGTAGCGCTCGGTGTAGAACTCGCCCCGGTCGAGGTCGACCTCCAGCAGCTCGCCGGCGCCGATCTTCTGGATGCCGGCGAACAGCGTCGCGTCGTCGAGCACGTACTGGAACGTGAGGTAGTCCTGCAGCGCGTCGTGATCGACCCGGGCCGTGACGTCCGGATGCTGCAGCAGCGCCTTGATCTCCGAGGCGAAGAGGATGAAGTCGTCGGTGACGCAGTAATAGAGCGGCTTGATCCCGAAGTGGTCGCGGGCGGCCAGGACCTTCCGGCGCCGGCTGTCGTGGAGCACGAAGGCGAACATGCCGTTCATCTCGAGCAGGCTCTGGCGGCCGTGCGCGAGGTACGAGCGCAGGAGCACCTCGGTGTCGCTCTGGGTGCGGAACTCGTGTCCCTGGCGGCGCAGGTCCTCGCGCAGCTCGACATAGTTGTAGATCTCGCCGTTGTAGGCGAGCACGGCCCCGTCGGCCGCCATGGGCTGCTGCCCGCCCTCGAGGTCGATGATCGACAGGCGTTTGTGCAGGAATCCGACCCCGTCCGCGAGGTACTCGCCCTCGGCGTCGGGGCCGCGGTGATTCAGGGTGTCGCCCATCCGGCGCAGCACGACCGGGTCGATCGGCGCGCCCCGGCGCGAGATGATGGAGACGAATCCGCACATGGTGGCTGCTTCCCGCCTCGCTTGATCGGGTCTCGAGTCGATGGTGGAGCGGGTGTCCGAACGATCCCCCGGTCGACTGTACGTCAAAACACGAGAATGATGCTATCCTATTCTTCGGCCCGGCGTGACGACCCTTGACGATCGGCTCCGGTCGCTCGACAATGGCGCCGCTGGTGATCCGCCGGTCGAGTCATGTCCAGTCGATATCAGTCGGGGGAAGAAAGCACCGAACATGCAGTTTGTCGACCTGGCCGCGCAGCAGAAGCGTCTGGACCCGGACCTCCGCGCGCGCATCGACGCCGTCCTCGCCCACGGTCGCTACATCATGGGCCCGGAGATCGCCGAGCTGGAGGCCCAGCTCTCCTCCCGCGTCGGTGGCGGGCCTTGCATCACCTGCGCCAGCGGCACCGACGCGCTCCTGATGGCTCTCCTGGCAGCGGGCATCGGCCCGGGAGACGCCGTCCTCACCACCCCGTTCACCTTCATGGCCACGGCCGAGGTGATCAGCCTGGCGGGGGCGACCCCGGTCTTCGTCGACGTGTGCCCCGGGACGTACAACCTCGATCCCGAGGCCCTCGCCTCCCAGCTCGCCGAACTCGCGGCGGGCCGGAGCCCGGCGCCGGGCATCCCCGGCGGCCTGCGCCCCCGGGCGGTCATCCCGGTCGACCTCTACGGTCTGCCGGCCGATTACACCCGCATCGCGGCCATCGCCGCCGGGCACGATCTGCTGGTGATCGAGGACGCCGCCCAGAGCTTCGGCGCGGCGCAGGACGGCACGCCCGTCGGCGCACTCGCACCGGTGGCGGCCACGAGCTTCTTCCCCGCCAAGCCGCTCGGCTGCTACGGCGATGGCGGCGCGGTGTTCACCGACCGCGAGGACCTCGCCGACGTGCTGCGCTCGCTCCGCGTCCACGGCAAGGGCGACCACAAGTACCACATCGTCCGCGTGGGGCTGAATTCGCGGCTGGACACCCTCCAGGCGGCGATCCTGCTGTCCAAGCTCACCGTCTTCGACGACGAGATCTCCGCGCGACAGCGCCTGGCCGACCGCTACACCGAGCTGCTCGCCGGTGCTGTCCGGACGCCGACCGTACCTGCGGGCCGCACCAGCGCCTGGGCCCAGTACGCGATCATGCTGCCCGACCGTGACGCCGTGGCGGCCGCCCTGAAGGCCCAGGGCATCCCCACGGCCATCTACTACCCGATCCCGCTGCACCTGCAGCCGGTCTCTCGTCATCTCGGCTACCAGCCCGGCAGCCTGCCGGTGAGCGAGCGCCTCGCCGGCGAGGTCCTCTGCCTGCCGATGCACCCCTACCTGACCGACGACGATCAGCAGCGCGTCACGGCGGCGGTCGTCCAGGCGGTCCAGGAGACGGCTACGTGAGCTACTTCGCCCACAAATCCTCGTTCGTCGACGACGGCGCCACCATCGGCGACGGCACGAAGATCTGGCATTTCTGCCACATCATGCCCGGCGCGGTGCTCGGCGAGCGCTGCAACCTGGGCCAGAACTGCTTCGTGGCCGACGGCGTGCGCCTCGGCGCCAACGTCAAGGTGCAGAACAACGTCTCGATCTACACCGGCACCGAGATCGAGGACGACGTGTTCCTCGGGCCCTCGTGCGTCCTGACGAACGTCACCAACCCCCGCTCGCAGGTGAACCGCCACTCGCTCTACGAGACGACGCTCATCCGGCGCGGCGCCTCCATCGGCGCCAACGCCACCGTGGTCTGCGGCGTGACCATCGGCCGCTACGCGTTCATCGCGGCCGGGGCGGTGATCACCGGCGACGCGCCCGACTACGCGCTGATGATGGGCGTGCCGGCGCGTCGTCGCGGCTGGGTGAGCCGCCACGGGATCCCGCTGCCCGAGCCTGGCGCCGACGGCCTGACCACCTGCCCGGAGAGCGGGCTGCGCTACCAGCTCGAGGACGGCCGCCTGCGGTGCCTCGACGTCGACGAGGACGCCCCGCTGCCCGAGGACCAGCGCACCGGCACGGTCAGCTACCGCGAGGTGCGGCCTCGCGAGCGAGGAGAGTGATCATGAGCGGCGACAAGCGCTTCGCCATGACCGGCATCGGCGGCTACATCGCCCCCCGCCACCTCGAGGCCATCCGCGCCACGGGCAACACCCTGGTGGCGGCCTGCGATCCGTTCGATTCGGTCGGCATCATGGACCGCTACTTCATGGACGCGCGCTTCTTCACCGAGTTCGAGCGCTTCGACCGCCATCTGGAGAAGCTGCGCCGCCGTGGCGACGGCATCGACTACCTCTCGGTCTGCTCGCCGAACCACCTGCACGACGCCCACGCCCGCCTCGCCCTGCGCGTCGGCGCCGACGTGATCTGCGAGAAGCCGCTGGTGCTCAGCCCCTGGAACCTCGACGCCCTGCAGGAGATCGAGCAGGAGACCGGCCACCGCATCTACAACGTCCTGCAGCTGCGGTTGCACCCGTCGGTGCAGGCCCTGCGCGAGCACGTCGCCGCCTCGGACGAGCGGCACCAGGTCGACCTGAGCTACATCACCTCGCGGGGGCGGTGGTACTTCGTGAGCTGGAAGGGCCAGCCGCAGAAGTCCGGGGGCATCGTCACCAACATCGGCATCCACTTCTTCGACATGCTCCTGTGGGTGTTCGGCGACGTCCGCCGCAGCGAGGTGTACCTCAGCGAGGAGAACCGGGCGAGCGGCCATCTGGAGCTGGCCAAGGCCGACGTCCGCTGGCACCTGTCGCTGGATCCGGCGGATCTCCCGGCGGCCACGCGCGAGGCTGGCCAGACGACCTACCGGGCGGTGGACATCGACGGGCAGGCCTTCGAGTTCTCGCAGGGGTTCACCGACCTGCACACGCGGGTCTACGAGGATGTCCTTTCCGGTGGCGGATTCGGCATCGACGACGCGCGGCCGGCGGTGGAGCTGGCGTACCTGATCCGCACCGCGCCCGTGATCGAGCCGGCCGAGGGCCGGTCCCATCCGATCCTGACCACCGGATCCTGACCGGAGGCGCGCGACGACCATGGCACCGCCGATCTCTCGCCTCGTCGGCTGGCTGTACGTGGGCGACCTCGCCCTGGCGGTCGCGTTCGTCGTGAATCGGCTGGTCGGCACGCCGGTCATCGCCTTCAATCACTGGCTGGACCTCGACCGCGGGGAATCCGTCCCGGCCTGGTACCTCTCGGCCCAGCTGCTCGTGATCGCCATGGTGTTCGGCTGGTTCGCGGCGCGGGAGGCCTCCGGCTCCCGGCTGGATCGAGCGGTGAGCTGGCTGCCGGCCGCCACGTTCACCGTCCTGTCGATCGATGCGGTGGCGCAGCTCCACGACGACATCGGGCGCCAGGTCAACGAGCTGATCGGCGACGTCAGCCAGGCGGCGCTCGGCTCGCCGGCACCCCACTGGGGGCCGCTGACGATCGCGGTCCCCTTGATGATCGTCATGGCGATCGTCTTCTGGCGCCTGCGGGATCGCTTCGTGGGCCACGGTCGCGCCCTGGCCCTGATCGCCGGGGGGCTGGCGCTGTTCGCGATCGGGGGGGCGGGGGTCGATGCGGCCCTGCGCACCGTGACGCGCAGCGGGGCCATCTACGTCGTCCAGACCGTGGTCGGCGAGACGCTGGAGATGCTGGGCGCGACCACCATGCTGTGGGGGATCGCGCTCCGGCTGACGGTCGCCGCGCCAGCGGCGACCAGGTGAGGGAGCGCCATGGCCGGACGTGCGATCGAGAACACCGACCCGGTGCCCCTGGTCGTCGACGTCGACGGCACCCTCATACGCTCCGACCTGCTGATCGAGGCCGTCTGCCGGCTGGTCGCCACGCGGCCGTTTGTGGCGCTCCGGCTTCCGCTATGGGCCCTGCGGGGGCGAGGCGCGCTCAAGTCGGCCATCGCCGATCGCGTGACCGTCGACCCGTCGTCGTTGCCGCTGGTCGACGAACTCGTGGCCTACGTGCGTGCCGAACGGGCGGCCGGGCGACCGGTATACCTGGCGTCGGCCTCGGATCGCCGCCAGGTCGAGGCGCTCGCTTCGCACCTCGGGCTCTTCGACGGCGTCTTCGGATCCGACGCGACCGGCAACCTCAAGGGGTCGCGCAAGGCCGACCGACTGGTGCACGAGTTCGGCGAGGGAGGCTTCGACTACGCGGGCGACGCGCCAGCCGACCTCGCGGTCTGGAAACGGGCCCGGAAGGCCATCGCGGTCAACTGCGGACGTGGGACGCGGCGCGCCCTGGGCCGGTCGCATCAGGACATCGTGGAGATCGCGCCGAGGCGGACGCGCTTCCTCGATTACCTGCGCGCGATCCGTGTGCACCAGTGGGCCAAGAACGGGCTGCTGCTGCTGCCCATGCTGACGTCGCACGCGATCGACCTGACCAATCTCGCGCTGGTCGGACTGGGCATCGTCGCGTTCTCGCTGGTCGCATCCTCGGTCTACCTCACCAACGATCTGCTCGATCTTCCGGCCGATCGCGACCATGCCACCAAGCGCCGTCGCCCGCTGGCGAGCGGGGCGGTGCCGATCCTGCATGGTCTGTTGCTGGCGCCCGTGTTCCTGCTCGCCGGGATGGGGATGGCGACCCTCGTCTCGCCGGCCTTCCTCGGCGTGGTCCTGCTGTACTTCGTGGCCACCCTGGCCTACAGCCTGGTCCTCAAGAGGCAGCCGGTGGTGGACGTGTTGACCCTCGCCGGGCTGTACACCCTGCGCGCGATCGCCGGCGGCGCGGCGATCGGGATCACGCTGTCCGCCTGGTTGCTGGCGTTCTCGATGTTCCTGTTCCTCTGCCTCGCCCTGGTCAAGCGTCATACCGAGCTGAAGTCGCGCCAGGATGCCGGCAAGGGCGACCCGAGGGGGCGCGGCTATCGCCTCGCCGACATCCCGGTGCTCGAGTCGCTCGCCGCCGCGGCCGGGTACGCGGCCGTCGTGGTCCTCGCGCTCTACGTCAACAGCGACGCCGTGGTCGAGCTGTACGCCCGGCCGTGGGGGCTGTGGCTCGCGTGCGTCCTGCTGCTGTACTGGGTCAGCCGGGTGCTCCTGATCACGCACCGGGGCGAGATGAACGACGATCCGGTCGTGTTCGCGCTCAAGGACCGCACCAGTGTGCTCGTGGTCCTGCTCGTGGTGCTGGTGGCGCTGACGGCCGCGCTGTGACGGCCGTCAACGATTGACGCCGGCGCGATTCTCGGCCAGAATCCCGCCGCGATCGCCGCGATCGCCGCGAACCGCGACCTCGACGACGCCGGAGCAATCGCGTTGCACGTCACCGTCCTCAAGGGCACCGATTCCCCCGAGCGCGACGTCTCCCTGGAGACCGCCGCCGCGGTCGAGGCCGCGCTCGCGCGCCGCGGCCACACGGTCGCGGCCATCGATCTCGCCTCGATCGCCGACGTCCCGGGTCTCGACCTGGACGCGACGGACCTGGTCTTCCCCGCCCTGCACGGCGGCCACGGCGAGGACGGCCACGTGCAGGCGCTGCTCGACGTCATGGGCGTGCCCTACGCCCTCTCCGGCCACCTGGCCAGCGCGGTCGCCATGAGCAAGGCCACCTCCAAGCGGGTGATGACCAGCGCCGGCATCGCGACCGCCGAGTGGCTCCTGGTGACCTGGAATCGCCGCACGGGCAGCCCCGTGATGCTCACGCCCGGGCCCGGGGCCACCAATGGAACAGGTCCTACCGCGGGCAATGGCCTGGGCTCGCCGCCGCTCACGCTCGATCACATCCTCGACCGCGCCACCGCCGAGCTCGGCTTTCCCCTGGTCATCAAGCTCAACGACGGCGGCTCGAGCGTGGGGGTGGAGATCGTCGGCTCGCCGGCCGACTTCGAGGCGGCCTTCGCGCGGGTCGCGGACACGGCGTCGGCGACCGCCTGGCGCACCGAGATCCTCATCGAGCGCTTCATCCCGGGCCGGGAATTCACGGCGACCATCCTGCTGGGCCGCCGGCTGCCGCTGCTGGAGATCCGCCCCCACCAGGGCTTCTACGACTACGGCAACAAGTACACCAGGGGGGCCAGCGAGTACCTCTGCCCGGCCCCCGTCGATTCGCCGTACTACGAGAACATGTGCGCCGACGCGCTGCGGCTGTGGGACCTGCTCGGCTGCCAGGGCACCGCGCGCGTCGACTTCCGCTTCGACGGCACCCGGCACTTCTGCCTCGAGCTGAACACCATCCCCGGCATGACCGAGCTGTCGCTGGTGCCCAAGGCGGCCGCCGCCGTGGGGATCGGGTTCGACGACCTCATCGAGTCGCTCTGCCGGGACGCGCTCGTCCGGGCCGGCCGCGAGGTCGCTTGACCGCGGAAGACCGTGGTCAGGCCTGCGCCGCCCGCCCCGTCTTGCGCTCGACCAGCCCGACGAGCCCGTCGATCGAGTCGAAGTTCTCCGGCACGAGCTCCTCGTCCTCGACCGCGATGCCGACGGTCTCCTCGAGGAATCCGAGGATCTCCATGATCCCGGTCGAGTCGATGATCCCCGCATCCATGAGCGAGCCCTGGTCGGTGGTCATGGCGGCCTCGTCGCCGAACAGGAAGCTCTCGACGACGTAGCCCCTCATGGTCGATCGCAGCTCCATGGCGATGCTCAACCTCTCGCCTGCCGTTCC
>WJIQ01000355.1 GCA_014730255.1 bacterium | reverse complement strand
GCTTCACCGTGGTCACGCGCGAGGTCAAGTCGTTCAACGACACCGACGGCAGCAACCGGAGCATCCGCGGCTCGCTGGACATGGAGATGGCGATGGACGTGATCTCGCTCAGCGACACGCTCGACGGTGTGGTCCTGTGCACCGGTGACGGCGACTTCCGGCCCGTGGTCGACGCGCTCGCCCGCCGTGGCAAGCACGTCGAGGTCTGCGCCCTGCGGGAGATGACCAGCACCGATCTGATCGCGGCGACCGACGTCTACGTCGACCTCGCGTCCCTGAAGGACCGGATCGCGCTGGACGCGCCGCCCCCGAACAACGCCTCGCGCGAGATCCGCAACGACATCGACACCTCGGCCGACGGCTACGAGGACTTCAAGGTCCAGGACACGACCTTCGACTTCTGATCGATCCGCTGATCCCACGGGGGGCGGCCAGGCACCGGACGGTGCGCCACGGTCAGCGATAAGGCATGACGACCGGCTCGAACGAGCCGGTCGTCGTGCCGTGGGGGACGCGCTACGGCGTGGCGGCGTCGGCCCGGGGCTCGTCCGTCTCCGGCGCCGGGTCCTCGGCCGCGGCGACCTCGTTCTCGGCGTGCTGGTGGTTGGCCAGATCGACGAGCGTCAGCAGCTGCCGGCTCACCGCCCCGTCCTGATGGTGGTCGAGGTACGCCTGGCAGATGCCGATGGCCCGGTCCAGTCGACCGGCGGCGTACTCCAGATCGCTCAGGTTGATCACCGCGCTGGGATAGTTCGGCTGCCGCTGGAGGGCCGCCTCGAGATCGTGACGGGCCTCGGCGATGCGTCCGGCCTGGAAACGCGCGGCGCCCAGGTTGTTCAGGGTTTCCGGATCGTCGGGATCGGCCGCCTTTGCGGCGGCGAAGGTCTCGGCGGCCGCGTCGTACCGGGCCTGGTGGAACTGCGCGGTGCCGAGATTGAAGAGGCAGTTGGCGTTGCCGGGCAGCAGATCGACCACGCGCTGGAACGCCGTTTCCGCCGCGGCATGGTCGCCGACGCCCATGTAGAAGGCGCCGAGGTTGTTGTGCCCGACGGCCTCGTCGGGGAAGGCGCACACGACGGCCTCGAACGCCGTGCGGGCCTCGGACAGGTCGCCGGCGGCGAGGGCCGCGCGGCCGGCCTCGACCATGGCGAGCAGGTCCTGGCCGTGGTCGGGTGCGGTCTGGTTGGTCGTCGACGTCATCGGGCCGTCTCCTCGATATTCAGTCCATGCAGCCCGCGGCCTCGCGTGCCCGGGATCGATACGCCCGGCCGACGCAACGGCCGTGCCGGACGGCGCAGGCGCGACGACCGGCGTTACGATGGCGCCGGGGGACGTTTCCTGGTGGACGAAAGGGAGCTTTCAGGGCAGCTTGTGGGCGATCGGCGGGGCGACGGGCGACGCGAAATCTGCCAATCGCGGTCGGATTACCGCCGCCTCGCGGGAGGCTGTCGGATGGGACGCGGAAATCGCCAAGACGAGAACATTAGTGCTGGAAAACTCGTCTGTGATCTTTTATCAATAAGGGTCGTCGTGCGCATGTCCGCCAAATCACCTGTCCGCAACGATCTTGCCAGGGAGTGACCATGACGGATGCCGCTCTGCCGGTTCTGCTCGTCCTGCTCGTGGCCGTCCTCTTCGCGGCGCTCTTTCTGGGCCTGAGCTACTGGCTGGGGCCGCGCAAGCGCGATCCGCTGAAGGAAACCCCGTACGAGTGCGGCATTCCCGCCCGGAGCACGATCCAGATCCGTTTCTTCGTGCGGTTCTTCATGGTCGCCCTCCTGTTTCTCCTCTTCGATCTCGAGGCGGTGTTCCTGTACCCCTGGGTGCTGACCTTCCGGTCGTTCCTGGATCTCGGCCAGGGCGCCTACGCGCTCGGCGTGATGGGGATCTTCCTGGTCATCCTGGTGGTCGGCCTCGTCTACGAGTGGCGGAAAGGTGGCCTGGAATGGCAATAGAGTCCGGACAGTCGAACAGTGCGCTGACGACGCGGCTGCAGCAGGCGGTCAACTGGGGGCGCAAGTACTCGCTCTGGCCGATCCCGTACGGGACGGCCTGCTGTGCCATCGAGTTCATGGCCTCGGTCTCGAGCTATCACGATCTCAGCCGTTACGGTGCCGAGCTGGTCCGCTTCTCGCCCCGGCAGAGTGATCTGATGATCGTCGCCGGGACGATCAGCTACAAGCAGGCACCGATCCTCAAGACGATCTACGCCCAGATGTGCGAGCCCAAGTGGGTCATCGCCATGGGCGTTTGCGCCAGCAGTGGCGGCTTCTACAAGAACTACGGCACGCTTCAGGGGACCGATCGGGTCATCCCGACGGACATGTACGTCGCGGGCTGCCCGCCGACGCCGGAGAACCTGTTCCATGGCCTCATGAAGCTGCAGGACAAGATCGACCGCGACGGGATCGTCAGCAGCGAGGATCGGCACGGCGCCCGTGCCCGTGTCGAGGGCTGAAACGCAGGATATCGACCAACCGGGAAGGGACCATGAGCGAGAGGCTGGTGGGCGCTCTGCGCGCCGAGTTCGGCGAGGCGATCCTGGACAGCGACGATCATCGCGGCGATCACCACGTGACCGTCGACAAGGGCCGTCTGCTCGACGTCCTGGGGCATCTCCGTCATCGCGAGGGTTGCGGAATGCTGGCCGACGTGGTGGGCGTCGACTACCCCGATCGCCCCGAGCGGTTCGACGTCATCTATTACCTGCGCTCGGTCGAACGACCCGAGCAGATCTGGGTGCGGACCCGCGTGGAGGAGGGCGAGGAGGTGCCGTCGGCGACGGCGCACTGGCGCTCGGCCGACTGGCACGAGCGCGAGGTTTACGACCTATTCGGCGTGCCGTTCTCGGGCCACCCCGATCTGCGCCGCATCCTCTGCCATCACGAGTTCGAGGGGCATGCGCTGCGCAAGGACTACCCGGTCGAGCTGGGGCAGGAGCTGCAGGAGACGGAGAAGCTCTTCAGCGACCACGACGTCGCCCGGGCCGCCCACCGCGCCAGCCTCGCCCAGAATCCCGAGGGCCAGGGCGACGAGATCGCCGCGACCGACCTGTTGACCATCAATCTAGGCCCGAGCCACCCCGCCATGCATGGCTGTTTGCGGGCCGAGTGCCTGCTCGACGGCGAGACGATCGTCGACGCCAGGGCGGAGATCGGTTACCTGCACCGCTGCTTCGAGAAGGAGGCCGAGGACCACACCTGGGCCGCGGTGATGCCGTACACCGACCGCCTGAACTACTGCTCGCCCATGCTCAACAACGTGATCTACGCCGAGGCGGTCGAGAAGCTCATCGGGGTCGAGGTGCCCGAGCGCGGCCAGGTGATCCGGGTGATCGTGTCCGAGCTCTCGCGGATCATCGACCACCTCGTGTGCGTGGGCACCAACCTCGTGGACATGGGCGCGCTTACCATGTACTGGTACACGTTCAACGTGCGCGAGGCCATGTACCAGATCATCGAGGGGCTCTGCGGGAGCCGGCTGACCACGAACTACGCGCGCATCGGCGGTCTGAGCCACGACCTCTATCCGGGCTTCGAGGAGGAGGTGCGCGAGAAGCTGAAGATGCTCGAGGAGTCGATCCACGACGTGGTCAAGCTCGCCGCGCGCAACCGCATCTTCCTCGACCGTGCGGTCGGGGTCGGCGCGATCAGCCGCGAGGACGCGATCGATTTCGGCTTCACCGGCCCCGCTCTGCGGGCCTGCGGCGTCGAGTACGACGCGCGCAAGATGCACCCGTATCTCGGCTACGAGGACTACGACTTCGACATCCCGACCGGCGAGGATGGCGACACGCACGCGCGGATCATGGTGCGCATGGCCGAGATGATCCAGAGCAAGCGCATCATCGAGCAGGCACTCGATCGCCTGCCCGATGGCCCGATCAACGTCGACGATGCCAGCGTCATCCTGCCCCCGAAGGAGCAGGTGTATGGCAGCATCGAGGGCGTGATGAACCAGTTCAAGCTCATCTACGAGGGCATCCAGGTCCCCGCCGGCACCGCCTACGGCTTCGGCGAGGGCGGCAACGGCGAGCTGGGCTTCTACTGCATCTCCGACGGCACGGGCCACCCCTATCGCATCAAGGTGCGGCCGCCGTGCTTCCCCATCTTCGGTGCGTATGCGCACCTGATCCGAGGTGGCATGATCAGCGACGCCATCGCGACGCTGGGCAGCCTGAACATCATCGCGGGCGAGCTGGATCGCTGACGATCCGGCGGCGCGACACGGAGTCGAGCATGGACCATCCCGAGACGGCGACCCCTCTGGAGCTGAGCGAGCAGTCGCGGCAGCGGATCGCGGACATCATCGACCGCTATCCGACGGGCCAGAGCGCCCTGATGCCCTGCATCTGGGTGATCCAGGAGGAGATCGGCTGGATCCCGCCGGCGGCCATCGACCACCTCGTCGACACCCTGGGCGTGACGAGGGCGCGGGTCCACGAGTTGCTGACCTTCTACACCATGTTCCGGACCGAGAAGCCCGCGCAGTACGTCCTGGAGGTCTGCCAGAACATCAGCTGCCATGTCCTCGGCGCCCGCGAGATCATCGCGCACCTGGAGAAGCGGCTCGGCATCCGCATCGGCGAGGCCACGCCCGACGGGAAGTTCGCCCTGCATGGGGTCGAGTGCCTGGGCGCCTGTGGCCACGGGCCGATGCTGCAGCTCGGCAAGCACTTCTACGAGTACCTGACGCCCGAGAAGGTCGACGACCTGCTGGAGAACCTGCGCAAGGACGTCGTCCCGCGGGCGGACACCGACCGCCACCTGGAGGAGGACGCATGAGCCGCGAGGAATGCAAGATTCTCTCGGCACGGTTCGGGCGCCCGGACGGGCACCGCCTGAAGGTCTACGAGGCCGAGGGCGGCTACCAGGCCCTGCGCCAGGTGCTGGGCGAGCGGCAGCCGGACGAGGTCATCGAGGCCGTCAAGGAATCCGGTCTGCGCGGCCGCGGCGGCGCGGGCTTCCCGACCGGGGTCAAGTGGGGCTTCGTGCCCAAGGACGCCGACCAGGTCTACTTCTTCGTCAACGCGGACGAGTCCGAGCCGGGCACCTTCAAGGACCGGTACCTCATGGACTACGATCCGCACCAGATGATCGAGGGGACGATCATCAGCTCGTACGCCGTCCGCGCGAACCTGGCCTTCATCTACATCCGCGGCGAGTTCGGCTGGCTGATCGATCGCGTGCAGAAGGCGGTGGACGAGGCCTACGCGGCCGGCTACCTGGGCAAGGACATCCTGGGCCGCGGCTACGACCTGGACATGATCGTCCACAAGGGGGCCGGCGCGTACATCTGCGGCGAGGAGACCGGCCTGATCAACTCGGTCACCGGCACCAAGGGCCAGCCGAGCATCAAGCCTCCGTTCCCGGCCGTCAGCGGTTTCCTGGGCAAGCCGACCATCGTCAACAACGTCGAGACTGTCGCCGCGGTGCCCTGGATCATGATCCACGGCGCCGAGGCCTACCGCGCCCACGGCACCGAGAAGTCGGCGGGCACCAAGCTCTGGTCGGTCTCCGGGCCGGTCAAGAACCAGGGCGTCTTCGAGGTGCCGCTGGGCATCCCGTTCGCCGACTTCTACCGCGACCACCTCGGCGGCATGCGCGACGGCGAGGAGTTCAAGGCCTGCATCGTCGGCGGCAGCTCGGTGCCCGTGCTCACCGCCGACGAGATGATGGGCTGCAACCTGGACTACGAGTCCCTGCAGGAAGCCGGCACGATGCTCGGCTCCGGCGGCATGATCATGATCCCGAAGAGCGCGGACATGGTCGAGCTGATCAAGGTGCTCATGCACTTCTACTGGGACGAGAGCTGCGGTCAGTGCACGCCCTGCCGCGAGGGCACGGGCTGGCTGCACCGCCTGATCGGCAAGCTGCTCAAGGGCGAGGGCGTGCCCGACGACCTCGACCTGCTCGACAAGGTGTGCGAGGGCATGGGAGGACTGACCATCTGCCCGCTGGCGGACGCCGCCGTGATGCCCATGCAGAGCTTCCTGCAGCGTTTCCGCGCCGAGTTCGAGGCCCGAATCCACGAGACCGCCACCCCGGGCTCGCCGTCCCGCTGGGCACGCGGCGAGTAACGAGGAGCTGCGAGACCCATGGCCAAGCTGACCATCGACGGCAAGGAGATCGAGGTTCCCGACGGGACCCGTCTCTTCGATGCCTGCCGCGAGGCCCGCGGCGGCCGCGACTTGCCGCATTTCTGCTATCACCCCGACCTCTCGATCGCCGGCGTCTGCCGTCTGTGCCAGGTCGAGATCGAGGGCATGCCCAAGCTGACCATCGCGTGCAACACGATCGTCCGCGACGGCATGGTGGTGCACACGACGAGCAAGCGGGTGAACCAGGCGGTCACCCAGGTGCTCGAGATGCACCTGATCAACCATCCGGTCGACTGCCCGATCTGCGACCAGGCCGGCGAGTGCGGCCTCCAGGACCAGTACATGGACTACGGCCTCTACGAGTCCGAGGTCGAGAAGACCGACAAGGTGCTCAAGAAGAAGGCCAAGGTCATCGGCCCGCACGTGATCCTCGATCAGGAGCGCTGCGTCCTCTGCGCCCGCTGCACGCGCTTCTGCGAGGAGGTCACCGGGACCGGCGAGCTCGGCATCTACAACCGTGGCGACCGGGCCGAGATCGACGTCGCCCCCGGCGTCGAGCTGGACAACAACTACAGCCTCAACACGGTCGACATCTGCCCGGTCGGCGCGCTCACCAGCCGCGATTTCCGCTTCCAGAAGCGGGTCTGGCTGCTCAAGTCGACCTCGTCGGTCTGCAACGGCTGCGCCACCGGCTGCAACGTCCGCGTCGATCACGAGGGCGGCCGCATCTACCGGCTCAAGCCGCGCCGCAACGACGAGGTCAACGGCCCCTGGATGTGCGACAAGGGGCGCATGACCTACAAGGACGTCCACCGCGAGGACCGCCTGGACCGGGTCCTGGTGCGCCGCGAGGGCGAGCTGCAGCCCATCTCCTGGGCCGAGGGTCGGCAGGAGCTGCTGGGGGCGGTCAAGCCGGGAGGCGTGGGCTACGTCCTGGCCGACCCGGGCCGGTCGCTCGAGGAACTGGTGCTCATCCAGCGCCTGGCCACCGAGCTCGTCGGCGAGGAGCCCATGGCCGGCGGCGTGTCCGACGACGGCCATGACGAGGGCGACGACCTGTTGCTCTCGGCGGACCGGCGGCCGAACCGCAAGGCGCTCGCGTGGCTCGATTTCGCCGAGAAGCCGGCCGAGGCGCTGGCCGGCGAGCTGTCCGGGGCCTCGGGCGTGCTGCTGGTGTTCGGCGGCGACCCGCTGGCGCACCAGGCGCTCGCGGACGCGGCCTCCCGGATGCGCGTCGTCTACCTCGGCACGCACCGGACGGCGACGGCCGAGGCGGCCGACGTCGTCGTGCCGCTGAGCATGTGGGCGGAGAAGGATGCGCTCTGGGTCAACAAGCAGGGGCGGATCCAGCGGGGGCAGCGGGCGGTGCTGCCGCCCGGCGACGCGCGCGAGGACTGGCGGGTCCTCGTCGACCTGCTGCAGTCCATCGGCCATGATCCGGAGGTCGCCGGACTGCCGGCGCTGCGCCGGCTCGTGGCCGCCCGGCTCGAGCTCGAGGACGAGAACCTGCTCAATCGCCTGCCCGAGGGCGGCTATGCGCCGCCGCGGCTGGCCGATGCCCCGACGGGAGGACGGTGATGCTGGCCATCGTGCTGGAAGCGACGGCGAAGATCGGTTTCATGTTCGCCCTGATCATGGGGCTGGTGCCGGTGCTCATCTGGGCCGAGCGCAAGGGCTCGGCGTTCATCCAGGACCGCACCGGGCCGAACCGCGCCGGGGTCCTCGGCATCCGCCTCGCGGGTCTGATCCACCCCATCGCCGACGTGATCAAGCTGCTCGCCAAGGAGGACGTCGTGCCGGCGATGCGGCACAAGTTCCTCTACGCGCTCGCGCCGATGCTGGTGATGATCGTGGCGATGAGTACCTACGCGGTCATCCCCTTCGGCGACTACATCATGATCGGCGGGGAGAAGATCGAGCTGATCGTGGCCGACCTGGAGGTGGGCATGCTCTTCGTGCTGGCCATCGCCAGCCTGGGCACCTACGGCGTCGCGCTCGGCGGCTGGGCCAGCAACAGCAAGTACACGTTCCTCGGCTCGCTGCGCGCGACCGCATCGATGATCAGCTACGAGATCACCATGGGCCTGGCGATCATGGGCCTGTTCCTGATCTTCGGCACGTTCCGGCTGACCGACATCGTCGCCGGCCAGGGCGACCTGATCTGGGGCTGGCTGCCCAAGTGGGGCATCATCGTGCAGCCGCTCGGCTTCCTGCTGTTCATCGCCTCGGTCTACGCCGAGACCAACCGCACGCCCTTCGACATGTCCGAGCGCGATTCGGAGATCGTCGCCGGCTACCACACCGAGTACAGCAGCCTGAAGTTCGCCCTCTTCTTCATGGCCGAATACGCGCACATGGTGGTCGCCGCCGCGCTGATCGCCGTGCTGTTCTTCGGGGGCTACCAGATCCCATGGCTGCCGCGTCCGGTGCTCGAGGCCAATGCCGGGGCGATGCTCACCGGCGGCCTCATCGCCGGCGGTATCGTGCTCGGGATCATCGCCTGGGCGTTCTTCCGCCGTGCGCGGCGGGAGAAGGGCTGGTACAACGACGCCCGCGAGCGCGAGCCGGGCTTCCTGGGCTCGGTCTGCGTCGTGCTCGCGCTGGTGAACCTCGGCGCCCTGGGCCTGCAGCCCTGGGCGATCTCCGAGCTCGGCGCCTCGCTCTATGCGACGTTCGCGCAGATCGGGGCCTTCGTGATCAAGGTCGCCTTCTTCTCCTGGCTCTTCATCTGGGTCCGCTGGACGGTTCCCAGTTTCCGCTACGATCAGGTCATGCGGCTGGGCTGGCAGATCATGCTGCCCGCCGGACTGGTCAACCTCCTGGTGACGGCGCTCTGGGTATTCGCCGTGCATCAGCCGTGACGCGCCACCGGAAGGACGGTTCGCGATGAGTTACAAGGGACTTCCCGACGTCGTCACGACGCGTCGACGCAATCTGCTGGAGAGCGCCTACTTCACCGAGATCGCCCGGGGACTGGCGGTCACGGGGCGTCATCTGATCCGCAACCTGTTCAATACCGACAAGATGCCGACCGTCCAGTACCCCGACCAGAAGCGCGACTACGGGCCGCGCTTCCGCGGCCGGCACCGCCTCACCCAGCGCGAGGACGGCTCGCCCCGCTGCGTGGCCTGCATGATGTGCAGCACGGTGTGCCCGGCCGATTGCATCGAGATCATCGCCGGCGAGCATCCCGATCCCACCATCGAGAAGTATTCCAAGGAGTTCAACATCGACCTCCTGCGCTGCGTCTACTGCGGCCTCTGCGAGGAGGCCTGCCCCTGTGACGCGATCCGCATGGACACCGGCATCTACGAGATCGCGGCCGAGACGCGGGAGGCGTTCGTCGTCAACAAGGATTTCCTCCTGAACAACGACAAGGACGGCACGCTCTGATGGAAGCGTTTCTCTTCTACTTCTGCGGGGCGGTCATGCTGCTCGGGGCCATCGGCGTGGTGATCGCACGTTCGGCGGTCATGGGCGCATGCTCGCTGATCCTGTCCTTCCTGGGCTCGGCCGGCCTGTTCGCCGCGCTCAGCGCGCCGTTCCTGGCCGTGCTGCAGGTGCTGGTCTACGCCGGGGCGATCATGGTGCTCTTCCTCTTCGTGATCATGATGCTCGAGGGGCCGGTCATGGAGACGGAGACGTCGCGTCCCAAGCTGTGGACCACGCTGATGGCGCTCGTGCCGGCGGTGATCATCCTCGCCGCCGTCGCGATCTGGCTGCCGGCGGGCCGCCTGCCCGGCTTCACGTCGTCCGTGCCCGAGGACTTCGGCCAGCCGATGCCCGTGGCCGCGAAGCTGCTCGGCGACTACGTGTTCGCGTTCGAGATCATCTCCGTGGTGATGCTCGTGGCGATGGTCGGGGCGCTGGCGCTCGCCCGTAGCAAAAGGAATCAACCGTGGACGTAGGCCTCAACCACTACCTGGTCCTCGCCGCGGCCGTGTTCCTCGTGGGCATGGTCGGTTTCGTGATCCGGCGCAACACGCTGGTGATGCTGATGTGCGTCGAGCTCATGCTCAGCTCTGCCAACCTCGTCTTCGCGGCCTTCAGTCGCGAGCTGGGCGACGTGGCGGGGCACGTGTTCGTGCTCATGAACTTCGCCGTGGCCGCGGCCGAGGTGGCCATCGGCCTGGCCATCCTGGTGCAGATCTTCCGCCTGCGCCACACCGTGGACGCCGACGAGCTCACCACCCTCATGGAGTAGGACCGTGACCGAGACTGCCCTCTTGCGCTGGATCGTCTTCGCGCCCCTGCTCGGGGCCGCGATCAACGGTCTCCTGAACCGCCGCCTGCCACGCCAGCTGTCAGGCCTGATCGGATGCGCCACCGTCGGCGTCAGCCTCATCCTGTCCATCCGCGTGGTCATGCAGCTGGCCGCCCTGCCGGTCGAGGACCGCGTGATGGTCGACATCGTGGGGCGCTGGCTCTCCTTCGGCGACCTCCATCTGGACATCGGCTTCCTGCTCGATCCGCTCTCGGCGGTGATGATCCTCGTGGTCACGGGCGTCGGGTTCCTGATCCACGTCTACAGCGTCGGCTACATGGCCCACGACGACGGGTTCCAGCGGTTCTTCACCTACCTGAACCTCTTCATCTTCGCCATGCTCACGCTGGTGCTGGGCGAGAACCTGCCGCTGCTGTTCGTGGGCTGGGAGGGCGTCGGCCTCTGCAGCTACCTCCTGATCAGCTTCTGGTTCGACGATGACGTCAATGCCGACGCCGGCCGCAAGGCGTTCATCACCAACCGCGTCGGCGACTTCGGCGCGCTGCTGGCGATGTTCGTCATCGCCGCGGTGCTGCTGCCGCAGCTGGGCGAGGGCGAGGGCGTCTTCAGCTTCCTGACGCTGCAGCACCACGCCGCTGCGCTCGGGGGCGTGGCGACGCTGGCCTCGCTTCTGCTCTTCCTGGGCGTGACCGGCAAGTCGGCCCAGATCCCGCTGTACATCTGGCTGCCCGACGCCATGGCCGGTCCGACCCCGGTCTCGGCGCTGATCCACGCCGCGACCATGGTCACCGCCGGCGTGTACCTCATGGCTCGCATGAACTTCCTGCTCGTGCTCAGCCCGGTCGCCATGTCGGTGATCGCGGGCGTGGGCATCGCCACGGCCATCTTCGCGGCGACGATCGCCCTGACGCAGACCGACATCAAGAAGGTCCTGGCCTACTCGACGGTCAGCCAGCTCGGCTACATGGTCGCCGCCTGCGGCGTGGGCGCGTTCAAGGCCGGCATCTTCCACGTCATGACCCATGCCTTCTTCAAGGCGCTGCTCTTCCTCGGCGCGGGCTCGGTGATCCACGCCATGCACCACGAGCAGGACATGCGGGTCATGGGTGGCCTGCGCGGCAAGATGCCCGTCACCTGGTGGACCATGCTCGTCGGAACGCTGGCCATCGCCGGCGTGGCGCCGCTGTCGGGCTTCTTCTCCAAGGACGAGATCCTCTACGAGGCCTACCTCGGCGCGCACGGCGGCTTCCCGTGGGTGTGGCTGATCGGTTTCCTGGCCGCGGGCCTGACGGCGTTCTACATGATGCGCCTGCTGGTGCTGACGTTCTTCGGCGAGAATCGCGCCTCCGCCGAGGTCCAGTCGCACATCCACGAGTCGCCGTGGACGATGACCCTGCCGCTGGTCGTCCTGGCGGTGCTCTCGTTCGGTGGCGGCTGGATCGGCATCCCCGAGGGCATGGGGGGCGGCGCCTGGTTCCAGGAGTGGCTCAAGCCGGTGTTCGCTGGCGGCCACGGGGCGGCCCATGGCGCCCACGGCGGCCATCACGACCACACGCTCGAGCTGGTGCTCGCGGCGATCTCCTTCACCATGGCCCTGATCGGCCTGGGGCTCGGGTACCTGGTCTACGCGCGGCGGCCGGGACTGGCCGAGACGGCGCGCAACTGGCTCGGCGGCGGTCTGCATCGCCTGCTGAACAACAAGTACTTCGTCGACGAGCTGTACGGGACGGTGATCTACCGGCCGCTGCGCGCGGTCTCGGACGTGGTGATGTTCCGCTGGATCGACCGGGGCCTGATCGACGGACTGCTCGTCAGCGGCTCGGCGGTGCTGACGCTCTTCGTCGGCTCGCTGCTGCGTCTGTTCCAGAACGGCATGGTGCGCTTCTACGCCTGGGTCTTCGCCCTCGGCGTCACGGTGTTCACGGTCTATCTGACCGTCGGGGGCTAGCCCCGATCTC
Organism: bacterium; assembly: GCA_014730255.1. GTDB lineage: Bacteria > Krumholzibacteriota > Krumholzibacteriia > LZORAL124-64-63 > LZORAL124-64-63 > Glo-17. Next base: position 3,112 of record WJIQ01000355.1, on the reverse strand, counting down.
GGCCAGGAGGAAACCGGCTTGTCTTTCGTCACCGACCACATCCTGAGCTGGCTCACGTTCCTGCCCCTGCTGGGCGCACTCGTGATCCTGCTCGTCATGCCGCGCCGTGCGGTGGCGGCGCACTGGACGGCGCTCGGGGTCGCGATCCTCGACCTGGTGCTCGCGCTCGTGCTCTGGTTCGGCTACGACCCGGCGCCGGGTACCGACCAGTACACCGAGCGCGTGGCCTGGTTTCTGGACGGAGCGGTGCAGTACCACCTCGCCATGGACGGAATCAGCCTCGTGCTGGTGATGCTGACCGCGCTGCTCGGGCCGCTGGTGATCCTCTCGACCCGCAAGGCGCTGACCGAGCGCGTGCCGCTCTTCCAGGCGATGTACCTGATCCTGCAGACCGCGATGATCGGCACCTTCCTCGCGCGGGACATGCTCCTGTTCTACGTGTTCTGGGAAGCGATGCTCATCCCGATGTACTTCATCATCGGCATCTGGGGGGGGCAGCGGCGCATCTACGCGGCGGTCAAGTTCTTCATCTTCACCATGGCCGGCTCGGTCTTCATGCTCGTGGCGGTCATCTACTGCTACTTCAAGGCCGGCTCCATGAACCTGCAGGACTGGCTCGCCCTCGAGCTGACGTTCCAGGAGCAGGCGTGGCTCTTCACGGCGTTCGCGCTCGCGTTCGCCATCAAGGTCCCGCTCTGGCCGCTGCACACCTGGCTGCCCGACGCCCACGTCGAGGCGCCGACCGCCGGCTCGGTCGTCCTGGCGGGTGTGCTGCTGAAGATGGGCACGTACGGTCTGTTGCGCTTCGCCATGCCGCTGTTCCCGGACGCGGCGGTGGCCGCGGCGCCGCTGCTGGCGATCCTCGCGGTGATCGGCATCATCTTCGGAGCTCTGGTGGCCTGGGTGCAGACCGACGTCAAGAAACTCGTGGCCTACAGCTCGGTGAGCCACCTCGGTTTCGTGGTTCTGGGCCTGTTCAGCCTCACCGCGCAGGGAGCGGCGGGCGGCGTGTTCCAGATGCTCGCCCACGGCCTGTCGACCGGCGCGCTGTTCCTCCTGGTGGGCGTGATCTACGAGCGGCGGCACACGCGCGAGATGGACGACTTCGGCGGCCTCGCGCACGGGATGCCGGGCTACGCCACCGTCTTCATGATCACCATGCTGGCCAGCGTCGGCCTGCCGGGCCTGTGCGGGTTCATCGGCGAGTTCATGGTCCTGCTCGGCACGTACACCAGCTCGATGCTGCCCAACTCCGAGCTCATGGTGGTGCTCGCGGCGACGGGCATCATCCTCGGGGCGATCTACATGCTGTGGATGTACCAGAAGGTCTTCATGGGGCCGCTGCGCCACGAGGTCAACCGCGGCCTGGCCGACCTGAATCTCCGCGAGTGGATCGTGCTCGCACCGCTGGTCGTGTTCATGATCTGGCTGGGGGTCGGCCCCGGCCTCGTCCTCGACAAGATCGAGGCCAGCGTCGACCGCGTGCTCGCGCCCGTGGTCGCCGTCGGGGCGGAGGCGGCCGCCGGACGGACGGGACACGCCGCGCTGCTGCCCGATCACCACGTCCTCGACCCTGGAACCAGAGTCGTCCCCGAATCCACGGACACGGAGGTGACGCGATGAGCCCCGTCGCTGGCATGTCCTGGTCCGCGCTGGCACCGTACCTCGTCCTCGGCGGCGGCGGCCTGCTCGTCCTGCTGGTCGACGCCGCGGTGCGGACGCTGCGCAAGGATCACCTGACCGCCCTGAACGTGCTCGTCCTGCTGGCCACGGCCATCACCGTCACCACGGTCGACGTGCCGCCGGGCACGTACCTGTCCGAGGCGTTCGCGTCGACCATGTTCACGCGATTCTTCAACCTCCTGCTCGTGGGCATCGGCATCGTGACCACCGTCTTCGGCAGCGCGGTGTACGCCCGCGACGGCAATTTCCGCGCGGAGTTCTATCCCCTGGTGCTGTTCTCGATCGTCGGCATGATGATGCTGGTGTCGGCCAGCGACCTTTTGACCCTGTTCCTCGGCCTGGAGACCATGAGCCTCTCGGTCTACGTGCTCGCGGCCGGCCGGCCGGGCAACGACGGCGCCGGCAGCGAGGGGGCCCTGAAGTACCTTCTCCTGGGCAGCTTCGCCTCGGCCTTCCTGCTCATGGGCATGGCCCTGCTGTACGGCTATGCCGGCGGGACGGCCTACTCGGCCATCGAGACCGCGCGCATGGAGGGCACCCGGCCCGAGCTCCTGTTCACCGTGGGCCTGGGGCTGATGCTGGTGGGCTTCGGGTTCAAGGTGGCGATGGTCCCCTTCCACATGTGGACCCCGGACGTGTACGACGGCGCGCCGGCCCACGTCACCGGCTTCATGGCCACGGCGGTCAAGGCGGCCGCCTTCGCCGCGCTGGTGCGCTTCGTGATGATGGTCCTGCCCGGGCTGGCGGACTACTGGTTCGGCCTGCTCTCGGTGCTGGCGGTCGTGACCATGACCTTCGGCAACCTGCTCGCCCTGGTGCAGAACTCGGTCAAGCGCATGCTGGCCTACTCCAGCATCGCGCACGCGGGCTATCTGCTTCTGGGCGTGCTGGCCATCCTCGGGCCGGCCCGGGGCATGGGAACGCAGCTGTCGATCGCCGATTCGGCGACCCTGGAGGCCGCCGGCAGCGGCATCCTCTTCTACCTGCTCGGCTACAGCCTCATGAACCTGGCCGCGTTCGGCGTGATCAGCCAGCTCGGACGCGGCGGCGGCGACGAGGCCGACCAGATCGACCACTACCGGGGCCTGGCCGCCCGGCAGCCCGGGGCGGCGACGGTCATGACCATCGCCATGCTCTCGCTCGCCGGCATCCCGGGCACGGTCGGCTTCCTGGGGAAGTTCTACATCTTCGACGCCGTGATCCAGGCCGACCTCCTGCCGCTGGCGATCTGGGGCGTCGTGAACTCCCTGCTGTCGGTCTACTACTACATCCGGCTGATCGTCGTGATGTTCTTCAGCGAGTCGGAGGAGAACCCCTACGACGGCCGCAACTGGGAGACCACGGTGCTCGCGGGCTGCATGGCGGCCCTGGTGATCGTCCTGGGCGTCTACCCGGTGGTCGCCCACCGGGCGGCCGCGGTGGCCTTCGG
>WJIQ01000354.1 GCA_014730255.1 bacterium | reverse complement strand
TGGTACCCCGTACGGGACTCGAACCCGTGTTTCCGGCGTGAGAGGCCAGCGTCCTAGACCGCTAGACGAACGGGGCACGGTAGCTCGTGGTTGCCCGGGGAGGATTCGAACCCCCATCGACTGATCCAGAGTCAGCTGTCCTACCATTGAACGACCGGGCAATGGTGCCCGGGAATATAAAAACCGACCCCGGGCCTTGCAAGGGATTAATGAACCCCCGGCGCATCGTCCACCGGGGAGCCGTGACGGCGCAATTCGCGGTAGATCGCCTCGGGACCATCGATCTCGCCCATGGGGACATCCCACGCCGTCGGCAACAGGACGAACGCGGCGGTCTGCGGGCCCCCGAGGCCGCCGTGGCTGCTGGTCTGCTCCTCGAACACCACGACCCGGTCGCGGTCCTCGAGCCAGGCTCCGTTGAGGATGATGTCGCCGCTGTTCGCGCCCCGGGCCAGACGGGCGAGCTCGGGCGCCCAGAGGTGGGGATCGCCGAAGCCGGCGAGGGGATCCTGATCGGCGACCTCGCCGGTGTCGAGGTTGCGCACGCCGTGCGCCCCGAGCGCCACGGGCTCGCCGCTGTCCAGCAGCGCGACGGCGAAACCGACGCCCGGGTGGGCGAGCAGCCGGGAGACCAGTCCCGGACACTGCACGCGCAGCCGCTCGAGGGTCAGTCGCTCCGGCTCGCCCCGGACGTACAGGTGGGCCAGGCAGCCGGACACGCAGACGGCGATCTGCAGCTCCGCGCCAGCATCGCTGACGATCAGCCCCGGGTGCGAGCGATCGGCGCGGGATTCCTGGTCGGCGCCGCTGCCGCGGTGATCGCGGATCCGCTGTAGCGTGCGCTCGCCCCGTCGCATGGCCCAGCCGCGCCGCTGGACGCCGGTGGCCAGCTCGTGGAGCAGCGTGTCCAGATAGGCCGCATCGCCGGCCGAGGCGCCCTGGTCGACGACCTGGCCGACGATGTCGGCCACGACCTGGCCGAGCGACGCGCCGTACAGGTGCCGGAACGGGATCGATGCGGTCTGCCCGTGGTCGCTGAGCACGACCAGGTCGTACTCCAGGCCGCCCTGGCGGCGCGCGAAGCGGCGCAGCTTGCGCAGACCGCGGTCGAAGGCGGCCAGGGCGATCATGGCCTCGTAGTCGTCCGGACCCGAGTAGTGGGCCACATCGTCGTAGCCCACGAAGTTGCTGTAGATCACCGGCACGCCGCGCACGATGTCCTGCCGCAGCCAGAAGAAGCTCGCGTGCCGCAGGACCGCGTTGGTCATGCCGCTCTGCGCCAGCTTCAGCGGGTGACGCTGCAGACGCGGACGCCGGCGGCGCAGAAGGCCGATCGTACCCAGCGTGAGACCCGACAGGTAATCCCAGGCGCCGGCCAGCAGGGCGCCGGTGTAAGCGGTGGGACTGAGGTAGAAGAGGTTGAGATCGACCTGTTCCTCGCGGCCCGCCTGCCGCAGGCCGGACATCGCGCTGACGGTGAGCAGGCGCTTGTCCGCGCCCCCGGACAGCAGCGAGCTGATGCACGAGCCCCCCGCCAGCAGCGGTCCGGGGCCATCCTCCTCGAGTCGCTGCTCGAGCTCGCGGGCGGTGGCCGAGCTGCTGACGACCTTGAACACCTGCTCTCGCCGGTCGTACCAGCGGTAGCCCGGCACGTCCTCGCGCAGGCCGTACAGCATCCCGGCCTGCACGGCGGGCGTGTTGGACGGCAGGCCGGACGACCACCGGTGCAGCCGGTGGCTGCCGCTGGCGAGCAACGCCGACAGGGTGGGCACGCTGCCGCGCTTGAGCGCCCGGATCAGCGAACGGTCCGAGAGGCCGTCGATCTGCACCAGCAGCAGGCCGCGCCGCGCGCCCGGGGCCCGTCGCGGCCCCCAGCGCCGGCCGATCCGGTAGAGCACCGTCTGCAGCAGCGGATACGCCTCGTCCAGGCCCAGCCAGCCGATGACCGACGTCGCCACCGCCGTCATCAGGAGCACGGCGAGCAGGGCGTCGTGATAGCTCGTGATCACCAGGGTGGCGTTGACGTCGGCGGTCCACTTCAGGATCAGGGCGTTGAAGAGCAGCGTGGGCACGCCGAGAGTCAGGGCGTTGAGCGGGAGGGTGAGGAACAAAAGCAGCGGCCGCAGCAGGATCACCAGCAGCGCGAACTCCACCGGCACGGTCAGGGCCACGACCCACCAGTGCGGGGCCGAGGTGTCGAGGTACATGCCGGGAAAGAGGCTGGTGGCCAGGAGCAGCGCGAGCAGGTAGACCAGCCACACCAGGGCGTACCGACCGAGGATGCCCCAGAACCGTATCACGCTCCTCCTCGTCCGCCCGATGCGGTCACGCCGCGGCGCGGCGCAGGCGCGCGAGCACCCGCGGCGCCCCGAGCATCTCCATGACCTCGAACATGCCGGCGCTGCGCGACTGTCCGGTCAGCGCGACGCGGGCGGGGTGGATCAGATCGCCGGCCTTCAGGCCCTCCGCTTCGGCGAGCCCCCGCACGACCGCCTCGAAATCCGCCGCCGACGCCGGGCCATCGGAGGCGAGCTGCCGCTCGAGGGCGTCGGCGAGGGCGGTCACCCGCTGGCGCACGGTCTCGTCGCCCATGGTGTCGTCCCAGGCCTGCCGGTCGACCGCGTGATCGTCGGTGAAGAAGAACTCGAGCTGTCCGGGCAACGCCTGCAGGCTCGAGAAGCGGCCGCCGAGCAGCGCGATCAGCCGGGCGGCGTACCCCTCCTGTTCCTCGACGCCGGCCACCTGCCAGGCCGGATCGTACCGCCAGCCGTGGTCGTCGAGGATCGGCAGCAGCAGCGCGAGCTTCTCGTCCGCGTCCATGCGCTTCAGATGCTGGCTGTTGATGTGCTCGAGCTTGTCGTAGTCGAACGCCGCGGGGCTCGAGTTGACCTTCTTGAGCGAGAACTTCGCCACGAGCTGGTCGATGGTGAGCACCTCGTCGCCGCTCGCGCCGATGGACCAGCCGAGCAGGGCGAGGTAGTTGACCATCGCCTGCGGGATGATGCCCTGGCTGGCGAACTCCTCCACCGAGACCGCGCCGTGGCGCTTGCTGAGCCGCTTGCGGTCCGGGCCCAGGATCATCGGCATGTGGCCGAACTTGGGCGGCTTCCAGCCCATGGCCTCGTAGATCAGCAGCTGCAGCGGCGTGTTGCTGACGTGGTCGTCGCCGCGCAGGACGTGGGTCATGCCCATGCGATGGTCGTCGACCACGACGGCGAAGTTGTAGGTCGGGAAGCCGTCCGCCTTGAAGACCACGCGATCGGTGATGACGTCGTTCTGGAACTCGCGCTTGCCGACGACGATGTCGTACCAGAAGGTCGAGCCCTCGTCGGGGGTGCGCAGGCGCCAGGCCGCCGGCCGGCCCTCGGCCTCGAAGGCGGCGATCTGCTCCTCGCTCAGGCTGCGGCAGTGGCCGTCGTAGCCCTCCCAGTGCCCGCCGGCGTCGACGACGGCCGCCGCCCGCCGCTCGAGGTCCTCCTCGCTGCAGAAGCACCGGTACACCCGGCCGCTGGCCTTCAGCTGCTCGAGGGCCTCGCGGTAGATCTCCAGCCGCTCGCTCTGGCGGTAGGGCCCGTGGTCGCCGCCGCGGTCCGGCCCCTCGTCCCAGTCCAGGCCGAGCCATCGCATCCCGCGCAGGATCGCCTCGGTGCTCTCCTCGGTGCTGCGTTCCTGGTCGGTGTCCTCGATGCGCAGCACGAACACGCCCTTCTGGCTGCGGGCGTAGAGCCAGTTGAACAGCGCGGTGCGGGCGCCGCCGACGTGCAGGTAGCCGGTGGGGCTGGGGGCGAAGCGGACGCGGGCCTGGTGATCGCTCATGGAGTCGGAGACCTCGGGGCTGGCCGCCGGGACGCGGCGCATGGTGTCGGCGACGGGATACGGCGCCCCGGCCACCGCCGGGGCGCTCCCGTTATAGTACACGCGATCGATCGCGGCAAGTCAGCGGCCGGGCGGCCGCATCACCTGGCGGGGCTGGATGCCGTCGCCGACCGGCTCGGGCCGCGTCGTCGCGTCGAGCTCGGCCGCGAGCGCGGCGAGGTCGTGGCCCCAGAGATCGGCGCTGACCGTGTCGGGATCCTCCCCGGCCGCCACCCGTGCGAGGAAGGCGCGCATGGTGCGCAGGCCGCCGCGGTGCTCGATCAGTTCCCACGTCATCAGGAAGGCCGAGTAGCCGGCCATCCGGTACTGCTGCTTGTCGATGTTGCGGTCCGGATGCGGAGGCGCGGCGAGCACCGCCTCGGTCTTCTGCGGGTCGAGGATCACCGGCCCCTGGGCGCGGTACATGGCGAGGTAGCTGAGGTAGTGCACGCCGTCCTCGGCGAGGTACGAGGCCAGGCCCTCGGTGAACCAGCGCGGCAGGTCGTGCTCGCCCAGCCAGCCGTCGAGCTGCCAGACGGTCTGCAGGTGGAAGGCCGCGTGGAGCGCCAGGCCCCGGGCGAAGAGCACGCTCGCGGGCTCGATCACGGCCATCTCGCCGTCGTACCAGTAGAGGCGGTGGAAGTCCTGGCCGGTGCGCGCGCGGTAGGCGTCGAGGTCGATGGGGTTGTCGACCCGCAGCGTGTCCGGCCGCGCATGGCCGAGCAGGGCGGTCACCTCGCGCTCGGCCCAGTCGAGGACCTCGACGGCCGGCATGACGCCGGCGGCCGGGATCTCCGGGTCGTGGGTCAGGAGCACCCGCCGGTACCGGATCTCGCCCTCGCCGATCTCCAGCCCCTCGCGGGGCAGGAGCTTGCGGCCGCGCGCGAGGGTGAAGATGCCGTAGGTCTCGCCGTCCGGCGCGGTCGGCGGCTCGTAGCCGGGGTAGCCGTAGACGTGCTTGTGGTCGGGGTAGCCGGCAGCCGCCAGCTCGGCCCGATCGTGGCGGGGGTAGGGTCCGTCGACCGTGATCGGGTCGAGCTCGACCGGGTGCGTCGGCCGCGCCGCCTGATCGGTCGGCTGGTCGGCGGGTTCGGCATCGGCCACCGCGGGCGGCGCCATCAGCAGACCGACGCACGTCACGAGCGCGAGCATCCGGATCACGATTCACCCCGCATGGCCTGGGCCTCCTTGAAGCAGGCCTGGGCCTTCTTCTCGTCGCCCAGCCCCTGGTAGGCCAGGCCGAGATTGTCCCACGCCTCGGCCGTCTCGTTCAGCTCGAGCGTGATGTTGTAGACCGACACCGCCTCGTCGTAGCGGCCGAGCTTGTAGAGGGTCACCCCGTGGTTGAGGCTCGCCCGGTAGTGCTCCGGGTCGCGCTCGCGGAAGGCGGCGAACGCCTCGGCGGCAGCCTCCAGATCGCCCGACCGCATCAGGGCGACGGCCCGGTTGTACTCGGCCTCGAGGTTGCCCGGGGCGAGCTCCAGGGCCTGGTCGTAGGCCGCGACCGCCCGCGTCCACTGCCCGGCCCGGCCGGCGGTCACGCCCAGGTTGTAGGCGATCGCCGGGTCGGGCCGCAGGGTGAACGCCTCCTCGTAAGCATCGACCGCGCGGGAGTACTGACGGCGCGCCCGGTAGCACTGCGCCAGGGCGATCCAGCCGCCGGCGAAGTCGGGCCGCTCGCGGGTGACCCGCTCCAGGGGCCGCGTCGCCGCCCGGAACTTGTCGTCACGCATGAGGCTGACCGCGTAGTTGTAGATCACCTCGGTGGGCGTGTCCGGCGCCTGGATCGCCTCGGCCAGGTACTTGCGGGCCTCGGCGTCCTCGCCGGCGCGCATGTACATGTTGCCCAGCTTCAGCCGCAGGCCCGGAGTCTCGGGCGCGATCTCGTAGGCCTGGCGGTAGGCGTCGATGGCCTCCGCCTGCTGATGCTCGGCCTCGTAGACCTTGGCCGTGGCCAGCCAGACCGGCGCCGCCTCGGGGTGCTCCCGGCGCGCCATGCGCGTGCGCACCCGCGCCTGCATGGTCTGCCCGGCCTGCACGTACGCCTCGACCAGGCGTGGCAGGATCTCGTGGCGATCGGGCGCCAGGTCGTAGGCCTTCTCGTAGAGCTCGGCCGCCTCGATGGGCAGACCCGAGTCCTCGAGCAGCTGGCCGTCCTCGATGAAGCGCGCCAGCAGGTGGGCCTCGATGGCCTCGGCCTCCTCGACGCCGTCAACGATGCCCTCCTGCTCGGCCTGATCGCGCCACTGCCGCGCCACCGGCTGCCAGGCCTCGAGGACGTCGCGCACCGTCTGGCTGTCACCGTGCTCGTCCTCGAGGGCGGCCAGCTCGAGGGCCAGCTTGCAGACCTCGGCCGACGGCTCGCGCCCCAGCTCCCCGAGGCCGCGCTCGAGGGCCGAGCGGGCGGCCTCGATGTCCCCCATCTCCTTGTAGACGCGGGCGATCCGACGGTGCGCGTCCACCGCCTGGGCCCCGCCCCGCTTGCGGTACTCCTCCAGCTCGACGAGCGCCAGGTCGTAGTCCTCGAGCCGGATCGCCACCAGCGCGAGGTTGCGATGGAAATCGGCGTCGTACGGCTTGGTCTGCACCGCCTGGATGAACGCCATGCGCGCCTCGGGCCACTGCTCGAGCTGGGCGTGGGCGACGCCGAGATCGTTGAAGAGGTCGCCGAGCTCGGGCGTGAGCTCCCCGGCGGCCGTCTTCGCGGCGATCTGCTCCTGGAGGCTCGCGATCTTCTCCTCCGGGCTCTGCTCGTCGGGCACCATGACCTCGACGGAGAAGCCGCGGTCCTGCTGGGCGCTCGTGTCGCCAGACAGGACGGAGAACACGAGCACGGGGGCCAGGATCACGAGGACGAGGCTGGTTCGGGGCATGGTCACTCCTCGGTGTCGCCGCGCTCGGATGGCGGCCGCAACGGACGATCGGCGCCATTGAGTCTAGGCATGGCGCCTGCCCGTGTCCACTCGGACACTGAAACCCGCCGCGCGCCTTGACGTTCCGACGTTCGCGCGCCTCCTTGCAGGGATGATCACCCTGCATGTCCTGGGCGCCGGCGGCGCCGTCCCCACGGCCGGACGCGGACCGGCCGCCTACTGGCTCGACCTCGACGGCCACGGCGTGCTCGTCGACCCGGGGCCGGGCGCCCTCGTGCGCCTGGTCCGGCAGCCGGGCGCCGTCGAGACCGTCGATTCGGTCGGCACGGTGCTGCTGTCGCACCTGCACCTGGACCACACCGCCGACCTCGCGCCCCTGCTCTTCGCCCAGCACTCGATCCTCGCCCGCGAACAGGGCGAGCTGCTCGTCGCCGGCCCGCCGGGCACCGGCGCCTTCGTGGATCGGCTCGCGGACCTCTACGGTTCGTGGATCGAGCCGCGCCTGCGGCGCCTGATCGTGCGCGAGGTGGCGGTGGGCGAGCGGATCGACATCGGCACCGGCCAGGCCACGGCCCTGCCGGCGCATCACCCCGTCGACCGGTTCGACAGCCCGGGACAGGGCTGGCTGCTGGCCGACGGGTCCGGCCACCGGCTCGCCTACACCGGCGACACCGGGCCGTGCGCGGACCTGCCGGCGGCCATCGCAGGCTGCGACCTGCTCCTGGTCGAGTGCTCGACGCCCGACGAGTACGCCGTCGCGACCCACATGAGCCCGGCCGGCGTCATCGACCTGGTCGGGAACATCGCCACCGGGCGCGTTGTACTCACCCACCTGTATCCGCCCGTCGCCGCGCAAGCCCCCGCGGCGCGCGTCGAGGACGCCACCGGGGTCGCCACCGTCGCCGCGCGCGACGGCGACGTCTTCCGCATCCCGCCAGAAACGGAGACCGTGCCGTGATCCGAAGCCTCTGCACCTGGCTCACGACCCTGCTGCTGCTGGCCGGTGTCGCGGGCGCCCAGAACGAAGGCCCGCCGCAGGAATGGCTCGAGGGCATCGGCGAGAACGAGCTGGTGCTGATCCACGGCCTGGGCGCGAGCGCCGAGATCTGGGACGAGGTGCGCCCGTACCTGTCCACGGCGTTCCAGCTCCACGTCTACGAGCTGCACGGCCACGGCCAGACGCCGACCGTGCCAGACCCGTCGATCCAGACCGAGGCCGACGCGCTGCGGGCCTGGATCCAGGAGCACGGACTGGTCTATCCCACCCTGGTCGGCCACGGCCTCGGCGGGATGATCGCCCTGCAGTACGCCTTCGACCATCCGGGGGACGTCGACCGCCTGGTGGTGATCGACGCCGGCCCGCGCCAGCTCGCCTCCGAGGACCAGAAGGTGGAGATCGCCGAGAGCCTGATGGAGGATTACGACCGCTTCGTCGCCTCGCGGTTCGTGTCCATCAGCCGCGACGACGAGATCTGCGACCAGGCCGTCGACTGGGCCCTGCGCACCGACGCCCCCACGTTCACCTCGCTCCTGATGAGCAGCTTCGACTGGGATCTGACCGAGGATCTGCCCCGCCAGTCGGTGCCCATGCTGGTGATCGGCAGCGCCGCCTACCTGCCCGAGCCGGGCCACGAGCGCCACTTCCTCGAGCACTACGGCTACGCCGAGGCCCGCGTCCTGAGCTTCAAGCGGATCCCGGAGACCGGCCACTATCTCATGCTCGAGAAGCCGACCTACCTCGCGTCGGTGCTGACGATGTTCCTGCGCGCGGACGAGATGACGACCGAGTAGGCGAACCGGCCGGTCAGGTGACCGCCCCCTGCAGCAGCGCCAGATCGGCGTCGACCATCATGCGCACCAGGTCCTCGAAGCTCACCGAGGGCTCCCAGTCGAGCTGCGTGCGGGCCTTGCCCGCGTCGCCCACGAGCTGGTCGACCTCGGCCGGCCGCATGAAGCGCGGATCCTGCACCACGTAGTCCTGCCAGTGCAGTCCGACGTGGTCGAAGGCGATCTCCAGGAACTGCTTGACCGAGTGGGTCTGGCCGGTGGCGATCACGTAGTCCTCGGGCCGGTCCTGCTGCAGCATCAGCCACATCGCCCGCACGTAGTCGCCGGCGTAGCCCCAGTCGCGCTGCGCATCGAGGTTGCCCAGGCGCAACTCGTTGGTCTGGCCCAGCTTGATGCGCGCGACGGCGTCGGTGATCTTGCGCGTGACGAACTCGCGCCCACGGCGCGGACTCTCGTGATTGAAGAGGATCCCCGAGACCGCGAACAGGTCGAAGCTCTCGCGGTAGTTGACGGTGATGTAGTGGCCGTAGGTCTTGGCCACGGCGTACGGGCTGCGCGGGTGGAACGCCGTCAGCTCGTTCTGCGGCACCTCGCGGACCTTGCCGAACATCTCGCTGCTGGAGGCCTGGTAGAACTTCGCGCCGGGGCAGGCCACGCGCATGGCCTCGAGCATGCGCACCACGCCCAGGCCGGTGAACTCGCCGGTGAGCGTGGGCTGGCTCCAGCTCGTGGGCACGAAGCTCTGGGCGGCCAGGTTGTAGATCTCCTCCGGCTCGACCTCGCCGAGCGCCTGCGCCAGGCTGCTCGGATCCAGCAGGTCGGCCTGCACCAGCTCGAGGCGGTCGCGCAGGTGGTCGATGCGCTCGAAGGTCTCGGTGCTCGACCGGCGCACCATGCCCCACACCTTGTATCCCTTGTCGAGCAGCAGCTCGGCCAGGTACGACCCGTCCTGGCCCGTGATTCCGGTGATGAGCGCCTTCACGTCCCGAGACCTCTGGCTGAGGGGAAGCATCGCCGGCGCCGCCGGCCTGATCGGGCCAAGGTATCAGCCCGTCCCGGCAGGGACAAGCCTCCCGTTAGCCCGCGAGGAATGGGTTGTGCCGCGAGGATTGTTGCAGGCCCGATCAGGGCACCACGAACGGCCTCTGGTCGGACGTTCGACACCCAATAATTGGCATTTTTTTGCCAACACTGAGCCTCGAGGCAGGCCTGCAACATTCCTCGCGGCATAACCGAAACCTCCACCGCCGCGCTGCGTATTCATCGCAGGACACCCCGACCCGCACACCGGACCAGGAGCGACTCATGATCCGCCGTCTCCGTATGCCCGTTCTCGCGCTCTCCGCAACCGCCCTGCTCGCGAGCACCACCGCGGCGACCGTTGCCACCGTCGAGAATCCCGCCGAGGCCCCCACCCACGAGACCTGGACCCTGCGCGAGGCCTGGCGCGTGGGCGCCGACGAGGCCGACGTCCTGCTGGGCCAGATCGCCGTCCTGCGAGGCGGCCCCGACGGCGAGGTCTACGCCCTCGACAGCCAGCTCGCCGAGATCCAGGTCTTCGGCCCCGGCGGCGAGTTCCGGCGCACCCTCGGCCGCGAGGGCGAGGGACCCGGCGAGTTCCGGCAGCCGACGAACCTGTTCTGGACCGACGACGGCCGGATCGCCGTG
>WJIQ01000353.1 GCA_014730255.1 bacterium | reverse complement strand
GTCTGGCTCGGTCAACGTACCGCATCGGGTACGCCTCCCTCGCCAGCCCTTGCGAGGTCGTGTTCTGGCAGCCGTTTTCCTCGGCCTCGCGACGGCCCTTCGTGAATGATCCGGGCTAGGCGCGCCGCCGACCGCGGCGTCCGGCGAGGACCACGATCACCAGGATCGCCACCGCGCCGACCCCGGTCCAGATCTCCAGGCGGTTCCACCCGGTGCGCGCCGTGCCGACGATGGCCGGCACCGGCTCGTGACCGACGCCCGTGAGCACGAACGCCGCCCAGTCGCGCACCGGTGCGCCGCTGTCCGAGAGCTGGCGCGCCGCCCGCTGCAGGGCGACGTCACGGGGGAGACCGTCGCGCAGCCCGGCGTAGAACGCCTCCATGAAGCGCCGGGCCGCCCGGTCCTCCACGTCCCAGAGCGTGCTGACCACCGAGCGGCTGCCGGCCACCAGGAGCGACCGCGGCAGGCCGAAGCTGCCCTCGCCCAGGACGTGGTGGCCGAGCCCCGAGCGGCAGGCGCTGAGCACGGCCAGGTCCGCGCGCAGGGCCAGCGTCTCGCAGGCGGCGGCGGTCATCCGCGCCGGGCCCCGGTCGGGCGACTCGGAGGCCAGCAGCAGGGTCGACCGCCGCCCGTCGAGGGGGTCGTGCAGCGCGTGGGTGGCCAGGTGCAGGACGGCCTGGTCGCCGGCCAGCTCCTCGAACGTCGACCGGCGCGCCTGCTCGCCCAGCAGGACCGTGGCGTCCGGCGGGGCGATCGACCGGACCTCGCGCCGGGCCTCGGGCAGGGGTGTGGCGGCGGCCTGCCGCACCGGATCCCGCGGCAACGGCGAGGCGTCGGCCTGCGCCAGGACCCCGGCCGAGGCCAGCACGGGGTCGCCCATGGCGAGCATGCCGGACCCCGTCGCCGTCCTGTCGGCGACCGCCACCAGGGCGCTCGCGCTGGGCACGTGGTTGATGACGAGCCGGTCGCCGAGCCGCCCGGTTCCGCCGGGCAGGGGCAGGATGGTCAGGGGGACGCCGCTCAGCCGCTGCGGGGCGACGAGGTAGAGGCGTCCTGCCCCGTCCGGGCCCAGCCACGGCATCAACGGTCCGAGCAGCCGGTCCGCCAGCCGCGTCAGCACGCCGCCCGCCCAGGTCTCGCCCTCGCCCGTGGCCAGGAGCGTCAGCAGCGCCTGCGCGTCCGTCGCCAGCGGCAGGGGCGGGCCGGCGGTCACCGCGTGGAGCGAGTCCGGCGTGACCACGAACCAGACCAGGGGCTCGACCTGGGTCTCGCAGGCCTGCACCAGGACGGCGTCGGCCTGGTCCAGCACCCGCTGCACCTCGCCGAGGTCGGCGATCTGCGTGCCACCGAGCACGCGCTCGCGGAAGAGCATGGCCTGCCCGCGCTCGTTGCTGCGCCAGGCGGCGAGGGTGTCGCCGTCCGCCAGGTGCGCCAGGGCCAGGGCGCCGTAGACGTCGCCACTGCCGCGGAACATGCCCGCGCGGGTGATCTCGTCGTCCTGCTCGCGGCGCCGCTCCTCGAAGGCGACGACGGCCTCGTCCAGCGCGGCGACCGCGGCCCCGGGACGGCCGGCGTCGAGCTCGAGGAGGCCGGCGAACAGGCGCTCGATGGGCCGTAGCCGGACGACCTCGTCGCCATCGAGCGCGCCGGCGAACCGAGCCAGCGCACGGCGCGCCTCGTCCGCGCGGCCGAGGTCGCGCAGGACGTCGATCCGGTCCTGATAGGAGAAGAGGAGGTAATATCGCTCGCCCGCGGACTCGAGGGTGTCGATGGCCCGGTCGAGCGCGTCGAGCGCGGCCTCCGGTCGGCCGAGCGCCCGCAGGATCCGGGCGCGGCTTCGCTGCGCCTGGCCGATGGCGGCGAACTCGTCGGTCCCGCGTGTCATCGCGATCGCGGAGTCGACCACCGCGAGCGCCTCGTGGGGACGGCCGAGGTCGTCGAGCAGGTTCGCGCGGTTGACGAGCAGGTGGATGCGGCCGCGCTCGTTCCCGGCCAGCCGGGTCCAGCGGTCGGCCTCGCTCAGGGCGTCGAGGGCCTCGCCGAGGCGGCCGACCCCCTGGTAGGTGCTCGCCAGGTTGGCCCACGTGCGCCCGACGCCCGCCGTGTCGCCGAGGTCGACCTTCAGCGCCAGCGACTCGCCGTACGTCGCGATGGCCTCGTCGTTGCGGTCGGTGACCGAGTATCCGATGGCCAGGGCGTTCAGGAGCGCGCCTTCCCGCTGGCGCTCGCCATGATCGCGCGCGTACTGGACCCCGTCGCCGAAGATCGTGACCGCGCGGTCGAGATCGGTCCGGCGGAAGGCGTGGATCCCGGCCTCCTCGCGGACGTGCGCGGCCCGGCCATGGAATCCCAGGGCGGTGAGCTCGTCGGCCAGGGCGAGCAGCGTGTCGGTGAACGCCGCGGCATCCTCGCCGGTGGGCGTGGCGGCGAGCAGGGTCTCGGCCCGCTCGACGAGCCAGGCCGGCGGCTCGTCGCCCGTGGACGCCGGCGCGGGCGTCGGGATCAGCGCGATCACGGCGACCAGGCCGATCAGCGCGGCGGTCGTCGGAGGTAGCGGGCCGTGTGGCGACACCGGGGACATGCGCGATCCATCCGATCGGGGGCCGAGGTCCGGATGGAGCGTAGAGTAGCCGGAATCCGCCGGTCGGGCCAGTGGTCAGCGAGGTCGATCGACCGCCGCCGTCGGGGAGGCCTCGCCGCGTCGTCCGTCGACGAGGACGGGGACCACCTGCCAGGCCAGGCCACCGGCGAGCGAGTCGACCACGACGGGGAACGTCGCGGCCGCGCGCGTCAGGACCGTATCGCCGACCAGTGCCACGTGACGGACGCGCCCGTCGAGGTCGCGCACCTCGAGCCGGTACCGGACCGCCCCGGGCACGGAGGTCCAGCGGAAGCGCTCGATCTCGCCGGACACCGTTCCGCGCGGTTCCAGCGGGCGGACCGCGTCGGCCCCGCTGCGCAGGACCCGCTCCGGCGCCTCGGTGGGTAGATCGACGCCGCCGGGCCAGAAGACCAGCACGGCCACGGCGGCCGCCGCGGCCATGGCCACCGGCCAGACACGCCGCGGCACGAGCCGATCGCGCGCGTGCGAGCCCTCGACCACCTGCGCCTCGCGCACGGCCGCGTCCTGGCCGACCGTGGCGGCGAACTGCTCGGCCAGGTCGGGGTCGTCGAGGACCTCGGCCTCGAACGCCGCCCGCTGATCGGGGTCCAGGTCCCCGCCGAGGTAGGCCTCCAGGCGGGCCCCGAATTCCTCACGGTCCATGCTCATGGCTGCACCCCTTGCTCCTCGAGGATCGCCCGCAACTGCTCGCGGCAGCGGTAGAGGCGGCGATAGAGCACCGCCGCGTCGACGTTCTCCCGTGCGGCGATGGCGGCCGGCGATCGGCCGGCCACGACCTGCTGGAGGTAGTCCGCGCAGCGCTCGGTGCGCTCGGCGAGCCGGGCCAGCGCCCGGTGCACCAGGCGACGCCGCTCCTCGCGGACGAGGCTCTCGAGCGGGGCCAGGCCGTCGGCGGTCAGCGGCTGCTCGTCCACCGGCACCTCGGTGCGCGCCCGGCGCTTCTGGTAGTGGTTGCCGATCACGTTGCGCAGCACCTGGAAGCACCAGGCCAGGGCCGGCCGGTCGTCGACGAGGGCCCCGGGCCCGACGCCGCCCTTCTCGTGCACGATCCGCAGGGCATCCTGCACCACGTCCTCCACCGCGTCGCGCTCGACGCGTCGGGAGGCGATCGCCACGAACCGGTCCCGCAGGTCACGGAACCAGGAATCGCTCGTGCGCGCTTCGTCCGCCCGCATGATGGTCGTTTGCCCTCTTGGGGGGATCTCCCGCGCCGATCGCCGGGGGTGCGTCGGCCGTGTCGTGAGCGAGCCTATCAGGGGCGGTCCGAGGCCGCAAGAACGCGTCGGGCGGCCCGTGTCCAGCGGGCAGCCCGACGGGTGACGGTGATCGTGGCCGACCTGGGTCAGGGACGCCCCACGACCTGGATCAGGAAGCGGTAGTCGCTGGCCAGGAAGTCGCCGTTGCCCGGGATCCAGAGCACGGTGCGGACCTCGCAGTAGTTCGGCGTCGTCGAGGTCACGCGCGCATGGACGATGTCGTTGGCGGAGTACGCGCTGACCACCGGAACGGCGGCGCCCGCGAGAGCCCGCGCGAAGTTGATCCGGTACCAGCCCGTGCCCAGCCTCTGGACCGACTCGATGCCGAAACCCTCCTCCACGCCGCCGGCGCCGTTGATCCGGCCCCAGGTGTAGACCACGTTGTCGCGATAGACTCCGCCCGGCACCGGCTCGCCATTCTCGCCGAGGTCGATGGCCGCCTGGAAGTCCGACGATCGGGTGGTGCCGACCACGTGCAGCTCGTCGAGCGGGCTGTCGATGCCGATGCCCACGCGGCCGCTCCGCTGCAGCACGAGCTGGTTCTCGTTCAGGCCGCCGACGTTGTCCGACGAGGTCTCGAGCCTGAGGTCGACGCCGAACTCGGAGTCGGTCCCGAACGCGGTCGAGGTCAGGCGCGCGAACGCGACCGGGCTGAGCACGCCACCCGGGTCGCCCGAGTGGGCCATCTCGAGGATCGTCGCGTTGCCGTTGGCCGTGCCCAGATCCTGCAGGCGCAGCGCGACGTTCTCGAAGACGCCGCCGCCGCCCGAGATCACGGCGAAGGGACCGGCGCCGCCCGAGGACTCGACGACGTCGAGCCGGGCGGTCGGCGCGTCGGTGCCGATGCCCACGCGGCCGGTCTGACGATGGACGTCGTCGCCGCTGATGGTCCAGTCGCCGTCGTCGCCGCTGCCCCCGGAGAGCGCCACGTCGGCCACGGCGGCGCGCAGGGCGAACGGCGCCGAGCCGAGCTGGCGCCGCGGCGTGAGCGGATCGCCGTCGACCACGGTCTCGAGGTAGAGCGGGTCCTGGTCCCAGAGCGTGCCGGGCAGGCTCGTGGTCGACCCCAGCATGACGTTGAAGACGCCCTCGTCGACCGGGACGTTGGCGAAGAACTCGGCGTGCAGCTCCGAGCCGCCCACCGACGCGTCGAAGAAACGGATCTCGAGGTCGACCAGGCCGTCGATCGGCTGGTCCTGGTCGTCGCGCAGGAACCCCTGGTAGGGCACGAGGTCGGGAGCGCTGGCCACCGCGAGCAGCGGCACGAGGACGAGGGTCGCCACGAGGGTCGACCGGAAGGGCGAGTGTCGATGGAGCATGTCGGAACCTCCTAGCGGACCCGGAGCATCCGGACCGTCTGGTTGACCTGGTCGGTGGTGAAGCGTGCGAAGTAGACGCCGCTGGCGACGGCGCGGCCGGCATGGTCGCGGCCGTCCCACACGGCGCGGTGGTCGCCGGGCGCGCGGACGTCGTCCACGAGGGTGGCGACGCGGCGGCCGGCCACGTCGAAGATCTCCAGGCGCACTGGCGAGGGGGCGCCGTCCTTGTCGCCGCCACCCACGCGGAAGGGCACCGTGGTGCTGGTGTGGATCGGGTTGGGGTAGTTCTGGAAGAGGGCCGCGGCCAGCGGCGTCCGATCGTCCACGGCGACGGGCACGAGGTAGCCGCCGGGCAGGATCCAGAAGCCGAAGTAGCCCTCGGTCTCGCTGGTGGCCGCGGTGCCCGGGGCGATGCCGCCGAGGGTGAAGCCGAGGCCCGGACCGCCGCTCGACTGGGCCGTGCCGCCGGTCGCACCGATCTGGCCGAACCAGAACTCGGAGGCGCCGGCCGAAGTGGCCGTCAGGGCGGTCGCGACCGCGATGATCGCGAGATACTGGCGCATGGGAACGCTCCTCGGTCGAGGTGTGAGGACCCGCCGGCGATGGGTCGTCCGACGAGGCGGATCGTGAGATGCGACTGCATTGATCCTGTTTGAGGGAGACGAGGATCTCCCGCGAGCGGGGCGAAGTTCTCC
>WJIQ01000352.1 GCA_014730255.1 bacterium | reverse complement strand
GGCTGGAACGCCGACTACTCGGCGGTCGTCGGCAGCAGCGCGATCACCGCCGCGGCCGACGGGGCGAGCCTCGCGGTCGCACCTCCTGGCAACGGCTCGCCCACCATCGCCGATTTCACCATCGCCCCCGGCCCTGGTCAGCCACGCAGCCAGCCCCTGCCGGGCCGCTACGGCGGCGGCGTGCTGGTCGAGGGCGGCGCGCCGGTCCTCGCCGATCTGGTGATCGAGGGCGCCAACGTCGGCTCCGGCAGTGAGCTGGGCTGCGGCGGGGCGATCGCCCTGATCGACACCGAGGCCACGGTGACCGGCGCCATCCTGGCCGGCAACCGTGCCACCTGGGGTGGCGGCGTCTTCGTGCAGGGAGGCGCCCCGGTCCTCGAGGACCTGACGATCACCGGCAGCGTCTGCAACCCCGGCGCCGGCGGCCAGGACGCGCAGGGCGCGGGCGTCCTGGTACGCGAATCCAGCGCGACGCTCGTCCGGTGCGAGATCCGCGGCGGCCGGGGCGCCGTGCGCGGCGGCGGCCTGGCCTGGCTGGGCGCGCGCAATCGGCAGCTCACCCTGGAGGACTGCGTGGTCGTGGACAACACCATGGACCAGGATGGCGGCGGCCTCTACGGCCAGGACGGTGCGATCACCATCTCCGGCGGCCTGCTGGCCGAGAACCGTCCGGCGCCCGACGCCACGTTCGCCTCGGGCGGCGGTGCGTACCTGACCCGGATGCGGGCGACCATCGACGGTCTGGTCGTCCGTGACAACGCCGCGGCCGCCGGCGGCGGGATCACCGTCAACGAGGGTCCGCAGGTCGACGTCACCGGCAGCGTCTTCGGCGGCAACGAGGCCGACCTCTTCGGCGCCGCGCTCAACTACCAGCGCAACGACGCGGGCGAGATCGCCCGCAACACCATGGCCGACAACGTCAACCCGCCCGACGCCGGCGTCCTGCACCTCGTCGGCTGCTCGCCTCCGCTGTCCGGCAACCTGATCGCCTTCAACACCGGCGGCGGGGTCGCCGGCGTGAACGCCACGCCCATCCCCTCCTGCAACGACGTCCACGGCAACGGCGGCGCGAACTGGATCGACCTCGCCGACCCCACCGGCAGCGACGGCAACCTCGACGTCGACCCGCTCTTCTGCGACCTGCCCGGTGGCGACCTCACCCTCCGCGACGACTCGCCTTGCCTGGACGCACCGGGCTGCGGGCTGATCGGGGCCCTGGGCCAGGGATGCGAGCAGCAGACGGCTGCACCGGCGGTCGCTGCCGGACCGGCCGTGCGCGCCTATCCCAACCCGGCCAACCCCGCGGCGACGGTACGCTTCGAGCTGCCGCGCGCGGCGACCGTGCGCCTGACCCTGCACGATGCGCGGGGACGACGCCTCCGCACCCTGGCCAGCGGGCCCCATCCCGCCGGGATCCACGAGGTGCGCCTCGACGGGCGGGACGCGGCTGGCCGCGCCCTGGCCTCCGGCATCTACCTCACGCGCCTGGCGACCGACCGTGAGGTCGTCCAGGGCCGTCTGACCCTGCTGCGTTGACCCGCGCGGGCCGGCTTGCAAGGGATCTCGCCGATCCGGTACAATTGTAGGCCGGCTCCGGAACGAGGCCCCGGCGATCGCGTCGGCCCCGCACCGGTCGAGCATCGGCATTCGGACCAGGCGAGACATCATGACGCGACAACGACCGCTGCGCGGGTGGCTGATGGCCGGCTGGATCGGCGTGCTGGCCGGCCTGCTGGACACCGGCACTCCCATCCTCCATCCCGCGCCGGCGGAGGCCATTCCCCTCGGCATCAGCCTCTACGCAGTGGTCGGGATCGCCGTCTATCTGCTGGCCTCGCTGGCGGTCCGGCCGCTGCGCGGACTCCTGGGCGGGGATGCCCCGTCGTCGATCGCGCTGGGCCTGACCACGGCCGCCTTCGCCGCCTTCCTCGGTTTCTACTTCGTGAGCACGTCGACCTGGTCGTTCCTGCTCGCACGTACCGGTCAGATGGTGGGCCTGGCGCTCGCGGTCGTCCTGGCGCTGACGCTCGGCGCGCTGGTCGCCTGGCTCGCGCCCCGGACCCCCGGACCGGGCCGGTACCCGCTGGCGGCCGGCCTCCTGGTCCTGGCGGTGCTCGTCTACCCGGTCCTGATGACCGTCCACCTCGCAACCGCCGGCGGCGCCGCCGGCGAGGATGCCTCGCCGCAGGGCCTGGTGATCGTGTCGCTCGACGCCATGCGCGGCGATCGCATCACCGCCCTGGGCTACCCGCGGCCGACGACCCCGCACATCGACGAGCTGGTGCGCACGGGCACGGCGTTCTCGGCCGCCTACGTCGAGTCGCCCGCCTCCGCACCCGGCCACGCCAGCATGCTCACCGGCCTGCCGCCGCTCACGCACGGGCTGGTGCAGAACACCGGGATCCTGCACGAGGACATCGTGACCGTCGCCGAGCGTCTGCGCGCCGAGGGGTTCGCCACCGCCGCGCTGATCAACAACTACTACCTCGAGTCGCGCTTCGGCTTCGACCAGGGGTTCGATCTCTTCGTCGACCGCTACCAGGCCTCGCACCTGAGCGGGTTCCACCCGCACCACCTGCTGCGCGCGACGGCCCTGTTCCACACCTGGGCCCGCCTCGCCCGCGAGCCGGGCGCCCGCAACGACGACACGATCGACGGGGCCCTGGCCTGGCTGCGGCACCGGCCGGCCGACCGGTTCTTCCTCTTCCTGCACATCATGGACCCCCACGCCCCCTACGCCCCGCCACCGGACCTCGAGGCCGAGTTCTGTGGGCCGGACGGGCCGATCGTGCGCGACACCCTCGAGCTGCGGGCCCGGCAGAAGCACGGGCTCAGCGAGGCCGAGATCGCCAGCCTGCGCGATCTCTACGACGCGGACGTCGCCCTGGCCGATCGCAAGGTGGGCCGCCTGGTGGCCGAGCTGAAGCGGCTGGGGCTCTTCGAGCACACCCTGCTGGTGATCACCGCCGACCACGGCGAGGTCCTCTACGAGCGTGGACGCATCTTCAACCACGGCCTGCCCTGGAACGGCAACCTGCACGTGCCCCTCGTCTTCCACCTGCCCGAGCGGGCGCCGGCTGGCCTGGTCGTCGATCATCCGGTGCCGGCGACCGCCCTGGTCCCGACGGCCTTCTCCCTGCTCGATCTGCCCTACGAGGCGCAGGCCGGCCCGCCGTCGCATGCCCCGCTGCTCGAGAGCGGCACCTTCGACGCCCCGGACACCCTGGTCTTCGGCCTGACCGGCATCACCGCGCAGGACGCCGCCACGGTGACCTCCCCGTCCCGGAAGCTCGTCGTCCGCCAGGGCGAGATCGCCGGGTTCTTCGACCTCGTGACCGACCCCACCGAGCAGGTCGACCTCTGGCCCCTCGTCCGGGACGATCCCGCCCGGGCGGACGAGTGCGAGACCGCCGTGCGCATGCAGCGGGCGCTCGAGGGCTGGCTGGCGAGGACGGGCGCGGCGGCGGCGGTGGCGCAGCCCAGCCGCGAGACCGCCGTCGATGCGGACACGCGTCGCCGCCTGCGCTCGCTGGGGTACGTCGACTGAGCCGGTTTTGACAGGTGTGAACCTCCGTTTTACACTTGCACACGCCACCCGTGTGAGGAGTCCGCATGCCCCCCACCATCCCGCCGGAGTTCGACGCCATCGTCGACAGCATGCACGACGGCCTGTTCCTGGTCGATCCCGACGGCACGATCATCCGGGTCAACGAGGCCCTGCTGCGCCTGACCGGCTATGCGCGCGAGGAGCTCGAGGGTCGGCCGTGCACGATCCTCGGCTGCGATCGCTGCGCCGAGCAGCGCCTGGAAGGCGGCCGGCACTGGTGCCAGCTCTTCGCCGAGGGCGGCCACGTCCGGCAGCACTGCCACATCTTCACCCGCGACGGCAGCTGCCTGAAGGTGCTGAAGAGCTCCCGCCTGCTGCACGACGACGCGGGCAACGTCGTCGCGTCGGTGGAGAACGTGACCGACATCTCCGAGCTGCTCGCCGCCGAGCAGCGCATCGTCCAGCTCGAGAACCGCCTCGACGACGGTCGGGACTTCTGCGGCATGGTCGGCGACTCGGCACCGATGCGGGCGCTCTACGACCTCGTGGAGAAGGCGGCCCGGAGCGACGCCGCGGTCATCGTCCACGGCGAGTCGGGCACCGGCAAGGAGCTGGTCGCCCACGCCATCCATCAGCTCGGCCCGCGCCGCGACCGGCCGTTCGTGCAGATCAACTGCGCGGCGTTCAACGAGTCGCTCCTGGAGAGCGAGCTGTTCGGCCACGTGCGGGGCGCGTTCACCGGCGCGCACCGGCATCGCGTGGGCCGCTTCGAGGAGGCCCGCGACGGCGACCTGTTCCTCGACGAGGTGGGCGACATCCCGCTGCCGACGCAGGTCAAGCTGCTGCGCGTGCTCGAGACGCGACGGTTCGAGCGCGTGGGCGACAACCGATCGCTGCCCATGGACGCCCGCCTGATCTCCGCCACCAACCAGGATCTCGAGCAGCTCATCGCCGCCGGACGCTTCCGGCGCGACTTCTTCTACCGCATCAACGTGATCCCCGTGCGCGTGCCCCCGCTTCGCGATCGGCGCGAGGACATCCCCCGCCTGGTCGACCACTTCGTCCACCGGTTCGGCGAGCGCACCGGGCGCGACATCCCCGGCCTGACCCCCGAGGCCCTGGCGGCGATGATGCAGCACGACTGGCCCGGCAACGTGCGCGAGCTGCGCAGCGTGCTCGAGTACGCGTTCGTCGTCTGCCCGCAGGGTCCGATCGACCGCTCCCACCTGCCGGACCTCGGCCCGGGAACCGCGGGCCCTCCCGGGGGCGACGGGTCCGCGCGCGACGACACCCTGAGCGGCCTGTCAGAGGCCGAGCGCACCCAGCGCGCCGAGCTGATCGCCGCGCTGGATGCTCACGGCGGCAACAAGTCGGCCGCCGCGCGGACCCTGGGCGTCACCCGTGCCACGGTGCTCAACCGGATGCGCAAGTACGGCCTGGATCTGCAGAAGGTCATCGTCGGCTGAACCGGCTCGTCCGGTCTTCATTCCGCGGTCAAGTCCACGCCGGTCGCGTCGATGTTTTTGGGGATTCGACGTCGACGGGACCGGCCCTCTCCGACGCCCGTCGCAACCCGGGAACTCCACGACGAATCGGAGGGCATGGTGCGGACCGAGCTGACCGAGCTGAGCGAGATCAACGTCCTGCCCGCCAGCACGGCGGACCACGGCCGGCTCTCGGCGCAGCGCGCGGCCATCGATGCGGCGCCGCACGTGCGCAGCCTGTGCGATGCCATCTCCGTTCCGGTGATGATCCTCAACACGAACCGCGAGATCGTGCTGGCCAATGCGGCTTGCCTCGATCTGATCGGATGCCCGGACATGACCGGGGCCGCGGGCCGGGCACCCGGCGCGGTGCTGGATTGCCGGCACGCCATGCGGTCGGAGGGTGGCTGCGGCACCACCGAGGCCTGCCGCCGGTGCGGTGCTTCCGTCGCCATCGAGATGGCCGCGGGTGGGGATCCGGCGAGCCTGGAATGCGTGGTCGTCCGAGACGGCCAGCCGGTGCCCCTTCAACTCGAGGCGACTGCGGCCCCGCTGGAGGTCGATGGCGAGCGCTACATCGTCCTCTCCCTGGTCGACCGGCGCTCCGAGCAGCGACAGCGCACGCTCGAGCGATTGTTCTTCCACGACGTCCTGAACACCGCCGGCAGCATCGCGAGCGTCACCGAGCTGCTGCCGGACGCCGACGCGGCCGAATCCGCCGAGCTGGTGCGGATGCTCGCGATCCAGTCCCGGCGACTGGTCGAGGAGATCCGCTCCCAGCGCGACCTGGCCGCCGCCGAGGCGGGGTCGCTCGAGGTCGAGCTGCAGCCGATCAGCATCGTCCGCCTGGTGGCCGACGTCGTCGACGGCTACCGGCACCACCCGGTCGCCTGGGAGCGCGAGCTGACGGTCCTGCCCGGCCCGGCCGTGCGCGCGGCCGCCGACCCCGTGCTGCTCGGCCGGGCGCTCGGCAACCTGATCAAGAACGGGCTCGAGGCCGCCGCCGCGGGCGAGGTCGTGACGGTCACCCACCGGCTGGTCGACGACGCGATCGAGCTGAGCGTCCACAACCCGGGCGAGATCCCGGCCGAGGTCGCCGCGGCCATGTTCCAGCGCCCGGTCAGCACCAAGGGCGACGGGCGTGGACTCGGGACCTACTCGGTCCGGCTGCTCGTCGAGGAGTACCTCGGCGGCAAGGTCTCGCTCACGACCGACGCGACGGCCGGGACCACGGTGACCATCCACCTCGGCTCGCCGCTGGACGCCCACCGGCTCGAGTGATATCCGCCCCCGCGACATGAGAAACGGGGCACCCTCGGCGGGTGCCCCGTCTTCGTGGTTTCGGCGCGACGCGACGCTACTCGCTGCGAGCAGCCACCGTCTTGACCTCGTCCTCGTCGGACTCGCTGGCCTTCTCACCGGCGGCCGTCTCGGTCTCGGTGCAGCTCTTGGCCTCGTCGCAGCCGGCCTTCGCCGCCGCCGCGCTGTCGCAACCGCTCTTCGCCGCGGCCGTCGCGGCCTTCACGCCGTCGCAATCGGCCTTCGCGGCCGCGGTCGTGGCCTTCACGCCGTCGCAGGCGCTCATCGGACAGTCGCTCGCCGTCTTGGCGGCGGTCGT
>WJIQ01000351.1 GCA_014730255.1 bacterium | reverse complement strand
TGCGGCGTCCCATCCCTGGTAGACGATCACCACCGGCAGGCGATGGCGGTAGATCCGGTGGCCGAGCTCGTGGATCCTGTCCTGCAGGGCGTCGAGCTCGTCGTGGTACTCCTCCCAGTCCAGGCTCTGGTCGAGATCGACGCGATCGAGCATGGTCGTCGAGAGCTCCGGCGGCAGCTGGATGGCCGCCCGGATCGGCAGGGGCTCGTCGCGCTGGGCCCTGGCCCTGGCGAGGCCTCGCTCGAGCGCGGCGATCACGGTCCTGCCGATCTTCAGCGCGGCGAAGCGGCGGTCGGTCGCCTCGACCACGGTCCAAGGCGCGTGGTCGGTGTCGGTCTCGGCGATGGCCCGGTCGGCGAGGTTGACGTAGTCGTCGTAGCGCCGGTTCTGCTCGCGGTCGTAGTCGCTCACCCGCCAGCTCGTGGCCTCGTTCTCCATGAGCTTCTTCTGGCGCCGCTTCTGCTCCTTGCGCGAGATGTGCAAGAAGAACTTCACGATCACCATGCCGTCGTCGGTCAGCTGGCGCTCGAAGCTGCGGATGTCGCCGAACGCACGCTCGGCCTCGCGGTCGGACAGCTCGCCGGTGAACCGGTCCACCAGGACGCGGCTGTACCACGACCGATCGAGCACCGTCATGCGCCCGCGGGCGGGCACCACGCGCCAGAACCGCCAGAGGAAGGGCCGCATGGCCTCGTCCTCGGTGGGGTCCTTGGTGGTGTGCACGGTGAATCCGCGCGGATCCAGGGGCAGGATCAGCTGGTTGATCTGTGTCCCCTTGCCTGCCGCGCCCCAGCCCTGGAAGACGACCATCAGGGGAACGCCGAGATCCTGCGCCTCGCGCTGCAGCTCGCCGAGACGCAGCTCGAGCGCGTCGCGGCGGGACTTGTACTCGTCCTTGGGAATCGATCGATCGAGATTGATCTGCTCGAGCATGGTGCGCTCCGGTGTGTGATCGTCAGGCGAGACGATGGACCGCAAGCTATCACGTCTGCGTCGGCTGGACAACACCGGGTCGACGGCACGCACCATGGATCGTCGGGCGTCCATCGAGACCGTCGTCCGGCAGCCTGGCTACCGGGCATCGGTCGTCGTATGCTCTACGGGCCATCTCGCCCCGGGAGGGTCGACCATGATCGGAGACACCATGGATCGTGGACCGCGGCACCCCGAGGTGGTCGTGGTCGGCGCCGGCCTGGCGGGGCTGGCGTGCGCGGTGAGGCTGCACGCGGCGAACGTCCGCTGCCTGGTCCTCGAGGCGTCCGACGACGTCGGTGGACGCGTGCGCACCGACGAGGTCGAGGGATTCCGTCTCGATCGGGGATTCCAGGTCCTGCTGACCGCCTACCCCGAGGCGCGCGCACAGCTCGATCTCGACGCGCTCGATCTGCAGCCGTACCGGCCGGGCGCGCTCATCCGGCGCGGTGGCCGTTTCCATGCCCTCGGCGATCCCTTCCGCCGCCCGTCGCAGGCTCTCCACACGCTCACCAGTCCGGTCGGATCGCTGACCGACAAGCTCCGCGTGGGGCTGCTGCGGCGGGCCTGCCTCCGGGGCGACGTCGCACGTCAGATGTCCCACGACGAGACGACCACCCTCGCCTTCCTCGAGCAGCGAGGATTCTCGGAGACCATGATCGAGGGCTTCTTCCGGCCGTTCCTCGGCGGCGTGTTCCTCGATCCCGACCTCCAGACCAGCAGCCGCATGCTGCGCTTCGTGATGCGCATGTTCGCCAGCGGCCAGGCTGCGGTGCCGGCGCTCGGGATGGGTGCGATCCCGCGGCAACTCGCCGAGCGGTTGCCCCGCGGCACCGTCCGCCTGGGCGCGACCGTGGTCGAGGTCTCGCCAGGACGCGTGGTCCTGGCCGGCGGCGAGGTCATCGAGACCGGCGCGATCGTGGTCGCGACCGACGGCGAGACGGCCGCCGGCTGGCTGCCCGACGTGACCGCACCGCGGTGGAACGCGACGACCTGTCTGTACTTCGTGGCCGACACGCCGCCGGTGGATCAGCCGATCCTCGTGCTCGACGGCGACGGGCAGGGACCGGTCAACAACCTCTGCGTGCCCACGGTGGTCGCGCCCGCCTACGGCCCACCTGATGCGACCCTGATCTCGGCGACCGTTCTCGGCGGGGACAGCACGGCCGGCGATCTCGTGGCTCGCGTCCGTCGGCAGCTCGCGGACTGGTTCGGCCCCGATGTCGAGCACTGGCGCCACCTGCGCACCTATCACATCCCCCGCGCGCTCCCGCGGCAGGAACCGGGATGGCTCGATCCACCGGAACGACCGGTCCGGCACGCGGACCGCCTCTACGCCACCGGCGACCACCTCGACACGGCCTCGACCAACGGGGCGCTCGCGGCTGGTCGCCGGGCCGCGGCCGCCGTGCTCGAGGACCGCGCGGCGCGGGCATGAGCGACCGCCTCGCGATCGACGGCGCCGTTTTGGTCGCCACGCAGGCCTCGCCGATACGAGGCTAGAGCGCCACGAGCAGGGACTCCGAGCAGAACCCCGGGCCCAGGGCCGAGATGACGCCGTGCCCCCCGCGCCCGGTGCCGCGCTCGGCGAGGTACCGCTCGATCACGTACAGCACCGTCGTCGACGACATGTTGCCGTGGTCGCGGAGCACGCCGCGGGTCCAGTCCATGTCCGCGGG
>WJIQ01000076.1 GCA_014730255.1 bacterium | reverse complement strand
TGTCGCTGATGGCCAGCGAGCGGGATCTGGCCCTCACCGTCTCCTGTGAGCCCGACGGCCCGCACCGCGTGGTCGCCGACGCCGGACGCCTGCGCCAGGTGGTCACCAACCTGGCCCACAACGCGCTCAAGTTCACCGAGCGGGGCGGCGTGACGGTGCGCGTGGTCCGTGAGGCCGCCGGGCCGGTCGGCGCGCGGTATCGCTTCGAGGTGGTCGACACGGGCGTCGGTATCCCGGTCGATCAGCAGGCGCGGATCTTCGAGAAGTTCGTCCAGGTCGATGGCTCCTCGACCCGGCGACACGGGGGCACGGGCCTGGGGCTGACGATCTGCCAGGAGCTGACCCAGATGATGGGCGGCGAGATCGCGCTGACGAGCGAACCCGGCGAGGGCTCGCGGTTCGCCTTCGCCCTCACCCTGCCGCCGGCAGAGGACCACGACGCCGACGGAGGCGCGCCGACCCAGCGCCGCGCCGGGATGCGCATGTTCGGCGTGCGCGTCCTCGTGGTCGAGGACAACGTGGTCAACCAGCGCGTCGCCCGCCTGCTGCTCGAGAAGCTGGGTTGCCGCGTGGAGGTGGTCGCCAACGGCGCCGAGGCGCTGGCCACGCTCGCCGGCGATCAACGGTACGACCTGGTCCTGATGGACTGCCAGATGCCGGTGATGGACGGCTTCGACGCGACGGTCGCCATCCGCGAGCTCGATCCCCCGGCGTGCCACGTCCCGATCGTCGCGATGACGGCCCACGCCATGCGCGGGGACCGCGACCGCTGCCTGTCGGTCGGCATGGACGACTATCTCACCAAGCCGATCCGCCGCGAGCACCTGCTCGAGATGCTGGGCGCGTGGGTGGGCAAGCGACGCTCCCCGCCCGTGGGCGTGTGATCCCCGGGCCTACCGGAACAGGCTGTTCGGACAGTCGAAGTCGAAGAACCGCCGCTGGAACGGATTGTCCGCCGACGTCGTCGTCAGCTCGTACGGCACCTTGACCCGGAAGCGACCGCCGGGGTCGTCGAGGAAGAAGGTGTACTCGTAGCGCGTCTCGCCCAGCTTGACCGGCTCGGCGAAGTCGAGCAGGCGGAACAGGGCCCAGTCGCTGGCCTCGATGCGCAGCTCGGGCAACAGGCCGTCCGGCTGCAGCGTCAGGCTCGCCCGCTGGCCGTACTGATCGCCGCTCCAGACGAACTCCACGGTGCGCGGCGCTCCCATGTCGTAGAACAGCGACTGCTCGCCGACGCGCAGGCGGGTCCCGGTGATCGTGGGACCCCGGCCCCGCGAGTACGAGGCCTGCAGGGGGCGCAGCTTGAACCGGGCCTCGGGCACGGGAACGCCCTGCGCGAAGAGCACGCGGCGCAGCTCGGCGGCCTTGCGCAGCGAGGCGACCGCCGCGTCGGTCAGGCCGAGGCGTCGATCGAGGACCTCGCGCGGACGCCGGTCGGGCGCGAGGAAGACCTCCAGGTTCTCGGCGACGAAACGCTCGAGCATGCCCTGCGGCCGGAAGAACTGGGCGAAGTCGCTCGACGAGCAGTCCTGGCCGCTCTCGGGGTTGAGGGGGTAGCGATTGAGCTTGTCCGAGAAGTAGCTGGCGATCTCCTCGCGCCAGCGCGCGTCGAGGTGCCGCTCGGTGGCGAGCAGGCAGGCCTCCCAGACCAGGGCGACCGGCCGGCGCAGGAACGTCTCCAGCGCCCGATCGCAGGACGTGGCGCCACCCTCGACCACGAGCGCCCGGATCTGCCGCGAGACGTCCTCGACGGCGGTCCCCCCGCGGCCGTCCTTCTCGAACACCTGCCGTGCCGCCCCGGCGGCGTTGGCCTCGGCATCGCCCTCGGCGATCAGCTCGGACAGGAACTCCACGAGCTGGTCGATGAGGTCGGCGTAGACCGCCGCCGGCTCACGGGCCTCCTCGCCCTCGCCCTGCACGCGGAAGAACTCGCGCCAGGCCTTGAAGTCGGCCGACGCGCGGGCCAGCTCCTCGCGCCCGTCCTCGGGCAGGCCCTCGGTGTCGCCGCTGAGATCCATGGTGTCGCGGGCGCGCTCGAGGAAGCGGAAGAGCGCCGAGGTCCGCGGCGCCAGGCCGCGCAGGCGCGAATGGGTCTCCGCCAGCCGCGCCGGCGGCACCAGATCGACCGAGCCGAGGAACGTGGTCCAGCGATCGTGGTGGTCGGCGAGGTAGCGCGCGAGCAGCTCGTTGCGGATGTCGAGGGTGCGGTCGCGGAACGCCTCCTGAAGCAGCCAGTTGTCGCGCAGCTCGGCCTCGCTGCCGAGGATGCGCGGCAGGACGTACTCGCTCCAGCCGGTGCGCGTGAAGGCGAACGGCACGCGCAGGTCGTCCTCGTCGGCGCCGTCGGCGCCGGTGAAGACGCCGCTGAACGCGGGCTCGATCGCGGTGCTGAACGGGCGTCCGGAGCGGTTGATCTCGGCGACCATGGTGTCGTAGTAGAGATCCGAGGCCCAGAACTGGCGGATGTAGCCCTCGGCCCGCTGGACGAGGTTCTCGCGGGCGCGCGGCAGGTCGGCGCAGGCCTCGCGCAGATCGGCCGGGTGCCGCCAGGCGAAGTGGACGTGATCGTCGATGAGCTGGAGCTGGCGCGCGGTCGTCTCCGTGGTCGCCGAGGGATCGTGCCACGCGCCCTGCAGCTCCCCGGTGACCAGGTCGGGATCGCCCTGGTCGGGCTCGACGAGCATGCGGTAGGCCTGGTAGCGCGCGAAGAAGCGATTGAACTCGTCTCGGTCGCCGGGGTACTCGCCGAGCAGTCCACGCTCGAGACGGTCGCGACCCGGCCTCAGGAGCACCTCCCGCAGACGATCGTAATAGACGCCACGCAGGCCGGCGGCGAGTCGCTCGCCCCGGTACAGCCCCATGTCCACGGTGATCGGCCGGCGGTCCTGCCAGCCGTCGAGCTTGACCAGGAACTCGCGCATCGGTTCGAGCTCGGCCAGTGCGGCGGTGATGTCGCGCGGCTGCTCGCCCGCGGGCACCAGGCCGCGCACGTCGGTGGCCAGCTGCTCGCTGCGCTGGGCCAGACCCTGATTGCGGACCAGGGAGATCACCGACAGGGTGAGCAGGACCGGTAGCAGCACCGCCGCGATCCCCCGCACCACCAGGCGCCAGCTCTGCCGACGACGCACCGCCCGGGCCGTCGGCCGGACCAGGTCCTGGTCGGGCACCAGCACGTTCAGGAACAGCGTGCGCAGGAACAGCGGCCGCCGATCGCCCACCGGCGCGGTCGGTGGCGGCGCCACGGGGCCGAGTCCGGGCAGGCCGATCACCTGGCTGACGTCCGTCAGCACGGTCTCGGTCGCCGGCGCGGCCTCACCGCCGGCGCTGGTGAAGTAGAAGCCCCGCCAGTGGGGCTGATGGGTGTACTGGCTGGGCGCGAAGAGCGTGTCGCCGAAGGTGCGCAGCTTGTCCCGCAGCCGGTAGAACTCCAGCGGGAAGAGGAAGGCCTGCTGCTGGACCGCCTGCTCGCGCTCGGTGCGGATCAGGCGCGGCAGACGCCGGCGCTCGAGCGCGCGCGCCAGCAGGTCGAACTCCTGGACGAAGACGTCGCCCGGGACGGGGCTGGTCATCAGGTTGGCGCTGAAGGTCGCGCCCCAGACCTGGTCGCGGGCCTTGCCCGAGATGTCGCCGAAGAACTCGGGGAAACCGTTGAGCCGATCGCAGCGGGTGATCATCAGGTAGACCGGGCAGAGCAGGTCGAGACGTTCGGCGATGCGATCGACGCGGCGGCGCACGATGGCCGCCCGCTGCTTGAGCTGCGCCTCGTCGAGGCCGGCCAGCTCGTCGGCCGCGACGGTCACCACGACGCCGTTGAGCGCGGGCCGGCGTTGCTGCTTGGACAGCAGCTCGAGGAACACGTCCCAGTCGCGGTCGACGGCCTGGCCCCCATCGCTGGCGAACCGTCCGTCGGCCTCGAGCACGACGGCCTGGTTGCTGAACCACCAGCAGCAGTCGCGGCCCTCGCTGCAGGCCGAGGCGGCGTCGCCGTGCTCGCTCGGGAACGGCAGTCCGGAGCTGGTGATCGCCGCGCTCTTGCCGCTGCCCGGCGCACCGACCACCAGGTACCAGGGCAAAACCGACAGCGCGTCCCGGCCGCTGCGGCCGTCGGCCAGCCGGGAGCCCTTGAGCCGGGCGATCGCCGCGGCCATGTCGTCGCGCGAGGCCTTCTTGCGGCTCTTGTCGTCCGGGCCGCCCGCGGCCTCGAGCACGAGCGACTGCTCGATGCGCTCGGCCTGCTTGCGCTTCTCCATGCGCCCCATCAACCAGATCACGCCGCCGCTGATCAGGACGAGCACCAGTCCGACGATCATGCGACCGACGAGCCCCAGACCGAGACGGCCGCCGAGGGCGAACAGCGTGGCCAGCAGCAGGGACAGCACGATGACGACCAGGGCACGCGGGTTCTTGAGCTGCTTCAGGAGGGTCAGGATGATACCCATGCGTGTCTCCCGCGCCGCGCGCTAGCCACCGAGTCCGTCGACCACCCGACCGGCGGTGGCGTTCATCCAGAGCCAGGACCCGAGGTAGACGACCGCGACGACCGCGGCGGCCAGACCCCAGATCTTCCAGAAGCGCCCCGCACCGGTCCCCGTCGGCGCCGGCCCACCGCCCTTCGGCAGGCCGCTGGGCGCCAGGCGCACCTCGCGCGTATCCAGGGGCAGGTAGCCGAGGTCCCGCCGGAGCGCGTCGATCTCGCCCTGCAGGGCCTGCATCCCGCTGATCCGGTAGCTGCCGGCGAACCCGAGGGTGAGGCAGAGGTGATAGATCTCGAGGATCTCGCGCCGGGATTCGCCCTCGCGACGCAGCTCGGCCAGGCGCCTGAAGAAGCGCTGGCCCGCGGTGCGCTCGCCGAAGAGATCGAGCTGTAGCGGGCGGTCGCGCCAGGCCTCGCGATGCTCCCAGTCCGAGAGCAGGATGACCTCGTCGATGAACGCCACCAGCGGGAACTTGACCTCGTCGAGGTCGCCCTGCGTGTAGCCGCTGCGCTGGCCGTGCTGCTGCAGGTGATCGAGGTAGCGGTGCAGGCGCTGGCGGAGCTCCGGCTCGCTGCCGTAGGCCCCGGTCGAGCGCAGGGTCATCACCAGGGAGAACACGCCGCTGCAGAGCTCCTGCAGGCTGGGGCGGACGGTGCTGGCGGTCTGCGCGGTCATGACGCCTCCATCCGGTTGCGGGTCACGCCTGGGTGGCCACCAGCTCGAAGCGGCAGCCGCGCAGCTCGGCGCTGCCGACGTAGATCGCCACCGAACGGGCCTCGAGCACGGTCGGCCAGGTCTCGCCGTGCGCCTCGAGGCGGAAGTAGGTCCGGCCGGCCTTGAGCGGGAAATCGCGCGGCGGCATGGGCACGTGCGTGAGCGCGACGCCGGGCGTCGCCGTCTGCACGAGGAACTCGATGTTGTGCGGCGAACCCACGATCACCTGCGGCGGCACGTCGTCCCGGATGCGCTCCTCGGGGATGTCGCCACTGACGCCCAGGTAGAACTGCGGCCGCCCCTCGACCAGCCGCGGGTCGGTGAGGTCGGCCACGAGCAGGGCCTCGCTGCGCTGCTCGAGCACGACCGTCTGATACCGCGACGGGGTGACGGTCTCCAGGAGGCTGCGCATGCAACGGTCCAGCTCGGCGAACACCGGGCCGGGCTGCCGGTGATCGTACTCGGGCAGCTCGCGCGCCTCGAGCTCGCTGCTGAAGGTGGTCAGGGCGCCGGCCAGCTGCACGAGGTGGCGGTAGACGATCGCCGGGTGCTCGTCGGCGCACTGCTGCAGGTGCCCCACCAGCGGCAGATAGCTGTTGACGGTGTTCAGGAGCCAGAACGTGCCGGCGTCCGTGGCGCCGAACTCGACCATGCCGCCGGCGCGCTGCCGGGTCTGCTCGGTCAGGGCCGAGCTCTTGGCCGCCAGCAGCTCGACCAGTCCCTGCAGGATCGCGTCCAGCTGCCCGCACGCCCGGACCGAGAGGCTCGGCGCGGCGAAGGAGCGGTCCAGGGTGAAGCGCCCGTCGGCATCGCGCGTCACGCGCGCCAGGGGCAGGGTGACGTGGCCGTCGCGGCCCTCGCTGTCGAGCAGCAGCTTGAGGTTGCGCCGGGCCGTGAGCACCTCCCGCTCCTGGCCGGGCTGCAGCTCGTCCTCGACGGTGACCTCCTCGGCGAAGAACGGGCTCTCGGCCGCCGTGGTGTGGTCGGGCAGGCGCACCCGCGAGACCCCCGGCCGCGCCTCCGGGCAGGCCAGGTGCACGATCTGCGCCTGCTCGTCGGCGGCGAACGCCTCCTTCAGATCGCGCGAGGCGGGCAGCACGTCCACGCCGGGGGCGTCGACGAGCGCGCCGTCGGGCAGGACGGCGGCCAGCTCCTGCACCTGCAGCCGCCCGCTGCCGAGCGCCTCGACGTCGAGGCTCAGCCGCTGCAGGCCCCAGGCGAATGGCCGCGACAGACGCAGGCGCGCCGCTCCCTCGCTCTGCCAGCGTCGATCCCACTGCTGGAAGTGCTGCGGACCGAGGAACATGCCCTCGACCCAGGCGATGCGGTGGAAGGCGTCGGTCATGCCAGGGATCCTTTCACGGCGGTCACGGGTCGTCCTTTCACGCGGGAAATCAGCGGCTGGCACCCAGGGTCAGGCACGTCCCCGCGAGATCGATGCTCAGCCGCGACTGGCCGTCGCTGACGTCGACGACCTGCTTCCAGCATCCGGCGTCCAGCTCGCAGAAGTTGGCCACGACGCCCACCGCCCGCGTGCCCGCCGGACGCAGCCAGACGTGCTCGAGACGGCCGCCTGGCTCGATGGTGATCATCTGCACGTCGAGGACCTCGCCGTCGAGATCGGACTCGTCGAACCAGAGCGTCTCGAACTCCGCCGCCCGGAAGGCGGGCATGGACGCCAGGCTGTAGACCCGCAGCTTGACCGGGAAGCTGCCCTGCTCGTTGCACGAGTTGAGATCGGGCTGGGCGACGGCCAGGAGCTCGAACTCCGCCTTGCACTTGGAGAACGGGTTGATGGTGCAGCACCCGCCCAGGCCCAGCAGGCCAGCGGTCACGAGCAGGCAGGCGAGCAATCGCCCGGTGCGCGGAAGCATCACGGCATCTCCTCTCGGGGTCCCAGGGCTACTTGGTCTGGTCCGGCGGATCGGGCGGCGGCGGCAGGTCGCCGGGGCCGTCGTCACCGTCGTCACCGCCTCCGCCGAGGGCGACCGCGGCGACGACCACGGCGGCCGCGGCTCCGACCCACACCAGCGGCTTCTTGTACCACGCCGTCGACTGGCTCTGGGCCTCGCGGGCGGGCGTGGGCACGGCCTCGACCACGGGTTCGGCCGGCTCCTCGGCCATGGGCTCGGGGCAGGCCGCCCGGGCCCGCTCGAAGACCTCGACCTCGCTGCGCGGGAAGAACACGGGATCGGGACGCCAGTCCGGGTCGATGGCCAGCGCCTCGCAGAACGCCTCCTCGGCCAGGTTCGCGTTGCCCAGACCGACGTGGCACCGCGCGCGCAGGACCTGCGCGTCGCGCATCCGCTCGTCGGACTGTCCGCCGGCGGCGATCATGCCGTCGAGGATGGCCAGCGCCTGGTCGAACTCGGCGAACTCGTAGTGCTCGCGGGCGCGTTGCAGGTCATCGGTCTGGGCCAGGGCCGTCGGCACGCCGCCGAATCCCAGCCCCGGCATGGTCAGGTAGGTCACCAGGACCACGAGGGCGAGCAACGGGCGGGCGGTTCCGTTTCGAATCCGTGAGACCATGGTCTTCTCCCTCGGTCAGGGCGTCGGTGTCAGCTCGAACAGGATACTCGCGGCCTGGCCTCGCGTCAGGTCGAGGCCGTAGACCGGTTGACCGTCGCGCTCGCTCACGGGCGAGAGCGCCTGACGGCCGGTGTCGGTGCGGAGCCAGGCGCCGGTCACGCGGAAGCCGTCGCGAACGGCGGTGATCCGGTGCCGGCCGGCGGCGATGTGCTCCAGGGCCAGCGGCGTCTCGCCGTCGAGGCGGCGGCCGTCCAGGATGACGCGGGCCCAGGGGCGCGCGCCGATGCTCAGGCTGGCCAGCTCGAAACGGTGCGGGGCGACGCGGAGCGTCTCCCCCGGCGCGACGGAGATGTCCTCGACGCGATGGTAGCCGAAGATGCCCGGATGGCGGAGCTCGATCAGGTGGTCGCGACCCCCGACACCCTCGATGACGGCAACCTTGGCGCCCGAGCGCACGAGCTCGCCGTCGAGGTAGATGTCGGCGTAGGGTGCGGCCACGACCTTGAACCACCCCGGACCGCGCGCGACCGGCGCCAGCTGGGCCCGGAACTCCTTGATCCCCTCGGCCGGCACGTCGAGCACGTAGCTGCGGCCCACGTGGCCATCGGCCTGGACGCGCACCTCCCAGCGGCCGGCCTCGAGGTCGCCGCGCCAGGGCGTCGTACCCTGCCGCTGGAAGCTGCCGACCTCGGGGCGCCTCACGAAGACGTCCGCCCCCGCCGGCGAGCTGGTGAGCGCGAGGACACCGGTCACCGGTGCCGCCGGCTCCGGCTCGGGTTCGGGCTCCGGCTCCGGTTCGCTGACGGCGGGTTCGCCGGTGACCGGTTCGTCGGTCGCCGGTCCGGTCGCATCGGAACCGGTCGCGCCGGCCGACTCCTCGTCCGCGGCGGGGGGCTCGTCGGTCGCCGCCTCGTCCGTGGCCGGTTCGG
The DNA here is from genome assembly GCA_014730255.1 of bacterium. GTDB lineage: Bacteria > Krumholzibacteriota > Krumholzibacteriia > LZORAL124-64-63 > LZORAL124-64-63 > Glo-17. Next base: position 6,473 of record WJIQ01000076.1, on the reverse strand, counting down.
TGGCCGCCGGCTCGGTGACGGCCACGTCGCGATCACGGGCCGCCGTCACCGGCTCCTCGTCGCCACCGCCCACGGACAGGCCGATGATCACCGCCAGGAGCGCGATCAGCGCCACGCCGCCACCGATCATCGCCGGTGGGCGGCGCCACCAGGGTGCGGCGGCCCCCGCGAGGGAGGTGGCGGTCCGCGGCGGGGTCGGGGGGGGCGTCGCCGCGGCCGCCCCGCCGCCGTCTTCGAAGATCCGGGTCTGATCGGCTCCGGCCGCGCCCGCGTCCGCCGCCGACGGCGTCGGCGTGGGCGTCGGCGTCGTCTGCGGGCCGACGATGCGCGTCACGTCGCTCTGCTCGACGGCCGCCCCGCTCTTGACCGGTCCCATGGCCGGGAACTGCACCCCCGACTCCTCGGCCTTCTTCTGCAGCTCGAGCAGGGCCGAGGACGCCTTGGGATTCTCGGGATCGAGGGCCAGGACGACGTTGAACTCGAGCACGGCGTCGTCGATGTTCGACAGGCCCATCTCCTTGTAGTGGTAGCCGCGCTTGAGCCTGTCGGCGATGTTCTGCTGCCGCATGTCCTCGGCGAACTGCCGCGGATCGGCCACGAACCGCTTGAGGTACTCGCGGCGGTAGCGGCCCACGTTGCCCGCGATGTCGATGCTGTCGATGGCCGCCTGCACCGCGCGCTGCACCTGCTCCATGCTCTGAAACCGACGCGCCGGGTCCTTCGCGAGCATCTTGGCCAGCAGCTGCTCGATCTCCGGCGTGCGCAGCGGGCACTCGCTCAGATCGACCGGCGGCGGCGTCTGGTTGATGATGTTCTCCTGAACCTCGGCCGGCGTCTTGCCCTGGAAGGGCTTGCGGCCGGAGAAGAGCTGGTAGGCGACCACGCCGAGGCTGAATATGTCCGTGCCGTGATCGATGTTCTCCTTGCCGACCGCCTGCTCGGGCGACATGTACGACGGCGTGCCGACCACCATGCCGGGCATGGTGAGGTCCTGATGGCCGAGGGGCGAGACCTTGCTGGTGTCGCGCGCGAGGCCGAAGTCGGCGATCTTCACCTCGCCCTTGGTGTTGACCAGGATATTGCTCGGCTTGACGTCGCGGTGGATGATGTTCTGCGAGTGCGCCTCCTGCAGGCCGTAGGCGGTCTCCTCGAGCAGGATCAGCGCGACCTCGGCCGGCACGCCCATCGGGTGCTCCTGCGCCTCGGCGAGCTGGATGATGAGCTGGCTGACGTCCGGCCCGTCGATGAACTCCATGACGATGAAGTAGATGTCGTTCTCGGTGCCGAAGTCGATCACGGTGGCGATGTTGTTCGACCGCAGCGACGACGCGCTGCGCGCCTCGCGCTCGAAGCGCGCGATGAAGCTCTCGTCGCCGGCCAGCGCCGGGTGCAGGACCTTGACCGCGACCGGATAGCCGAGGGTCTGATGCACGCCGCGATACACCGTCGACATGCCGCCGGCGCCGATCTTCTCGCGGATCTCGAACCCATGGAAGGTCTGCTTCATCGTTCCTTACCGCCGTTCTAGGCGCGGGTGTAGCGGGCCACGTGCACGGTGATGTTGTCCGGTCCGCCCCGCTCGCGGGCGAGGTCCACGAGCTTGCGGCACGCGCCGGCCGGCAGGTGCAGGCTCACCGTCCGCACGATCTCCTCGTCCTCGACGACCTTGTTCAGGCCGTCGCTGCACAGGACCAGCGTCGCGCCCTCGGCCATGGGCACCGGCTGGTGCACGTCGACCTCGACGACGGGCTCGGTGCCGAGCCACCGCGTGAGCGTGTTCGCGAGGTCGGGGCGATCCGGCGGCACCGGTTCGCCGCGGCGGCTCATCTCCGCGGCGGCCGAATGGTCGAACGTCAGTCTCCGCAGCTCGCCGTGCTCGACGAGGTAGGCCCGGCAGTCGCCGATGTGCGCGAGGATCACCTCGGGGCCACGGACGTAGGCGGCCGTGCAGGTCGTCGCCATGCCCGCGTACCGCGGCTCGCCGGCCGCCGTCGAGATGATCGCCTGGTTCGCGGCCAGGATCGCGTCCTTGAGCGCGTGCGCCGGGCGCTCCGGCACGCCGTCGGCGAAGAAGCGCTGTCCGATGGTGTCGACCGCGAGCTTGCTGGCCACCTCGCCGGCCAGGGTCCCGCCCACGCCGTCGGCGACCACGAGCAGGTACGCGCCGCTACCCTCGGGCCCGGCGAAGAACCCCGCCGAGTCCTCGTTCACCTCGCGCTTGCATCCCGGATCGGAGATGCACTCGTGGCTGAGGACGAGCTCGGGGTCGGTCGTGGGGTGTCCCTGTTGCACGGCTACCATCCTCCGTGGGAACCCGCGGCGGCCGGGCCGCGGGGTCGGATTATGCCACGAAAGCCCTCGTGGCGACTATCCCCGATCCTGCGGCCGCGACCGGCCGCGCCGGAACACGAGCGACACGGCGTCGCCGAAGACGATCACGTCGCCCTCGTCGAGCGCCGCGCTGCGAATGGGGCGTCCGTTGACCTGCGTGCCGTTCGTCGAGCGCAGGTCCAGGAGCTGCACCTGCCCCCGATGCCACCGCACCAGGGCATGATGCTTGGAAACCCGGGTTTCAGCCAGGACCAGGGCGTTGTCGTCGGCCCGGCCGATGGTCAGGCCGGCGGCCGGGATCGCCCGGCGCCAGCTGTCCTGCTCGCCGGCGGCGAGGTAGCCCACCGGCCGGCCGCGCCACTGGCGCCAGCCCAGCACGCCGCCGACCGCCAGCAGGACGACCACCACCGCGGCCACCAGCCCGGGCCCCGGGGTCCAGCGTCCCCGCGGGCGGGCCTTGACCGCCACCTGCACCTGATCCGATCCGCTGGAGGTGGCGATCGTGACGGCGACGGGACCGTCGCCCCGCGGACCGTCGAGCACCAGTCCCCGCGCCGAGGCGATGCGCGCCAGCCCGGCCGCGAGCGCGGCGTCGGGCGCGTCGGCCTCGAGCACCATGCCACCGCTGGCCGTGGCCAGGCGGGTCAATCGTTCGCGCGCGGCGGTCGCCGCCGCCGGCATCGCCACGCCGTAGACCGGGATCGCCAGCTCCCGGGCGACCTCGATGCAGGTGGCGACCGGATGGTCGCTCGCCGTGTCGTCGCGCAGGTCACCGATCACGAGGACCACGCGACGCGTGGGGACGCCGTCGGCCGTCGCCAGGCGCTCGAGCCCGCGCAGGACCGCATCCCAGAGCCGGGGATCCTCCGGCGTCGTCAGGTCGGTCGCCGCCGCGGCCGCCGTCACCGGCGACAGCGGTCGCCCGGCCGCGTCGCGCGGATCGGCGCTGCGCACCGCGAGCCAGCCCGTCGCGCCCAGAGGCGAGGCGGCGTCGCTCCAGGCGCCGCGCGCGAGCGCGCGATCGCTGATCACCATCACCGCCACCGGCACCGTCGGCTCCAGGCGCGACACCGTCGCCGCCGACTCGCCGACGGCGACCCGGAGATCGTCGGCCTCGAGCGCGACCACGCCACGCGACGCGTCGAGGCCCAGCATCGGCACCAGCAGCTGGTCGTCCCCGGTCGGGAAACCCGGCTCGGCGTGCAGCCACGACGGCTGGGCCGCCGCCGTGGACGCGATCATCGCGGCCACGAGCAGCGCGAGCGGCGAGCGTGCCGGCCGGCGACTCATACGCCGTCCTCCGAGAGGTCGAACACGTCCGGCCGCCGCAGCACGACGACCGCGGCGAGGAACTTGGGCACGTACTCGATGGTCTCCGGCTTGAGGCAGCCGTCGCCGCGGGTGGCGATGTCCCAGAACTTCCATCGCGAGCGCCAGTCCGCCCCCTGCCCCAGGCAGCGCAGCATGCCGTACTCGCCCTTGTTGTAGGCGGCGACCGCGCACATGAAGGAGTTCGCCCCGTAGGCGTTGAGCAGGTACTTCAGGTACTGGCACGCCGCCTCGGTGGCCCGCACGGGGTCGGTCCGCTCGTCGACCTGGTCGTCGACCCGCAGGCCGAACTTGCGGCCGGTCGCGGGCATGAACTGCCAGAGGCCGCGCGCGCCCGCCGAGCTGGTGATGTCCTCCCGGTAGCCGCTCTCGATGAACGGCAGGTAGCAGAAGACCTCCGGCAGCCGGTGACGGCGCAGCGCCTCGACGATCAGGGGCAGGTGCGGCTGGCCGCGTCGCCAGGCCCGGCGCGAGAAGCCCTTCATCTCGACCGACCAGAAGTGCAGGAAGCGGTCGATCTCGGCCACCAGGTCCGGCGGGATCGGCTGGCGTTCGCTGTCGATGCCGAACTCGGCGACGATCACGGACAGCTCGCTCTCCAGGTCGAACGGCGCCGGCCCGGCGTCCGGTCCGGGCTCGGGGCCGGGCTCGGCCTCGGCGACGACCGGCTCGGGTGGTGGCGCCTCGACCGCCGCGAGGATCGCCGCGAGGTCGTGCTCGGCGAGCGCGCCCCCGAACTCGAGCTCGGCGCGGTCGAGCGCCGCCTCGATGTCCGCCGGCGCCGGCTCGTCGGGCGGTAGCCAGTCGACGGCCGCGAGCGAGCGCAGGGCGATGTCGAAGCTCGCGCTGGCCAGGTCGCGCGCGGGATCGGGGCGCTGCCAGGCCTCGACCGCCTCGGTGAGGCTGCGCTGGGCCTGCTCGAGGTACATCTCGCGGGTCCACCAGCGCTCGACGTCCAGGCTGCGCTGCCCCGCCGTCGGCAGCAGCAGCAGCACCAGGACCATCGCCACCGCCAGCGCCGAGCCGACCCCGAGGACCGGCGTCGGGATCCAGGTGCGCTGGACGCGGAACGGCAGGTCGGCCACCACCAGGCGGTCGCCGTCCTTCAGGTCCTGCTCGCGCACGAGCTGACCATTGACCCGCACGCCATTGGCGCTGCCCAGGTCGCTGATGTTCGGACCGGACAGGCCGTAGCCGAGGCGGGCGTGCAGGCCGGAGACCTGGGGCTGGTCGACGGTGACGTCGGCGGTCTCGCTGCGTCCGATCATCGTCTGCCGCGACCAGAGCAGACGATCGACGCCGGCCACCCGCGCGTCCTCGCCGCGCAGGCGCCAGACGAACAGCCCGGCACCGGGCCAGGTCCGCCGGGTGCGGGTGCGCAGGGTCACCTGGTAGACGAACGGACCGATCCGCAGCTCGACGCCGTCGCTGAGCACCGTCTGCTTGATGGGCGAGCCGGCCACCTCGGTGCCGTTGGCCGAGCCGAGATCGTGGATCCACCAGACCCCGTCCTGCCAGACGATGCGGGCATGGCGCCGGCTGACCGAGTCGTCGGGCAGCACCACGTCGCACTCCGGATCACGGCCGAGGTTGATCGCCTGGCCGGGCAGACGTTCCGGCGGGCGCGGCGCGCCCTCTGACCGCGGCTCGAGGACCAGCTCGGCGCCCTGCGGCGGCTCACCGGTCTGCCCGGGCGCCCGCGCGGTCATAGGACCAGCGACTTGAAGACGAGGTCCACCAGGCCCAGCCGCACCCGATCGCCGTCCTGCAGGACGCGCTCGGTGATGCGCTCGTCGTTGACGAAGGTGCCGTTGGCCGACCCGAGATCGACGATCACGCACTGGCCGCTGGCCATGCGCACCTCGGCGTGCTCCTTGGAGACGCCGCTGTCGCGCCCGCCGGGGATGCAGACCGCGCAGGTGTCGAGACGACCGATCCGCGCGCCACCGGGCGGGATGCGGAAGTCCTGGCCCTTGTACGGACCGGCGGCCACCACGAGCCAGGCGACGGTCAGCCCGGCCACCGGCGCGGCGCCCAGGATCCGGGTCGGCTCGTCGAGGCTCTCCGCGTGGGGCGGGGCCGCGTGAGGGGGCGAGGGCGGCGACGACGGTGGCGGCGGGGGCGGCCCCTGCGAAGGCGGTGGTGGCGAGGAGGCCGGCGACGGTGGAGGCGACGAGGAAGCCGGCGGCGGGCTGGCCGGCGGGGGCGCCGGCCGACCGTGCGGATCGGTCCACTCGACGAGCGGCGGCGGACCCGAGCCATCGTCCGATGGCGGCGGTGGCGCCGGCGAAGGCTCACCGGCCGGACGGGCGCCGGGCGTGCTCGCGTTGCTGAGCTGGGTCATGTCCGGATCGGCCGACGCGCCGGGCTCCGGCCGTGCCGGCGGTGGCGGCGAGGGCGGAGGCGGCGGCGACGGCGTTGACGGAGGCGGCGCCGCCGGGCCGGCCCGGCTCTCGTCCAGGAACGCGCCGTCGTCATCGTCCTGCGCGTTGCAATAGGGGCAGGTGTCCCAGTCGGGGTCCATGATGTGACCCCGCGGACACTTGCGGACATCCTTGGTTCGCTTCTTGAAGAACATCGATGCTCCCGGCGGCCCGCCCGCTCGCGCCGGCGGGCCGCCCTCCCGCGGTGATCAGCGCACGAGCGTCATCTTGCGCGTCTGCTGGAACCCGTCGGCCCGCATGCGGGCGAAGTACACCCCCGAGGACAGGGCCCGGCCAGAGTCGTCGGCGCCGTTCCACAGGACCTCGTGGCGACCGGCGGGACGGACCTCGTCGACCAGCGTGCGCACGCGGCGTCCGGCGACGTCGTAC
>WJIQ01000350.1 GCA_014730255.1 bacterium | reverse complement strand
CGTCGGCCACTCGAATACGCGGATGGTCGTCCTTCACGACGACGGCCGCGGCTGGCAGGAGGTGTCCGACCCGCTGATCACCGGGTCCTTCCACGGGACGGCGGTGTGGGGGAGCTCGCCGGACGACGTGTTCGTCGCCGGCTGGGACGGCATCGCATACGTCCTGCACCACGACGGTGAGTCGTGGCGACGCCAGGAGACGCCCGGCGCGTGGATCACCGCGTTCTGGGGAACCGGTCCGGACGATGTCTACGCGACGGACGGGGCCGGACAGATCCTGCACCATGACGGTGCCGGGTGGTCGATCGTGGCGAGCTTCGACGAGCCGCTCCACGACATCCACGGTTTCGGAAGCGGCGAGGTGTTCGTCTGCGGCGAGGGACGGATCGTCGCCCGGCAGGGCGACCAGTGGATCGAGATGCCCATCGACACGCCACGCTGGCCCTCGAGCACGCGCCATCACGAGCAGTACACCGCGCTGTGGGGTCCCGACCCCGAGCGGCTCTACTGCACCGGTCACATGCACGATGCCAACGTCGATGCGACCAGCGCGTTCACGCTCGTCCTGGACGGCGGGAGCTGGCGGTTCCTGGAGCCGCCGGCCTCGGCCGCCATCAAGGACATGTGGGGCGTCAGCGACGATGAGGTCTACGCCGTCGGACGCCTGAGCGGCGTGCTCCGGTTCGATGGCTCGGTGTGGCGGCCGGTGCCGATGACCGGCCTGGATACCTGGCCCGCCACCGACGGATACGGCGTGGAGTTCCTCTGCGTCTGGGCCAGCGGGCCCGACGAGATCATCTGCGGGACCCGTCGCTCGCTGTGGCGTTTCGACGGCACGCGCTGGTCCGAGACCGCGCCCTTCCGGGGAGCGGCCGACCTCTGGGGCACCGCCGCCGACGACCTCTACGCCATCGAGTACCGGTACGCCGACGGCCCGGGCCCCTTCCTCGTCATGCACCACGACGGGTCGGCGTGGGAGGAGATCGGCGCCATCGAACGCAAGCCGTACAAGCTGCACGGGCTGGCCTCCGGGGCGATCGTCGCCGTCGGGTACGGCAGCTCGGTCTGGCACCACGACGGGGGCGTCTGGACCGACATCGGTCCGGTCGGCGGCCCCAACTTCGCGATCTGGGGCGACGAGCTGGACGGCCTCCTGGTCGGCGGCCACGAGCGCGACGAGATCTTCCGTCATGACGATGGCGCCTGGCAGACGGTGGAGATCCCGGCCAGCCTCTTCACCACCTGGAGCATCCTCGGCGATGCCCACGATCTGCACCTGCTGAGCGACCGCGACGACGACGTGCTCCGCTTCGACGGGGTCGATTGGCACCATACGCGCCACGTCACGGTGCGGGCGCGCGGCGGCTGGACCGGCGAGGCGACGCTGTTCGCCGGCGGTCCCCACGGTCGGATCTTCCACCGCGGACGCGCCGTTGGCACCGGTCGGCCCGCCGCCGAATGACCGGGCCGCGCTCGCACCCCCGGGGTATCGCCGCAGCCCACGGTACGGTACCCTCGCAGCTCGCATGACCGTCCGGACCCCGAAGGAAGGCACCCCATGGCCGAGATCGTCCTCCTCGACGGGGGCATGGGCCAGGAGCTCATGGCCCGTTCCCAGCAACCACCGTCTCCCCTCTGGTCGGCGCAGGTCCTGCTCGAGGAGCCGGAGCTGGTGGAGGCCGCCCACCGCGCCTTCCTGGAGGCCGGTGCGACGGTGATCACCGTCAACGCCTACTCGGCGACGCCGGAGCGGCTGGCGCGCGAGGGTCGGGAGGACCTGTTCCCGACACTGCAGGACCGGGCGGTGGCGCTGGCCCGGCAGGCGCGGGACGCGGTGCTCGCCGGGCGCGAGGCGACCGGCGCTGCGGCCGCGGGCCGGATCGCCATCGCCGGCTGTCTGCCGCCCCTGGTGGCCAGCTACCGGCCCGACCTCGCCCCGGCACCGGACCAGGCGCTGGCCATGTACCGGCGGATCGCCGCCGCCCAGGCCGACGGCGTGGACCTCTTCCTCGCCGAGACCCTCGCGAGCGTCGACGAGGCGGTGGCCGCGGCCACCGCCGCCCGGGAAACCGGCAAGCCGGTGTGGGTGGCGCTGACCCTGGACGACGACGCGCCCACGACGCTGCGCAGCGGCGAGCCGCTGTCCGATGCCATGGCCGCCCTGGCCGACCTGGGCGTCGACGCGCGGCTCCTGAACTGCTCGCGGCCGGAGACCATCGACGCCGTGTGGGACACGTTCGCCGCGGCGCCGGGAATCTGCGGTGCCTACGCCAACGGCTTCACCTCGGTGACGGCGCTCGTCCCGGGCGGAACCGTGGACAGCCTCGAGGCCCGCCACGACCTGACGCCCGCCGCCCACGCCGAGGTGGCCCTGGGCTGGGTCGCGCGCGGGGCGGGGATCGTCGGCGGCTGCTGCGAGGTGGGACCGGAGCACATCCGCGTGCTCGGCGACCGGCTGCGCGAGGCGGGACACACCGTGGTGGCGCCCTGAGGTGCGAGACGACCAGGAGAGCTGCATGCCCCGCGCCATGGCCGACGACCTGCGAGTCACCCCCTGGAACCTGCTGCGCAGCGTGTTCTCCGGCCGCCGGCGCCGCGAGATGGTCGGCTGGCGCCGGCTCCTGCTCGCCGCCCGCGGTGCCGAGGACACCGCCACCGACCTGGTGGCCTTCGAGCAGGAGCGCAGCCCCTGGCTGACCCGCGAGGAGGCCATCGAGGCGGCCCGGCGGCGCCTGGAGACCGACCGGTCGCGCTGACGCTGCGCCACGGGGTCGACCGGTCCCGCCCCCAGACACCCATGGCGCGAGCACGGCGGACGTGGCACAGTCGGCGACACCGTCCCGTCCCGTCCCGTCATCCATCGACCGAGCCCGACGGCCGGAAAGCCGCGTCCTCATGCCTCTGCTCTCCCCACGTCTCACCCGTCGCCCCGCGGCCCGACCGGTCGCCCCCGATCGGCGGGCGGTCCTGGCCATCACCGTGATCCTGGCCACCCTGACGACCACCGCGGCGAGTGCGGTCATCGCCGCCACGGCCGACACCACCGCCCGTCCGCGCGTGGGCCTGGCGCTCAGTGGAGGCGGGGCGCGGGGCATCGCCCACATCGGGGTCATCCAGGCACTGGAGCAGGCGGGCGTGCCCATCGACGTGGTCGCGGGCACGAGCATGGGCAGCATCGTGGGCGGGCTCTACGCTGCCGGGTACTCCGGCGAGGAGATGGCCGCCATCGTGGCCGGCACGGACTGGGACCAGGTCCTGGCCTCCGGTTCGCAGCCTGCGGCGTCCATGCGGCAGCGACGCGGCGTCGCGCCGGCCCTGGTGACCCTGCCGTATCGCTTCTGGGACGTGGACCTGCCCTCCGGACTGGTCAACACCCAGCGGGCGTACGAGACCCTGCAGCGGCACCTGGTGGCCGCCGACTACGCCGCCGGCGGCGACTTCGACCGGCTGGCGATCCCCTACCGGGCGCTGGCGGTGGACCTGGTCGACGGCGACCGGGTGGTGCTGAAGGGAGGTGGACTCGCCCGGGCCATCCAGGCCAGCATCGCCATCCCGCTGGTGTTCGATCCGGTCTCGTCCGGCGGGATCCAGCTCGTCGATGGCGGTGTGCTCGAGGTCCTGCCCACGCGGACGGTGCAGGCGATGGGCTGCGACGTGGTGATCGCCGTGGAGCTGTCGCGGCTGGCCGAGCTGGGCGATCCGGCCGACAGCATCGTCGACGTCGGCCTGCACACCTTCGAGATCATGACCCGGCAGCAGAAGCAGGGGGCGCTGGATGCGGCCGACGTGGTGATCCTGCCGGACATCGGGCGCCACGACACCATGGCCTTCAGTGGCCTGGACTCGCTCATCGCCATCGGCCGCCGCGCCGGCCGCCGGGGCCTCGACCGCGTCGCGGAGGTGCTGCCCCGCCGCTACTGGACCGGCGACGCGCGGCGACCGCTGGACCGCCGGGCGCTCGCCCATGCCAGGGTGGTGGCCGTGGACGTGGCCGGCGGGCAGGCGGTCGGCGATGCGGTGGTGCGCGCGGAGTTCGGCATCCGGCCCGGCGACCGGTTCGCCCCCGAGCGCGTCCTGGAGGGCGTCCGCAGGGTCCACGCCACGGGGTTCTTCGAGAACGTGTGGCTGGAGGTCGAGCGCCCGGCGCCCGCGGAGGTGGCGCTGACCG
>WJIQ01000349.1 GCA_014730255.1 bacterium | reverse complement strand
CAGGGCATCGCATTCCTCGAGGTACCGCTCGACCTCGTTCTTCTGCTCCTGCCCCGTCTCGTAGAAATGATTCTCCTCGCTGAGCCCGTAGCCGCGGTTGGCATACATCATCAGCAGGGTGTTCCGCTCGACCTGGTTGCAGAGGTCCACCTCGGGCACGTACTCCCTCGAGAGCGTCTGCGCGTCCCCCTTGACGGCGTTCATCTGGAGCATACCGAAGCCGCCGAGGGCCACGGCCAGGCAGAGCACCGCGCCGAATCCCACGGCGATCTTGGTGCCGAGCTTCATCGAAGCGAACTTGTCGGATCTCCTCTTCTTGGACTCCCGATCGCCGGACTCCGACGCGTCGGCGTCGACGAGATTCCAGCGTGGCTAGCGAGGCCGCGGCGTCGGGCGTGCGTCGGCTCGCTATCCGAATGTCGCCGCCATCGCAGGTTTCCTTTAATGAAAAATTTGCTTTTATTTCTTTTTAATAATTTTTTGTATTGCGAACGAGGTCCGGCATGGAAGTGTATATAATCCCTGCACAGGGTGCCTCAAGGCGGATTCCCGGGGGTGCGCGGTTGTAAACGAAAACGAATCGATATCTACGAATGGGGGCCGGTTCGGTCAGTCGCCGGACCATCGATCCGGGGCCGAACCCTCCGCGAGGGTCCGAAGAGCGGCACGATCGGGCTTGAAGCCGTCTACTGGCAGCGGCTCGACCCGGATCGGGAGCTTCCAGCGAGCGATCCGGCCAGCCAGCGCGTCGGCCAGGGATCCGGACGTCCACCTGGCGGCGGCGTCCGGGTCGAGGAAGGCGACCGGACGCTGGCCGTACTCCGGGTCGCGGAGGGGCACGACGACGGCGGCGCGGACACCGGGCAGCTCCAGCAGCGCGGCCTCCAGCTCCTCGGCCGCGAGCTTCTCGCCGCCGGAGACGATCAGGTTGTCCCGCCGGCCGCTCACATGGAGCGCGTCCCGATCGAGCCGGCCGAGGTCGCCGGTCCGGAGCCAGCCCTCCCCGTCCAGTTCCAGCGGCGAGAGCCTGCCCTGATCGTCCGCGCGCCCGACGCCCAGCGACGGGACCGCCAGCAGGATCTCGCCGTCCGCCGCCACGGCGGTCCGCGACGGCCAGAGCGGCCGGCCGGCGTAATCGGGCTCGGCGAGCAGGGGATCGCCCGGGAGGCTCGCGGCGACGAACGCCCCGGTCTCGGTCAGTCCGTAGGAGACGGTCAGCGGCAGGCCGGCCTCCAGCGCACGCTGGCGCAATGGCGCCGGCAAGGGGGCGCCGCCGATCAGCAGGCAGCGCAGGTCTCGCCACCGGTCGGTGGTCCCTTCGACCACGGCACGGTGCAACTGCGTCGGGACCAGCGAGCAGTGGGTGACCGCGACCGGGGCGTCGTCGGTGGCGACCGCCCCGCCACCGACCAGGGCGCGCCAGAGGAGCGAGAGGCCACCGACGTGGTCCATGGGCAGCGACATCCGCCAGACGCCGCCGCGGCCGAAGCCCACGCGGGTGGCCGCGGCCTCGGCCGCCGTGATCAGCGTCCAGGGCGTGTGCACGAGCCAGCGGGCGCGGCCCATGGTGCCGGACGTGCGCACCCAGACCTGCCCCGGAGGCCCCTCCTCGCTGCGGACGGCGGCGGCGAGCTCGCGCCGCCGCGAGGCCGGCTCGCGTCGCGGCAGGAGGACCGCCGTGCCACCGCCGGCCAGCACCGCGAGCAGCTCGATCAGGCCCTCGCGCGTGGGTTCGGGCGTCAGCGGAACGCGCTGGCCGACGGCCTGGCTCCGGGCGCGTTCGCGGATCGCGGTGGCGACCTCGCCGCGGGTCCAGGGCCCCCGTCCGTCGATCCACAGGGGCTCGTCGGCGAACAGGTCGAGGTAGGCCAGCCAGTCCGGAGCGGTCATCGGATCGTCGTCCAGCGCGAGGTCCGCCCCTCGTCGGCGAACCAGTCCACCGTGCCCAGACCCGGCGCGGGATGCCCCGGGGCGACCTCGGCGAGCTCCATCAGCAGCCCCAGTCCGACCAGGCCCTCGAAGCAGGAGCTGACGATGCAGGCCACGTCCTCGGGCGCGCGATCGAAGGCGGCGAGCGTGTCGTGGATGCCGAGTCGCGCGGGTTTCAGCACCCAGGCCACGACCCCGGGACCGGTCGCGAGGTCGGCATGCCCCGGCTCATGCAGGGTCTCGTCCAGGGCCAGCGGCCAGCCGGTGCGTTCGTGGAACACCGGCATTTCGGCCGGGTCGCGCAGGGGCTCCTCGATGCAGGCCGGCACGAGGTCCACGGCCGAGGCGAGGTCGATGGCCTCGTCCAGGGTGAAGGCGCGGTTGGCGTCGAGCCGTATCTCGGCATGATCCGGGAGCGTCCGACGGACATCGCGGATCAGCGCCGCCTCGGCCGCCAACGGCCGGCGTCCGATCTTGACCTTCGCGCAGGTCGTGCCGATGAGCTGCTCGAGCGGCGCCCCGGGATCCTGATCGACCAGGATGGCCGTCGGACGCATGGGGCGGGTGGGGCGGCCGAGGTCGGCCACCGATTCCAGCAGCGCGCCCTCGAGGCCGCAGCGCAGGCTCGGCGGCAGTGCACGCCAGCGAGGGTCGTCGTTCAGGGTCGCGAGCCGGTCGCGATACCCGCCCGTGGTCGCGCTGGCCAGGCCGACCGCGTCCGGCAGCAGCGGCACCAGGTCGTTCAGCGCCTCGCGATGCAGCCCGGGCAGCGGCGACAATTCGGCCCAGCGGTCGTCGAGCTGCAGCTCGATCACCGTGCGCTCGCGCAGCTCGACGCTGGCGACACGCAGGGGGCGGACGAGCGGGTAGGTCCGGCGACGCCAGCGCGCGCGCATGGTCACGGCCGCCGCGGGAACTTGCCGAAGTCCGGCGGGCGCTTCTCGACGAAGGCGTTGCGGCCCTCCTGCCCCTCCTCGGTCATGTAGTAGAGCAGCGTCGCGTTGCCGGCGAGCTCCTGCAGGCCCTGCTGGCCATCGCAATCGGCATTCAGGCCGGACTTCAGGCAGCGCAGGGCCAGCGGCGAGTGCCGCAGCATCTCGCGGCACCACTGGACGGTCTCGCGCTCGAGGTCGGCCAGGGGCACGACCGTGTTGACCAGGCCCATCGCCAGGGCCTCGTGCGCATCGTACTGGCGGCAGAGGAACCAGATCTCGCGGGCCTTCTTCTGGCCCACGATGCGGGCGAGGTAGCTCGAGCCATAGCCGCCGTCGAAGCTGCCGACCTTGGGGCCGGTCTGGCCGAAGCGCGCGTTGTCGGCGGCGATGGTCAGGTCGCACATCACGTGCAGGACGTGGCCGCCGCCGATGGCGTAGCCGGCGACCATGGCGACGACGGGCTTGGGGCAGGTGCGGATCTCGCGCTGGAAGTCCAGGACGTTCAGGCGGTGCACGCCCTCGTCGTCGACGTAGCCGGCGTCGCCGCGGATCTTCTGGTCGCCGCCCGAGCAGAAGGCCTTCTCGCCCTCGCCGGTCAGCACGATCACGCCGATGTCGGGGTTCTCGCGCGCCTGGTCGAGTCCGCGTCGCAGCTCCATCACGGTCAGCGGGCGGAACGCGTTGCGCACCTCGGGGCGGCAGATGGTGAGCTTGGCGATGCCCGCGGCGTCGGAGCCGGCAGCGCCGATCTCGTAACGGATGTCCTCGAACTCGGCAGCGGTCTGCCAGCGGATGTCACTCATGACAGCTCCTCGCGATCGTGGCGTGGGCGTGGACGAAGCGGTCCCAGAGGCGGGCGCAGGCCTCGGGCGCCTCGACGAGCAGGGCGTGGCCGACCCCATCGAGGGTCGCGAACTCGCCGCGCGGGGTGGCGGCGGCGATCTCGGCGCCGAGGGCGGCGAACTTCTCGTCACGGTTTCCGGCGACCGTGAGCACCGGGATGCGCAGCGATCCGAGACCCGGGCGCAGGTTGGGCATCGCGCCCGTGCCGGCCGACCGGAGCGCGTCCGCCATGGCCTCGGGATCTCCGAAGCGGCGGCGCAGGACCAGCCTCTCGACGCCGACGGTCTCCGCGGCCGGGCCGAACAGCGGCTGCCGGTACCAGCGGTCCAGGAATGGCATCAGGCCGTCGCGGACCAGGGCCTCGGCCCGCTCGGCGTCGGCCGCGGCGCGGGCATCCCGCTCCTGACGGCCGACGAGCCCCGCCGTGGCCCCGAGCAGGGTGAGCGAGGCGACCCGTCCGGTGCGGGCCTCGGCCATGGCGGCGGCGAGGGCGAGCCGGCCTCCCATCGAGTAGCCGAGCAGGTGCACGGGCTCGGTGGCCATGTGCAGCCGCTCGCAGATCCATTGCACCCAGGCGGCGAAGTGCGGCGGCACCGGGTGCGGGGCCCGGCCGTGGCCGGGAAGGTCGGGGGCGTCGAGCGTGAGCGAGGGCATGGACAGCGCCGCGCGGAAGCCGTCCCAGTCGGCGCCGTCGCCCAGGAAACCGTGCAGTGCGAGAGCTCTCAAGCGCGGTCCTCCT
>WJIQ01000348.1 GCA_014730255.1 bacterium | reverse complement strand
TGACGTCCGCGGTCGGCGCGTGCGGTCGTTGCTGCGTGGCGAGATTCCGGCCGGCTCGCACACCGTGCGCTGGAACGGTCGCGACCAGGAGGGCCGCCGTGTGGCCAGCGGCCAGTACCTCGCCCGCCTCGAGGTCCACGGACCGGGCGTGCACGAGCAGCTCACACGGAGGGTGACGGTGATCCGGTGACGATCCGGCCGAGCCCCCGGTCGCATCGGTTTGTCGGCTCACGCCGCCGCGCGCGTGGTAGAATCATGTGAGAGAGGGTTCCCGGTTCACTCACCCGTGAGGAACGGAGGAGACGCCCATGCGCCGCCTGCTCACCCTGACCGCCATCCTGCTCGCCGCGATCCCGCTCGCGGCCCACGAGCTCGACGCCGCCCAGCCGGCCAAGCCGCCCGCGGTCCACGCCGCACCGCCCCCCGACCCCGACGTCATCCGCCAGGGCGGCGACACGTTCGCCGACGCCACGGTGCTCGAGGTCTCCTACCATCACGACATCGTGGGTACGACGGTCGGCTACACCGACGACTACGACGAGGTCTGTCCTTACACCCAGAGCACCTCGCCCGACGTGGTCTACCGCCTGGTCAACGATTACTTCGACACCGTGGTCGACATCGACATGTGCGGCTCGTCCTACGACACCAAGATCTACGTCTACGACGAGGACCTCGCGCTGGTGGCCTGCAACGACGATTTCTACTTCGACGACTACTGCGGGATGTACGTCTCCAGGATCGATGCGCTCCCCCTCGATTCCGATCTCGACTACTTCCTGGTGATCGACGGCTACGGCGGCGACGCGGGCGACTACCACCTGCAGATCACCGAGTTCACCGGCCATGGCGTCTACTGCCCCGACGGCGCCGTGCTCGAGGACGAGCCGCCGCTGGAGAACGAGTACGTCGACCTGCACAATGGCGGCTGCAACACGGTCGATCCGCCGAACGGCCCGCCGTTCCAGCACATCGCGAGCGAGATGTACTGCGGGTACTCGGGCTGGTTCCTCTTCGAGGGCAGCAACTATCGCGACACCGACTGGTTCACGATCACGCTGCCGGCCGACGGCACCCTCGAGATCACCGGCGATGCCGACCAGCCCACGTACATGTTCGAGCTCGGGCCGCAGGATTGCGACCAGGTCGCCGTGCTGCAGCAGATGGAGGTCGGCCCGTTCGTCGAGAACACCATGGTCATCACCGGCGAACCCTTGACCGACGTCTGGTTCTGGGTCGGGCCGACGACCTTCTATCCGCCGTACGGCGACCCGCCTCAGGAATACCTGTGGGTGATCCGGATGGACGAGGTCGTCGCGACCGAGCCTCACAGCTGGACGGCGGTCAAGGCGCTGTTCGACTAGCGTGATGCCGGGACCGGCGTCTGCGGTCGCTTGCGACCGGTCGTCGACCTGTGCTAACGTCCCGCCACAAATTGTCCGGTTTCAACCGATTCGGCCCGTTCAATCGCCCACCCCAACCGTACGGGTATCGCCATGGCATTCGAACAGGAACACCGCAGCTGCCAGCTCGCGCCGTCGTCCGGCCTGGAGGGCTTCCTGGTCCGGCGCATGACCGGCCGCGAGGCCATCAGCGAGCCGTTCGTCTACGAGCTCGAGGTGATGGCGCCCGATCCCGACGTTTCCCTGGCCGATCTGATGGGCCAGTCGGTGACCTTCTTCTTCGACCGTGGCGAGCTCGACAGACGGTTCGTCAACGGCGTGGTCGACTGGATGCGCCAGGAGACCGCCGACGTGACCGGCGCGGTCTACCGGCTGCGCCTGGTACCCTGGCTGGCGCTCCTGAAGCACCGCACCGACAGCCGCGTGTTCCAGGAGGCGACGGTTCCGGAGATCATCGAGCAGGTGCTCCAGGACTACAAGTTCGCCGAGATCGACCCGCGCCTGGAGGCCGAGTACGAGCAGCGTCTGCACTGCGTGCAGTACCAGGAGAGCGACGCCGACTTCATCTGCCGCCTGCTCGAGGAGGAGGGCATCGCCTACCACTTCGAGCACGAGGACGGCCGCCACGTCATGGTCCTCATGGACGATCCCAAGCGGCGCGAGGCCTGCCACGAGCAGCCGACCGTGCTCTTCGAGACCGCCACCGACACCGGGGAGGAGGCGGTCGAGGTCGTGCGCGAGCTCACGCCCGAGCACCGGCTGCAGTCGGGCAGCTACCTGCTGGGCGACTTCAACTTCCGCGATCCCGGCACCACGTTGCAGGCGCCCGAGAAGAGCCGCGTCCAGACGCCGGTCAACGAACCGCTCGAGCAGTTCATCTACCCGGGCGAGTTCGTCAAGCTCGGGGCCGAGGACGCCGAGAAGCTGCCCCTGGGCGAGACGCGCGCGGCGATCACCGCCGAGCGCGACGACGTGACCGTCGTCCAGGCGCACGGCGAATCGGATTGCACGGGCCTGGCGGCCGGCCGCTTCGTCGACATGCTCAACCACCCCCGCACGGACGTGAACATCGGCTGGCTGCTGGTGGCCGTCGAGCACGACCTCGACCAGTCCGGGGCCCTGTCGACCTCGGCGGGCGGTGCGCCGACCTACGCGAACCGCTTCGACGTGATCCCCCGTGACGTGCCGTTCCGGCCGGCGCGCCGTACCCCGCGGCCGATCGTCCGCGGGCCGCAGACCGCGATCGTCACCGGTCCGGAGGGCGAGGAGATCCACACCGACAGCCTCGGCCGCATCAAGGTCTGCTTCCACTGGAACCGCTACGGCCAGCGCGACGGCACCGACTCGTGCTGGGTGCGCGTGGCGCAGAGCTGGGCCGGTGGCGGCTGGGGCGCGCAGTTCGTCCCGCGCATCGGCCACGAGGTCGTGGTCGACTTCCTCGAGGGCGACCCCGACCGGCCGCTGGTAACCGGCAGCGTCTACAACGGGCGCAACGCGATCCCCTACGACACGCCCACGCAGAGCGGCATCAAGACCCGCAGCTCCAAGCAGGGCACGGCCGACAACGGCAACGAGATCCGCTTCGAGGACCAGAAGGACGCCGAGGAGCTGTTCGTCCAGGCCGAGCGCAACCTCACCATCAACGTCAAGAAGGCCAGCAGCCAGAGCGTGGGCACGGACGCCTCGACGTCGGTGTCGGGCAACAGCTCGACCTCGGTCTCGGGCGACGAGTCGACGAGCGTCGACGGCAACCAGACGCTGTCCGTGGGCGCCGACCGGACCGCCGAGATCGGTGCCAATGCCGAGCTGACCGTCGGGGCCGACCAGACCGTCTCCGTCGGCGCCAACCGGTCGATCACCGTCGGCGGCGACGCGACGCTCTCGGTCAGCGGCAACCTCAGCATCTCGGCCACGGAGATCACGCTGACCGGCAGCAGCAAGGTCCGGCTCGAGGTGGGAGGGTCGTACGTCGAGGTCACGTCCGGCGGCGTGACCGTGCACGGTCCCAGCGCCAAGCTCGAGGGTGTCGCCGACGCCGAGGTCACCGCGCCCGCGGCCAAGGTCAGCGGCACCGGGACGGCCGAGCTGACCGGCGCGCAGGTCACGGTCAACGGCTCGGCCGCCGTCACCGTCCAGGGTGCGACCGTCAACATCAACTAGCGATCCGGAGAACGGCATGAATTCGCCCACCTTCCAGTGCCCGATCCAGATGCAGCCCAAGCTCGCGGTGTTCGGGCCCGCGGTCTTCCTGGTGATCATGATCGTCGGCGGCTGGGCGCTGTACGCCCTCGGCAAGCGGGGCGTGATCTCCCAGGGCCTGAGCGGCGGCCTGGGCACGGTCCTGTTCTTCGTCGCGGTGATCGGCATCGTCGTGGTGATCGTCGCGGGCAAGGGGCGCATCGAGGTGACCGGCCAGGAGGTCGTGCTGCGGCGCGGGCTCTCCGGCACGGTCACCGTCCCGCGGACCGACGCCCGCTACGCGCTCACCCGCTGGCGCAGCTACGTGCACTTCGCGGCCTGGCTCGAGGCCGGCCCGCAGCTGAAGTTCACCGGCGGCGGCCGCTCGGTGACCATCGCCTGCCTGGGCCCGGAGCTGGCGCGCGACCTGCCCGGCGGCGGGACGTTCGTGCCCGACGCCGTCGTCGCCCCGGGCGATTTCCAGCAGCTGCTGGACGCGCTGGGCATCGCGCGCCCGTCCGGCGCGCCGGGGAGGTGATCGTCCTGGACCTGGTCAACCGCACCCCCCTGGCCGCCGACCTCGTGACGACCGATCCGCAGACCGGCGGGCCCCGCCTGGGCATCCTCGTGGCCAAGGGCACGTTCAGCGTGGCCGAGGACGGCACCGTGCGGCCCGATCTCGAGGCACCCCTGCCCATCCTCGGCGACGACGAGGAGACCGACCTCGGTCTATTGCCCCGCGACGACCTGCCGCGCGAGGACGACGCCTTCGAGATGATCCTTCTCGGCCGGGCGTACGCCCCTCGGGGCCGGTCGGCGCTGCGCGCGAAGGTGCGCCTGCAGCTCGGCAGTGAGCGCCGCGAGCTCTCGGTCTGGGGCGACCGCGTCTGGCAGGGCGAGGGCAAGCGCGCGCGGCCCGGCGACCCCGAGCCGTTCACGGTGCTGCCGTTGACCTGGGACCGCGCCTTCGGCGGGAGCTGCGAGGTGGAGATCGACCGCGAGTCGTTCGTCACCGTCGACGACCCGCGCAATCCGGCGGGCCGCGGCTTCGACCCGCGCGAGCGCGCGAAGCAGTTCGGCAAGCTGCTCGAGTGTCCGAAGGGGTACCCGCGCCTGCCCGAGGTGCGGCCGCTGCCCAACCTGGAGGACCCCGCCCGTCCGGTCCAGCAGTGGCAGGACGCGCCGGTGCCCGCGTGCTGGGCCACCGTGCCCATGACCACCTGGCTGCACGTCGAGCGGGGCATCGCCAGTCCCGGCGAGCCGGGCGAGCCATCCCTCGAGCTGACGCCCGGGATCCACCACCGCGCGCACCCCGACCTGGTGATCCAGCGGCCGGCTGCCGGCGCGACGGTCGAGGTCGACGGCGTACGGCCCGAGGGGCCGTGGCGGTTCGCGCTGCCGCGATTGCGGGTGCTCGTGGACTACACCGTGGGTACGGCCACGGGCACGGACGAGCTGATGCCGCACATGCTGCTCATGCTGCCGGAGGAGCGCCGGTTCGTCCTCGTCTACCGCCGCGTGTTCGAGTTCCCGTTCGCCGGCGGCGACGAGCGCGGCGTGCGCGTGCGCACCGCCGAGGGCTGGTACGGCGAGCCGCTCGATCAGGAGGTGCCGGCGTGATCAGCTGTCCGGTGAACATCCAGGCCAATCCCACCCTCGGCGTGCTGTCGCATCAGGCGATCCAGCCGCCCATGCCCGCGCCGGTGATCAACGTCTCGATCGAGATGCTCACCTTCCAGTTCTGGATCTATGGCTACGCGACGAACAAGAACAAGTTCGCCATGAAGACCGTGCACAAGGGGCAGTGGATCTGCCAGGGCGGCCACGACTGCGGCATGCTCATCCCCGACGTCACCATGCCCATCGTCGGCAACCTGCTCTACCTGCTGCACTGGCCCTTCTCCAAGGGGGCGATGACCTTCGCCGCCTCGACGGTGAAGATGGACGGCCAGCCGACCGCCTGCGCGGCGATCGTCCCGCCGTTTCCCATGATGACCTGCGGCCAGCCCGTCGGCGCGCCCACGCGATTCTCGTACATCGCCAACCTGAACAACGTGTACGTCGGCATGACCTTCATGGACATCCTCGCCGGCGTGGTCGCCATCGCCCTGTCCATCGTCATCGACCTGATCTTCAACAAGCTCGGCGGCAGCGGCGCGGCCGATGACGCGGCGGCCTCGACCACCCGCTCGATCCTGCGCGATCAGGTCGGCAAGGGGCTGCTCGGCAAGCTCGGGCCGCTGGAGCTGGCCAAGTCGGCGGTCAACGGGCTGGCCGGCCTGGTGACCAGCGGCATGCAGGGCAATCCGACCTACAAGGTCGGCTTCGGCATCTCGCCCATCGCCGGCGGCGAACTCACCCTCTTCGCGCACGATGGCAGCACCGGGCAGACGACCGGACCGGTGCTCCAGGGCCAGGTCCTCGGCTGGCAGGGCGACACCGCGGGCAACCGCGCGAGCTGGGGCACGTCGACGCCCGCGCCCTCGGGCGATGGTGGCAGCGGCAGCGGCAGCGGCGGCTCCGGCGGCAGCCCCCAGGTCGGTGGCGGCGATTCCGGCGGCGGCACGCAGATCGGTGGCGGCGACGGAGGAGGTTCGCCGTGAGCGACGACCGGCAGCCGGTGCACGAGCGCTACGATGCCGTGGTCGACCTGATCCGCGAGGACAACCTCGCCCGGCAGGCCTACGCCCTGGTCAAGCTCACCTATGCCATCCAGGACGGTCGCTGCGTGCTGACCGACGCCCTGCCCCTCGCGCACGACCTGCGCGACCCCGACCGCGACCCGCCCCTGCCGCCGGGCACCGACTTCTGGCCGTTCAAGCGCCAGCCCGAGTTCGTGGTCGAGGGGGCGGCCTATCCGCCCGGGGGCCAGCCCGCCCCGGGGGTGACCGTGAGCGCGGCGGTGGGCGACCGGGAGAAGCGCATCGCCGTCTTCGGCGACCGGCAGGTCCACTGGCAACAGTCCGGCACGGTGCGCTTCGGGCCGGCCGCGCCGTTCACCGAGATGCCGCTGGTCTGGGAGCGGGCCTACGGCGGCCTCGACTGGCGCACGCCCCTGCCCGACCCGCTCACCGACGGGCAGAAGCTCCTCCTGCAGAGCGACCACCCGGGACTCTACCCGCGCAATCCCTGGGGCCGCGGCTACCTGGTCATGCCGGAACCGGTCGACGACCTCCTCCTGCCCAATCTCGAGGATCCTGCCGACCTGCTCACCCCCGAGCGCCTGATCACCGGCGATCCGCGCGACTGGTGGCGGCAGCCGCTTCCGTGGACCTTCGGCTGGATGTCGGTCGCCATGTTCCCGCGCTTCGTGTACGTCGGCCTCGGCGCCGACGCCTGGTATCCCGCGCCCGAGGGTGCCGAGCTGCCCGAGATCCAGCGTGGCCTGTTGCGCCGCGACTGGCGGCGCTACTACGCCGAGGGCGCGCTGCCCAACCTGCGGCTGCGCCAGGAGGCGAGCCACGGGTTCGTGCTCGATTTCGATCCCCTCGGCCAGCCGGTCGAGCTGGTGGGCATGCACCCGGAGCGGACCGAGCTCGCGTTCACCCTGCCGAGCACCCGGCCCGACCTGGCCTTCACGCTCGACGGCCGCACCGAGCGCGTGATCCCCCGCCTGAACCACGTGGTCTGCTACCCGGACCGCGAGCTGGTGTCGTTGACGTACGCGGCGATCGTCGACCTGCCGCGGCCGTTCGCGCCCGGTATCCACAAGCACATCCCGGTGGCCGTGTCCGTGCACGGCGACGCTCCCCTCGCGTACCAGGCGCCGACGCCGGTCCGCGAGGAGGTCGCCGGCGCGATGGCCGCCATGGACGACGAATCCCCCGGATCGGAAGGGGCGAGGTAAGATGAGCAACGAACGCCAAACGAGAGTGCTGATCGACGAGGTGCTGACCGACGAGGCCGTGCCCCCGTCGCCCGTCGCGCTGGTGGGCGAGGTGGTCGAGGCGCGCCATCCCGTCCTGCAGGGCCGGGCGCGCGTTCGCTGGCAGGACCCCGCCGGCGAGGACTGCGAGCAGTGGCTGGCCTGCCTGCAGGGGCTGGTCGTCCGCACCGGCGACCGGGTCATGATCCAGGCGGCGGCCAACTGGCCCGAGCCGGTGGTCACCGGCGTGATCGACGGCTTCGCGCGGCGGCCCGACCAGCCGGCGCGCGAGGCGGCCCGGCTCGAGCTCGCCGCCGACGAGTGCGTGACCGTCACCGGTCAGGACGAGCAGCCGCTGCTCGAGCTGCGCCAGACGCCGGAGGGCGTGCGGGTCCGGCTCCTGCGCGAGGACGTGGACGTCGAGCTGCCGGGCCGGCTGTGCCTGAAGGCGGACGAGCTGGAGCTGCGCGCGTCCGCGGGCGGGGTGACCATCGCCGCCAGCGACGACGTCGTGGTCGAGGGCGAGGCGGTCCGTCTGAACTGATAGAGTCGTCTCATTGGCCATTTGGGCCGCCCCTGTTTCGTGGTATGGTCGCCAGGGTGCGACCACGCAAGAGCCCGAGGAGCGCACGATGCCCGATCTCTCCGATCTCCTGCAGCCGATCAGCGAGGACCTTCCGTCCGGCGAGGATCTCCGCCTGCAGGCCGCCGATCAGACCTTCGCCCAGCTCGAGGAGCTCAAGCGCGAGTCCGATCCGCTGCTCGATCCGGGCGGCGAGGCCAAGACCGCCGACTGGCGCGGGGTGGTCAACCTCTGCCGCGACGCCCTGGCGGAGAAGACCAAGGACCTCGAGCTGGTCGCCAGCCTCACCCAGGGCCTCCTGCACGTCGAGGGCTGGCCGGGGCTGAAGGCGGGGCTCGAGCTGATGACCGGCCTGGTGACCGATTTCTGGGAGACGCTGCACCCCGGCTGGGACGAGGGCGAGGTGATCCCCGCGATCCGGGCCCGGCCGCTGTCCTGGGTCGGCTCGAGCCAGGACTTCCTGCTCGCGGTCAAGCGCGTGCCGGTGGTCGCGCCCATCGGTGGCCAGATGCACAGCTGGTTCGATTACGAGCAGTCCCGGCGGGTGGACGAGGCCGCGACCAAGGCCGATTCGACGACGCACCAGGAGCTCATCGAGGCCGGCTTGATCTCCGGTGAGCAGTGGCGGGCGGCGCTGGTCGGCACGCCGGTCGAGCGCCTCGAGACCGCGGTCGCCGAGATCGGCGAGTGCCAGGCGGCGCTGGCCGCCCTCGATGGGGTCTGCGCCGAGCGGTTCGGCGAGGATGCCCCCTACCTGCTGGATCTGCGCAATCTCCTGGACGACATCGGCGACTACCTGGAGAAGTACAAGGCGGGCCAGATCGAGGTCGACGCCGAGCCCGCGGCCGATGGCGAGCCAGCCGGGACGGTGTCCGAGGCGTCCGCGCCCGCGGCGGCGTCGGCGGGTCCGGCCGGCCCTATCCGTAATCGTGACGAGGCGTTCCGGCGTCTGCGGGAGGTTGCGGATTACCTCCGTCGTACCGAACCTCATAGCCCGGTGTCGGCGCTCGTCGAACGTGCGGTGCGCTGGGGCAACATGACGTTCGAGGATCTCTTCCGCGACGTCGTCCAGAGCGAGGACGCGCGCTTCGAGGTCGCCAAGATCTTGGGGTTGCAATCGTTGAGCGAAGAGGAGTAATCTTCTTCTCTCTTGATGAGATCGATTCTCGACTTCGTCTGGATCCCGGACGGCGGGTCCGGGCCTCGAGTATCGCATCTCGGGTTTCCATTGTGAATGGGAGGACGCCGCATGGCCAGCGGAAGCATCTACGATAAGAAGGAGCGGATCCGGCCGCCCCGGGTCCACATCTCCTACGACGTGGAGTTGAACGGTGCGCAGGTCTCGAAGGAGTTGCCGTTCGTGGTGGGCGTCGTGGCCGACCTCTCCGGAGCGCCCTCCGAGCCCCTGCCCAAGCCGAGGGATCGCAAGTTCGTCGAGATCGACCGCGACAACTTCGACGAGATCCTCAAGAGCTCGAAGCCCCGCGCCGCCTTCAAGGTCGACAACACGTTGCAGGACGACGGCAGCGAGCTCTCGGTGGAGCTCGAGTTCTCCAAGCTCGACGATTTCTCGCCCGAGAACGTGGTCAAGCAGGTCGGCCCGCTCAACGACCTGCTCGAGATCCGCACCCGGCTCAAGGCGCTGCTGAGCAAGACCGAGGGCAACGATCGCCTCGAGGAGCTGCTCGAGGCCATCGTCCAGAATCCCGAGCTGCGGGACAAGCTCAAGGACGCGATGGAGATCGAGGAGCCCGGCTCGGGCGGGGAGGGTTCGTGATGGCCGAGAAGAAGCAGCAGAAGAAGGTCGAGGAGCTCCTGGAGCTCGACGGCAAGGACATCCTCGACGACATGATCTCCACCGGCATCAAGGCGCGCGACGACGCCTCGCGGGATTACGGCCAGGCCATGCTCAAGGACCTGGTCGCCCAGCTCATCGACCCGGGCACGGTCGTGGCCAAGGATGCCTCGAAGACCATCCAGAACCGGATCGCCGCCATCGACGAGATGATCTCGCGCCAGCTCAACGAGATCCTCCACCACGAGGAGTTCCAGAAGCTCGAGAGCACCTGGCGCGGCCTGCATCACCTGGTGATGAACAGCGAGACCGGCGATTCGATGAAGATCCGCGTGCTCAACTTCAACAAGAAGGAGCTGCTGCGCGACTTCCAGTCGGCCGCCGAGTTCACCGAGTCGGCGCTCTGGAAGAAGGTCTACGAGAACGAGTTCGGCCAGTTCGGCGGCGATCCCTACGGCTGCCTGCTGGGCGACTACGAGTTCACGCGCCATCCGCAGGACATCGAGCTGCTCGAGCACATCAGCCACGTGGCGGCCGCCGCCCACGCGCCCTTCGTCTCGGCCGCCGGGGCGGAGATGTTCGGCCTGGACAGCTTCACGGACATGCCCAACCCGCGCGACCTGGCCAAGGTGTTCGACAAGAGCAATCCCGAGAACACCAAGTGGCTCAGCTTCCGCGACAGCGAGGATGCGCGCTTCGTCGCGCTCACCGTTCCGCACGTCCTGGGCCGCCTGCCGTATGGCAAGGACTCCAAGCCCGTCGAGGCGTTCGACTTCGAGGAGGACGTCAGCGGCGACCACGACCGCTACCTGTGGACCAACGCCGCCTACTCGTTCGTCGGCCGGCTCACCGACTCGTTCTCGCAGCATCACTGGTGCGTGGCGATCCGCGGCCCCGAGGGCGGCGGCCTGGTCGAGGGCCTGCCCATCCACACGTTCAAGACCCGCGAGGGCGACGTCGGCTCGAAGTGCCCCACCGAGGTCCTGATCCCCGACACCCGCGAGAAGGAGCTCAGCGACCTGGGCTTCGTCCCGCTGATCCACTGCAAGAACACCGACTACGCGGCGTTCTTCGGGGCCAACAGCGTGCAGCGTCCGAAGGTCTACCAGGACGACGCCGCCACGGCCAATGCCGACCTGTCGCGCAAGATCCAGTACCTGATGGCCACCAGCCGCATCGCGCACTACCTCAAGGCCATCTGCCGCGACAAGGTGGGGTCCTTCGCGTCGCGTTCGAACGTGCAGGACTACCTCAACAACTGGATCAACCAGTACGTGCTCAACCAGGACGACGCCACGCAGGAGCAGAAGTCCAAGCGGCCGCTCCGCGAGGCGCACGTCGAGGTGGCCGAGGACAAGGCGCGGCCCGGTTGCTACAAGGCCGTCGCCTATCTCAAGCCGCACTTCCAGCTGGAGGAACTGAACGTGTCGCTGCGTCTGGTCGCCGACCTTCCGGAGGCGGCCAGCTAGCATCACGATAGACTCGTGGGGCGGGGGCTCCGGCGCCCGTCCCCGGAATCCTGTCAACGGTGCCGTGCGACGTCATCGCCGGCGCCGCTCACCTGTCGCCAACGCCCAGCGAAAGGAACCCGGTCATGATCGATGCCTATCTCCAGATCGAGGGGATCCCCGGCGAGTCCACCGCCAAGGGATACGAGAAGCAGATCGAGATCGTCGACTTCAGCCATAACGTCCATCAGAGCACCGACATCTCCGCCAGTTCCTCCGGCGGGGCGACCACGGGCCGCACCACGCATTCGGACTTCACGGTCACCAAGCAGATCGACCTCGCCTCGCCCGTGCTGGCGCAGCGCTGCTGCGACGGCTCGCACATCCCGAAGATCGCGCTGACGGTGCTGCGGGCCGGTGGCCAGGGCAAGCAGGTCCCGTTCCTGGTGGTCACCCTGACCAACGTCGTGGTCTCGGACGTCGCCTACGGGGGCCAGAAGGAGTCGCTGCCCACCGAGACCGTGTCGTTCAACTACGGCAAGATCGAGTGGGTCTACACCCAGCAGAAGCGCGCCGACGGCGGCGGTGGCGGCAACACCACCGGCTCCTGGAACCTCGAGACCAACGCGGCCGAATAAGCGGTCCGTTCGCGGACCGCGGAGAAGGACGGTGCCGGCATGACCACGCCCACGGCCGCGGACCTCTGGCGCGACGGCGACCTCGACGGGGCCATCGCCGCGCAGACGGCCGCGGTCAAGTCCAGCCCCACCGACGCGGAGGCACGCTCGCTGCTCTTCGCGATGGTGGCCCACACCGGCGACTGGGATCGGGCCGCCAGCCACCTGCGGGTGCTGGCGGCCACCGATCAGGACTACGAGCGGTCCGTGCAGTTCCTGCGCGGACTGCTCACCGCCGAGATCCACCGCCAGGGAGTGTTCACGGGCGAGGCCACGCCCGTCCTGCCCGACGATACGCCCGAGCACGTGGAGCGGCGCTGGACCGCCCTGCAGGCCTGGCGGGCGGGCGATATCTCGGCGGCGATCGAGGAGATCGACCGTGCCATCGCCGCCCAGCCCGACCTGAGCGGGGTCGTCGACGGCGAGGATCTCACGGCCTGGCGCGACCTGGACGATCGGCTCGGCTCGGTCTGCGAGGTCTTCGCCGGCGGGCGGTACCTCTGGTTGCCCTGGGAGCGCATCGCGTCGCTCGAGCTGAGCGATCCCGAGCGGCTGCCCGATCTGATCTGGGCGCCGGCCCGGATCACCCAGACCGATGGGGAGGAGCTGTCGGCGCACCTGCCCTGCCGGTACGTCGGCTGCGAGACCTGGACCGATCCCGCGCTCAGGCTCGGGCGCGGCACGGCGTGGGGCGGCGACCCGGGGCTGGCCGAGGGCCAGGGGCAACGGATGTTCGCCCGCGCCGACGTCGACGCCGAGGTGCACGAGGTGCCGCTGCTCTCGTTGCGGTCCCTCGCGTTCACATCCTGATCCGGACCACCCCCCGACCGGGAGACCCGCCCCGGTCCGGCGGATCCCGCGGCCACCTGGAAAGGAGCGACATGCCGGGGTCCAGCAAGCACGATCGCCTTCGCCCTTCCTTCTGGGACCGGCTCACGCTCGCTCCGCAGGACGTCACCTCGGCGGCCCTGCGCATCGACGCCCGCCAGCTCGTCGCCTCGGTCCGGCGCGACGTCGAGCGGCTGCTGAACACGCGTCGGACCGATCTGCTGGACATCGACCGCCTGCCCGAGGCTTCCAGTTCCCTGCTCACCTATGGTCTGCCCGACCTGGCGATGTACTCCGGGAGCAGTTCCCGCGATCGCCGCCACATCTGCGAGCTGATCACCGAGATCCTGCGCCGGTTCGAGCCGCGGCTCGTGCCGGCCAGCATCCGCGTCGAGTACGTCGAGGGGGGGCAGTCCGTCGGCACGGTCGGCGCCTCCAACGCGCGGTTCCGGATCCGCGGCACGCTGCACGTCGAGCCGCTGCGCCAGCCGGTGGCCTTCGACACCGACGTCGACATGGAGACCAGCGAGGTCCACCTCGAGGACGCCGACGATGCGTGACGAGCTGCTGCATCACTACGAACGCGAGCTGCGCTACATCCGGCGCGAGGCCACGGTCTTCGCCGAGCGGTACCCGGCCATCGCCGACCTGCTGCAGCTCGAGGCCGACCGCTGCAACGACCCGCACGTCGAGCGGCTGATCGAGGCCTTCGCCATGCTCGCCGCGCGCGTGCAGCTGCGCCTCGACGACGAGTTCCCCGAGATCGCCGGCGCCTTCCTGCAGAGCCTGTGCCCGCCGCTGGTCACGCCCATCCCGTCGCTGACCGTCGTGCAGTTCCAGCCCGACCCCGACCAGAGCGAGTCCACCAGCGGGATCGACGTCCCGCGCGGCACGCAGATCCACACCCGCCCCGCCGGCGGGGTGAGCTGCCGCTTCCGCACCTCGTACCCGGTCACCCTGTGGCCCATCGACGTGACCGGCCTGGACGTGATCGGCCTCGGGGCCGGCGGCCCGGGCATCCCGCCCGGCGCCTCGGCCGCGCTGCGGATCCGCCTGCAGACGCGTGGTGCTCAGAGCTTCGCCGAGCTGCCCGTCGAGTCGCTGGCCTTCTACCTCGACGGCGACGCCTCGGTGGTCTATCGCCTGTACGAGGTCCTGTTCCGCAAGCCGCTCGGCCTCCTGGTGCGGCCGAGCCAGGCCGGCGCCGAGCGTGGCCGGCCCGTGCCCCTGACGCCCGATCACCTGCGGCCCATCGGCTTCGGCCGCGACGAGGGCGTGCTCGAGTTCCCGCAGGGCGCGCCGCTCGGTCACCGGCTGGTTCAGGAGTACTTCGCGTTCCCGGAGAAATTCCTCTTCGCCGAGCTCACCGGCCTCTCGGGCCGGGTCCGAGCGGGCCTCGGCCACACGCTCGAGGTGCTCGTGCTGCTGGACGAGCTGCCGCTCGACCTCGAGGGCAAGCTGAGCCCGGACAACCTGAAGCTCGGCTGCACGCCGGCGGCCAACCTCTTCCGCCACGACGCCGAGCCGATCCGGCTGACGCACCTGCGCAGCGAGTATCCGGTGATCCCCGACCACCGCGCGGACAAGGCCTACGAGGTGCACAGCATCGAGACGGTCGAGGCGTACGACCCGACCAGCGGGACGTCGCAGGAGTTCCACGCCCTGCACGCCATGGGCCATCGGTATGCCGGCGAGCAGGGGGCGTTCTGGCAGTCCTCGACGCGGGTCAACCCCGGCGAGGACCAGGGCACCACGACCT
The DNA here is from genome assembly GCA_014730255.1 of bacterium. GTDB lineage: Bacteria > Krumholzibacteriota > Krumholzibacteriia > LZORAL124-64-63 > LZORAL124-64-63 > Glo-17. The sequence goes on along the minus strand of WJIQ01000348.1, from coordinate 2,836 downwards.
ACCTCACCCTGATCGACCGCGCGGCGCGGCCGCTGGAGGAGATGCCGGCGCAGACGCTCAACGTCACCGCCCTGTGCAGCAACGGCGACCTGCCCAGCGACCTGCAGCTGGGCGACCCGCGCGGCGATTTCCAGGTGGAGGGCCGGCCGGGCGTGGCGCGCATCCGGGTGCTGCGCAAGCCCACCCGGACGCTGCGACCGCCGGAGCGCCGTCAGGGGCTGTGGCGTCTGATCGGCCTGCTGAACGTCAATCACGTCTCGTTGACCGGTCCGCCGCTGGAGGGCGAGTCCGATGACGACTGGCTCGACCCGGTGGCGCTGCGCGAGGTGCTCGGCCTGCTCGACTTCACCGGCATGTCGGCGGCGCGCCAGCGCGTGGCCGGGGTGATCGGCATCCGCAGCCGGTCGGTCCTCCGGCGGGTTCACGCCGGAGGCACGGGCCTCTTCGCGCGGGGCACCGAGGTCCGGCTGCACCTGGACGAGGGCCGCTTCGCCGGCAGCGGCGCCTACCTGCTCGCCGCGGTGATCGAGCGGTTCCTCGGGCACCTGGCGCCGATCAACGGCTTCACCCAGCTGGTCGCCACCAGCCAGCAGCGGGAGGAGGTGCTGAAGCGATGGCCGCCTCGAGCCGGCGAACGGGCGCTTGTCTAGGCGATCACATGCTCGCCGAGGGCTGGCGCTACGAGTTCTTCCAGGCCGTGCGCCTCTGGCAGCTCGGCGCGCGCGACCGTGCGCCCGTCGGCGAGGGCGACCTGGCCGAGCGCGAGGCCCTGCGCTTCCGCACCAGCGTGTCGTTCGCCTTCCCCACCAGCGAGGTCGTCGGCATCCGCCTGGATCCCGACGTCTCGGGGCGCGCCGAGCTCACGACGACGTTCATCGGCGTGGCGACCCCGGCGAGCTTCGGCTCGCTGCCGACCCCGTTCTCCGAGGACGTCGCGCAGCAGAACCGCGACAAGCAGCCGGCGCTGCACGAGTTCCTCGACCTGTTCAATCACCGGTTCATCGCGCTGTTCCACCGGGCGTGGGAGAAGAATCGCCCGGCCATCGTGCACGAGCGGCTCGGCGACTCGGCGGTCGGCCTCTACGAGACCGCCCTGCGGGCCCTGCTGGGGCTGAGCGCCGAGGGTGCCCGCGCGCGGGTCCCGCTGTCCGACGGCCTGCTGCTCGGTCGCGTCGGCCTGCTGCGGCCGGGGCTGACCAGCGCCGAGGGGCTGACCGATCTGGTCGCCCGGATCTTCGACGTCCCCGCGCGCGTGGAGCAGTTCGTCGCGCGCTGGTTCGCGCTCGAACCGGAGGACTGCTCCCAGCTCGGCACCCTGGGCACCACCCTGGGCGTCGACTGCGTCCTGGGCGACCAGGTTCCGCTGGCCCAGTCGCGCTTCCGGCTGGTGATCGGACCGCTGACCTGGGACGCGTTCCAGGATCTGCTGCCCTGCGGACGTTCCCACGCGGCCCTGCACGACCTGGTGCGCCTGGCGGCCGGGCCGGAACTCACGTTCGACATCCTGCTCGATCTCGGGGCGGCCGAGGTGCCGCCCCTGCGCCTGGGTGGCGGCGAGACACCGCCGCGCCTGGGCTGGACCACCTGGCTGGGCACCGCCCGCGACCCCGACGCCACGAAGGTCGTGGTGGGGGCGGCTGCCGCCTGAACCCGACGGAGGCCACGCGCTCATGGCTCTGAACCTGAAGAACATGGTCGGCAAGCTCACCCCGCAGACCCGCCGCGGACTCGAGGGCGCGGCCGGCCTGTGCATGTCGCGTTCGCACTACGAGGTCGCGGCCGAGCACTGGCTCGTGAAGCTGGCCGAGGATCCCGGCATGGATCTCGCCCGCATCGCCGAGCACTACGACCTCGCCCCGGACGCCGTGCTGCGCGGCATCGAGCGCGGCCTCGACCAGTACAAGACCGGCAACAGCGGCCGTCCGGCGCTCGGTCCGGACGTGGAGGAGCTGCTGCAGGACGGCTGGCTGCGCGCGTCGGTCGAGTACGAGCACTCGCGCCTGCGCTCGGGCGTGGTCTTCCTGGCCGCGCTCGCCAGCCGCAACATCGGGCGTCGTCTGCGCGAGGCCTGCCCCGATCTGGAGGCGATCAACGTCGAGGACCTCGCCGCGAAGCTGCCGGACATCGTCGCCGGCACCCCCGAGGATCGCGAGGTCTTCCATCAGGGTGGCGGGGCGACCGCGGCCAGCGGCCGGCCGGCCGAGGGCGGCCGCGCCGTGGCCACGCCCGCGCTCGACCAGTTCACCGTCGACCTCACCCAGGAGGCCCGCGACGGCCGCATGGACCCCATCCTGGGCCGCGACCGCGAGATCCGGCAGATCGTCGACATCCTGACCCGCCGTCGCCAGAACAACCCGATCCTCACCGGCGAGGCCGGCGTGGGCAAGACCGCCGTCGTCGAGGGATTCGCCCAGCGTGTGGCCGCCGGCGACGTGCCCGAGCCGCTGCGCGGGGTCGCCGTCAAGTCGCTCGATCTGGGTCTGTTGCAGGCCGGCGCCGGGGTGAAGGGCGAGTTCGAGAACCGGCTGAAGCAGGTGATCGAGGAGGTCCACGCCTCGTCGGTGCCCATCATCCTGTTCATCGACGAGGCCCACACGCTCATCGGCGCCGGGGGCCAGGAGGGCCAGAACGACGCGGCGAACCTGCTCAAGCCCGCCCTCGCCCGCGGCGACCTGCGCACCATCGCCGCGACGACCTGGGCCGAGTACAAGAAGTACTTCGAGAAGGACCCCGCCCTGACGCGGCGCTTCCAGGTGGTCAAGGTCGACGAGCCCGACGAGGCGGTCGCCATCGAGATGATGCGGGGCATCGCGCCCATGCTCGAGCGCCACCACGG
>WJIQ01000347.1 GCA_014730255.1 bacterium | reverse complement strand
TACGTCACGCGATCCCCGGAAGGAGTCGATCATGGGCAAGATCATCGGAATCGATCTCGGCACCACCAACAGCGTGGTGGCCGTGATGGATGGCGACGAACCGCGCGTCATCCAGAACAAGGAAGGCAACCGCACCACCCCGTCGGTGGTGGCGTGGAACAAGAACGGGGAGCGCCTGGTCGGCCTGCTGGCCAAGCGTCAGGCCGTGACCAACCCCACCGACACGGTCTACTCGATCAAGCGCTTCATGGGCCGGATGTACGACGAGGTCTCCACCGAGATCGGCGAGGTGCCGTACGAGGTGGTCAAGGGACCCAGCGGCGTGGCCCGCATCAAGACCGGCCACGGCGAGTTCACCCCGCCGGAGATCTCCGCGCAGGTCCTGCGCAGCCTCAAGGAGATCGCCGAGGAGCACCTGGGCGAGGAGGTCACCGAGGCGGTGATCACCGTGCCGGCATACTTCAACGACAGTCAGCGCCAGGCGACCAAGGACGCCGGGAAGATCGCCGGACTCGAGGTCAAGCGTATCATCAACGAGCCGACCGCCGCAGCCATGGCCTACGGCATGGACCGGAACAAGGAGGAGCTGGTCGCGGTGTTCGACCTCGGCGGCGGCACCTTCGACATCTCGATCCTGGAGATCGCCGACGGCGTCTTCGAGGTCAAGGCCACCAATGGCGATACCCACCTCGGTGGCGACGACTTCGACCAGAAGGTGATCGACCACCTCGTGGAATACTTCATCCACCAGGAGGGCATCGATCTCAGCCAGGACCCCATGGCCCTGCAGCGCCTGAAGGAGGCCGCCGAGCGCGCCAAGTGCGAGCTCTCGTCGAGCACCCAGGCCGAGGTCAACCTGCCGTTCATCACCGCCGATCAGAGCGGCCCCAAGCACCTCGCGCTGACGCTGACGCGGGCGAAGTTCGAGTCGCTGGTCGATTCGCTCGTCCAGCGGACGGTCCAGCCGTGCCTGGACGCCATGAAGGACGCCGATCTCAAGCCCGAGGACATCGACGAGGTCATCCTGGTCGGCGGGTCGACCCGCATCCCGGCCGTGCAGGCCAAGGTCAAGGAGCTGTTCAAGAAGGAGCCCAACCGGTCGGTGAACCCCGACGAGGTGGTCGCCGTGGGTGCGGCCATCCAGGGCGGCGTCCTCGCGGGCGACGACCTCGGCGACATCGTCCTGCTGGACGTCACGCCGCTGAGCCTGGGCATCGAGACCCTGGGCGGGGTGATGACGCGCCTGATCGAGCGCAACACGACCATCCCGACCCGCAAGTCGCAGGTCTTCTCGACCGCGGCCGACAACCAGGACCGGGTCGACATCCACGTCCTGCAGGGCGAGCGCGAGATGGCCGTCGACAACAAGACCATCGGGCGCTTCCAGCTCGTGGGCATCCCGCCGGCGCCGCGGGGCGTGCCGCAGATCGAGGTCACCTTCGACATCGACGCCAACGGCATCCTCTCGGTGAGCGCGGTGGACAAGGCCACGGGCAAGGAGCAGTCGATCAAGATCCAGGCCTCGAGCGGCCTGGGCGAGGAGGAGATCGACCGCATGGTCCAGGACGCCGAGGCGCACGCCGAGGAGGACCGGAAGCGCCGCGAGCTGGTCGACCTGAAGAACGAGTCCGAGGCCCTGGTGCACCAGGCCCGCAAGACGGTCGAGGAGCTGGGCGACGATCTCGAGGATTCGCAGAAGGAGGACGTCGAGACCAAGGCCAAGGCCCTGGAGGAGGCGTGCACCGGGGACGATGCGGGGATCATCCGCACCGCCAAGGATGCCCTCATGGCCGCTGTCCAGGATCTCGCCTCCAAGGCGTACGAGAAGGCCTCCCAGAAGCAGCAGGCCGAGCAGGCCGCCGAGGGCGAGGCCGGCAGCCAGGAAAGCGCGAATACCGGCTCGGACGGGTCGGTCGACGCGGAATACGAGGAAGTGGACGACTGATTCCGCGACCTGGATGGACAGGGGCGGCCGCGGCCGCCCCTGTTTCTGTCTCGTTAATGTCCAAGTTTTTGATTGACAGAGAAAATGCTGGTGTCTATGCTTCGCGTGTGTTAGAAATAGTACCGCGAGAGTTCTGATTTCAGTGGAACCCAATCCTGCCGACGTTGTTCCCCGGCAACGCAGGCAGAAACGCGAAGCAGAACCTCAGGCCGACCCCCCGGACGGCCTTTTACAAACCAGGCCGCACTGCGGCTCCCGATAGACGAGGGAGGAGCCCATGTACGAAGTCGAACTCAGCAGCGATCGCCGCGAAGACGCCAGCCTCCAGCATTACCTCCAGATGATCGGCAAGCACCGACTCCTGACCAAGGAGGAGGAGTTCGAGCTGGCTCGCCGCATCCGCAAGGGCGACAAGGACGCGCTCGATCGACTGGTCAACGCCAACCTGCGCTTCGTGGTCTCGGTGGCCAAGAAGTTCCTGAACCAGGGCCTCAGCTACATGGACCTGATCGCCGAGGGCAACATCGGTCTGATCACCGCGGCCAAGCGCTTCGACGAGCGCCGCGATTTCCGGTTCATCAGCTACGCCGTGTGGTGGATCCGCCAGGCCATCCAGAAGGCCATCGCCGAGCAGACCAACACCGTGCGCCTGCCGATCAACCGCAGCCAGCAGGCCCAGAAGATCAAGCGCACGGCGCAGGCGCTCGAGCAGAAGCACGGCCGCCCCGCGCAGGAGGACGAGATCGCCGACGAGCTGCAGCTCTCCGCGAGGAAGATGCACCAGATCCGCGCGGCGAGCCGGCCGATGGTGAGCCTCGATCAGAGCATCTACGACGACGACGTCACGCTGGCCGAGACGCTGGTCGATCCCGAGGACATGAACCCGGAGGACGGCTACGTCACCGACGAGCTCCAGCTCGAGATGTCGCAGGCCCTCGAGCTGCTCACCCCGCGCGAGCGGGACATCGTGATGCGCTACTACGGCATCGGCGATCAGGAGACCAGCTCCCTGGAGGCCATCGGCCAGGACATCGAGCTCTCGCGCGAGCGCGTCCGTCAGATCCGTAACCAGGCGCTCAAGAAGATCCGCCAGGCCGTCAATGGTGACAAGCTCGTGGATTTCCTGAGCTAGCTGCGACGGGCCACGACCAGCGCGGCAGGGTCCCCCCGGGGACCCTGCTCGCGTCGGTGGGCCCGGAGGCGCGTTCCCGGGGTTGACTTTTCGGGACCCGCTGCTAGATTTGCTCCTCCCGGTGGGCGATTAGCTCAGTTTTGGTTAGAGCGCTTGTTTGACAGACAAGAGGTCACTGGTTCGAATCCAGTATCGCCCACCAGCGAGATCGACGGGTCGCCGACGCGGCCCGTTTTTTCGTGGGGCCTTCCTTTTTCCCGTGGCTTTG
>WJIQ01000346.1 GCA_014730255.1 bacterium | reverse complement strand
CGGCGCGGGCAGGCCCGTCTGGAAGTCCACGCGCTGGTCGAAGAGGTTGTCCGCGCGCACGTGCAGCTCGAGCTCGCGGCCGTCGAGCAGCGTCCGCCAGGCGACGCGCAGGTGCCAGGTGACCCCGGCCGGCAGGCGGCGCAGGCCGTCCGGCGCGGTGCCGTCGGCGCTCCAGCGCGGGCCGGTGACGCGGCTCTCGATGGCGACCCCGGGTCCGATCGCGGGTTCCCAGGCGATCTCCGCGCGCGCGATGTAGGCCGGGCGGTCCTCGGCCGGGCGCTCCTCGCCGTCGCCCTTCACGCGCGCATCGAGCACCGTGTGCTGCAGGCTGGCCGCGAGGTCGGCCTGCGGGGTCCAGCGGCCGCGCAGCTCGAGGCCGGGCACGTCGATCCGGCCCTGGTTGACCCGCTGGTAGCGCGTCTCGTCGATGGCCACGCGCTCGATGCCGTCCTCCAGACGGGTGAGGAAGCCGGCAGCCTCGAGCGACCACGTGGGGCCGGACACGATGCCGCCCAGCTCGAGCTGGTCCTGCCGCTCCGGTCCGAGGTCGGGGTTGACCACGAAGCGGCCGAGGGCGCCCGAATAGGCCTCGCGCAGCGAGGGGAAGCGGCTGCGGCGCGTGGCCGCGAGGTGGATGGCCTGGCCGCGGCCGAGATCGCGCACCAGGCGCAGGTTGAGGGCGGCGGCGTCGGTGTCCGGGCTGGGCGTGCGATCGCCGGCCTGGGGCACGGCGACGCGGTCCCAGCCGGCGCCGGCCCGTACGGTCCAGCGGCGATCCAGGCGCAGCTCGCCCTCGGTCGCGAGCGAGGTCAGCCACTGCGCGTAGTCGCGCTCGGGCGCGCCCACCGCCGCGATCTCGCGATGGTGCGTGTACCGGGCCGAGCCCTGCACGGCGACCGTCGCCCGCTCGCCGACCCAGCGCGTCAGGCGCAGGCGGAGGTTGGCGGTGCGGTCCCAGGAGGTCTCGTAGTCGTCGCCCGCGACCCGGGGTGCTCCCCAGCGGTCGGGGCCGCGGGCATCGATCTCCTGGTGGTGAAGGTCGCCCGACACGGTGGCGCCCAGATCCCAGGCCTCGCCGAGCGGCTGCTCCAGGACGCCGCCGAGCACCAGGCGTTCGCGCACCGGGTAGCGCCAGAACCGGGCGTCGTCGCCCAGGTGCAGCTCCGGCGGCGAGCCCTGCTCGCCGGTCCAGCCCGCCCCCAGCAGGCTGACGCGCCCCCCGCCGGCGGTGGGCCGCGCGGCGCGCACCAGGCCCGACCACTGCCGGCGATCGCTCGCCAGGCGCGGATCGCCCGACCCGGGAAGCGGCCAGTCGTCGCGGGTGTGCCAGGCGCCGGCGCCGAGCAACGACCATGCGCCGGCGCGTCGCTGATGCCGCGCCTCCACCGCGCCGCGTCCGCCGTCGCCCACGGTCGCGCGCACCAGCGACGAGGCATCCGTGCCGAGCCGGGGCGGCAGCAGCCGGACGCTGCCGGCCAGGGTGCCCGGGCCGTCGAGCACGCTCACCACGCCGCGCCGGCCCTCGATGGCGCCGATGCCGACGGTGGGGATCGAGGCGAGATCGACGCGCTCGTCCCAGGGCAGGTTCAGGGGGATGCCGTCGAGGTAGGTGGTGACGTGGCGTTCGGGCGCGCCGCGGATCATCGCGTGCGCATCGCCGCGCGAGTTCACCGCCACGCGGGCGGACGGTAGCAGGCGGCCGAGCTCGGCGAGCGTCACCGCGTCCTGGCGCCGGATCACCGGCGCCTCGAGCCGGGTGCGGTCGAGCTTGACCGGCGCGGCCTCGTCGCCACGGACGACCAGGTCCGGCAGGTCGACCAGCAGGGTGTCGCCGGGGGCGAGGTCGCCGAGGGCGGTGGCGGGGACCAGCGCGCAGAGCAGCGTGGTGAGGATCAGGGTCAGTCGCACGATCGGACTCGCTCGCGGTTGCGGGTGGGCCACCAAAACTCGCCATCGGTGATCGAGGGTGCAAGGCCCGGCGCACGACGGTGCGGCGCCGGGCCTGGAGATCGCGCCGGGCGCGATCAGCCGGCGAGCTGGGCGTGGATGTTCTGGACCACGTCTCCGGGCAATTGCAGCCTCGTGGCCAGCTCGCGCAGCCAGAGCTTCTCGCCGGCGGTGTCGACCTCGATGGCCAGCAGGGCGGCGACGTAGATCTCGGTGGCGGTCTCCGGACCGTCCGCCGAGGCGACGAGGTCGTCGATGGTCACCGGCTGGCGCAGCTCGTCCATCAGCAGCGCCTTGTCGTCCGCGGCGAGCTCCATCTCGCCCATGCGATCGAGGATCTTCTGCATCTCGTCCGCGTCGAGCCGGCCGTCGGCATTGGCGGCGGCGATCATCGCGCGCACGAGGGTCAGACCGAGTGCGTTGCGGCCGGCCGCGTCGTTCTCCGCCGGCAGGAAGCGGCTGCCGGTCGGCGGGGCGGGTAGCGGCGCGGAGGCGGGCTGCTGCGGCTGCGGCGGTGCCGTCGCGGCGGTCGCGCCGGGGGCTGCGGCGGCGGGCGCACCACCGGCGGTGGGCTGCGTGCCGGCCTGCTGCCGCTGATGCTGCTGCCACGCGTTGTAGGCCAGGGCGCCCACGGCGGCGATGCCGCCATATTTGAGACCCTTCTTGGCGAGCTTGCGCCCGGACTTGCTGGTGAGCATGCCGCCGGCGACACCGCCGGCGAACCCGGCGGTCGCGGGGCTACCGAGGAGCTGGCCGAGGAGGCGATTGGCGTCGAACATGGAGTCGTACCTCCGGTCACGGTGACCATCTTTTCGTAGGTCGAGATGATACGAGCGACCGGTGCGTATCGCCGCTGGCGATCGTCGTCCTTGACGGATCGCAGGCCGGGCGGCGACCCTGGAGCCGACGGCGATCCGCGACCCGCGACCCCGGAGAGGTCACCATGATCCTGCGCCACCGCCTCACGATCCGCCTGAACCACACCGATGCCGCCGGTCTGATCTTCTTCCCGCGGCTCTTCGAGCTGGTGCAGGAGACCCTGGAGATCGCCATGAAGCAGCGGGGCGCCCCCATCGTCGAGCGGCTCGCGAGCGACGGGCCGATCATGCCGATCGCGCACTGCGAGGCCGATTTCCGGCGTCCGCTCCGCCTCGGCGACGAGGTCGACGTGGAGATGACCTGCGAGCGGATCGGCGATAAATCCCTCACCTTCGCCTACAGATTCCTTGCTGCCGACGGGGCCGAGGCGGCCCGGGCCCGGACCGTGCACGTGGCGATGGATCGTCGGACCGGCGCGCCCATGCCCCTCACCGAGGCGATGCGGCGACTCGCCGAATCGGCGGAATAACCCCCGAATTCCGGTTCTGATGGCAGAAACCGATGCATTTCCACGCATCGGATCCTCGCGCGAATCCATGAAAACCAAAAAAGCCGAATTCAAAATTTTCCGCGTTCGGCAGGCTGCTTGCTAAAGATTCCGGCGAATGAAACGATCATTCACGGGCTCATGCATCCAGGGCGGGCATCATCCAATGATCTCGTGGTCGAGATCCAGCACTCAACGGAGGAGTACGCAATGCGCGTGATCGGAAAGACCTTCTGCCTGGGGATCGTCGCGTCGGCGGTCCTGATCGCGGCGCCGGTGTCGGCCGGCTGGGGTGACGTGTCGGTGCACGGCATGATCAGCCAGTCGTTCATCCAGTCCTCGGGCAACGATTTCCTGGTACCCAACAGCGAGGACGGCAACTTCGCCGTCTCGGAGTACCTGCTCAACGCCTCGACGAACGTCTCCAGCAAGCTGCGTGTCGGCATGCAGCTCTACGGCAAGGACATCGGCAGCGAGGGCAACAACCAGGTCGTGGTCGACTGGGCCTTCGGCGACTACCGCTGGAAGGACCAGCTCGGGGTCCGGGCCGGCAAGATCAAGCT
>WJIQ01000345.1 GCA_014730255.1 bacterium | reverse complement strand
TCCTTGTGGCTGCGCACCACGTCGGCGACCTCGGCCAGGCGGACCGGCCGGCCACCGACCTCGCCGACGGCCACCTCGCGCAGGTCGTCCAGGTCCTCGAAGCGGCGCAGCGTGCGGACGATGTACTCGGCGCCCCGGTCGCGCAACCGGCCTCCCGAGGCGTTGACGTTCTGCCGGGCCAGCGCCTGCTCGACCTGGGCGATCTCCAGCCCCAGGCCGGCCAGCCGGACCTCGTCGACCAGCACCTGGACCTCCTCGACCAGGCCGCCGGAGACCCGGGCGGCGGCGACGCCGGCGATGGCCTCGATCTCGGTCTTGAGCACGTCCTCGGCCACGGCGCGCATCCTGGTCAGCGGCACGTCGCCGGACAGCCCGACACGGATCACCGGGTCCAGGGCGGGGTCGTACTTCAGGAGCACGGGCGGCGTCGCCTCGTCCGGCAGGCGCACCAGGTCGACCTTCTCCCGGACGTCCAGGCCGGCGTAGTCCATCGCCGTGCCCCAGTCGAACTCCAGGGTGATCTGCGAGAGGCCGGCCTGGCTCACCGAGTGCACGCGGCGCAGGCCGGGCACCACGCCGACCGCCTCCTCCAGCGGGCGGGTCACGAGGTTCTCGACATCGACGGGCGCGGCGCCCTCGAGCTCGGTCTGCAGGGTGAGGGTCGGATAGCGGATCTCGGGCAGGAGGCCCACGTCGAGCCGATCGAGGGAGACCAGACCGAAGACGGCGGCGGCCAGGGCGACCATGCTGACGGTCACCGGGCGCGCGACGGCGAGGCGGATGATGGACACGGGTCTCGCTCCTTCGCCGATCAGCGCGCGGCCAGATCGCTGAGGCCGCTATCCTCGAGCACCTCGATGCGGCTGCCCGTCCGCAGGCCGCCCCGGCCGAGAGTGACCACCTCCCAGCCCTCCTCCAGGCCGGCGGTGACCTCGACGTGCGTCTCGTCGTAGAGGCCGGTCTCGATCTCGACCTTGCGGACGGTGTCCGCCGCGGCGACGAACACGCTGCGCAGGCCCCCCTCCTCGACGAGCGCGAGCTTGGGCACGGCCAGCACGTCGTGCTTGCGGTCGGTGGTCAGGCGAGCCTTGACGAAGCCGCCGACGCGAGCCTCGGCGCCCTCGGGCAGACGCAGGGTCACCCGGACCGTGCCGGTGGCCGGGTCGACCACCGGACTGATGCGCTCGACCCGGCCGGCGATGTCGTCGCTGCCGGCCTCGGTCTCGATCATCACCGTCTCGCCGACGGTGACCTTGGCCGCCACCGGCTCCGGCAGATGCACGCGCACGCGCAAGGGGGCGAAGTCGGCGAGCGTGAAGGCGCGTGCGGTCGCCTGCACCATCTGTCCGATCACGACCGCGCGGTCGGTGATCTGGCCGGCGAACGGCGCCTCGACCCGGGTCTCCTCCAGGGCGATCCGTGCCAGGTCGCGCTCGGCCACGGCCTGGTCGTGGGCGGTCCGCACCGCCTCGTGCTCCTGCTCGCTCACCAGGCTCTCGGCGAGCATCTGCTCGCTGCGCTCGAGCTGACGGACCTGTTCGGCCAGCTTCAGCTCCGCGCGCCGCAGCTCGACGCGCTGACGGTCGTTCTCCAGCGTGGCCAGCACCTGGCCGGCCTCGACCCAGTCGCCCTCCTCCACGGCGACCGTGGCCACCCGGCCCGAGGCCCGGCAGGTGACGTCCACGAGCCGGTCGGCCTCGATGGACGACGCCGCGCGGTGGAACGCGGCCACGCCACGCCGCATGACCGAGGCGATCTCGACGGGCACGGCGGGAACGTCGTCGGTCGGTCCGCCACCGGCGGCGAGGCTCGAGTCGGCGGCCTCGGCCGCGATCGCCTCGGTCGCCGTGGACCAGCCGCCCCGGCTCAGCAGGTAGCCGCCGATGGCCGCCACCACGACCACGGCGATCGAGATCGTGAGGATGGTGGTGCGTCGTCTCGCTCGTGCCATGATCGACCGTCCTGGTCTGGAGGTGAGTGCTCGCGCTCCCGTCACCCTCCAAGACGCATGCCCGCCGAGCGAGGTTGCATCGGGACCGCACCGGCTGGCATTCCCCGCCCCCGCAGATTACGTTTTGCGCGATCGCCGGCCGCGCGACCGCGCCAGAGCCGGATCCGGACCCGAAGCCCCGAGGAGCGCGAGGATGAAGAAGCTCGTCGAATGCGTGCCCAACATCAGCGAGGGCCGCGATCAGGGCGTCATCGACGCGGTGACCGCGGTGGTCACCGAGGTCGAGGGCGTCAGCCTGCTGGACATCGACCCCGGCGCCGACACCAACCGCACCGTGATCACGTTCATCGGCGAGCCCGAACCGGTGGCCGAGGCCGCGTTCCGCCTCGTCAAGCGGGCCGGCGAGCTGATCGACATGCGCCACCACAAGGGTGCCCACCCCCGCCACGGCAGCACCGACGTCTGCCCGTTCGTCCCCGTCCGCGGCGTCACCATGGAGGAATGCGTCGAGATCGCCCGCGCGGTCGGCGAGCGCATCGGCCGCGAGCTGGGCTTCCCGGTCTACCTGTACGAGGAGGCCGCCCAGCGCGAGGGGCGTCGCAACCTGGCCAGCGTGCGCAAGGGCGAGTACGAGGCCCTCGCCGACAAGCTGGGCGACGAGGAGTGGGCGCCCGACTTCGGTCCCAACGAGTGGAACGACCACACCGCGCGCTCGGGGGCGATCAACGTCTCGGCCCGCGGGTTCCTGGTCGCCTACAACGTCAACCTGAACACGCGCCAGAAGAAGCTCGCCAGCCAGGTCGCCCTGGACATCAAGGAGGCCGGCCGCGCCAAGCGCGACGCCAGCGGCAAGCTGGTCAAGGACGAGCACGGCAACAACATCCTCGTGCCCGGCCCCTATCGCCTCGAGGCCTGCAAGGCCGTGGGCTGGACGATCCCGGAGTACGACCGCGCCCAGGTCTCCATCAACCTGGTGAACACGGCCATCACCAAGCCCCACGACGCCTTCGAGGCCTGCCGCAAGAGCGCCACGGACCGCGGCATCCGGGTGACCGGTTCGGAACTCGTGGGCCTGATCCCCGAGGGCGACCTCCTCGCCGCCGGCAAGTACTACCTGCGCCGGGCCGGCCAGTCGGCGGGTATCCCCAGGCGGCAGATCCTCGAGACCGCGATCCAGAGCCTCGGCCTGCGCGAGCTGGGCGAGTTCGACCCCATGGAGAAGGTCATCGAGTACCAGGCCGGCCTGGTGGACGGCCCGCTGGTGTCCATGACCAGCCGCGAGTTCGTCGACGAGCTCTCCAGCGATTCGCCCGCCCCCGGTGGCGGCTCGGTCGCCGCGCTCTGCGCCGCCCAGGCCGCCGGGCTGGTGGCCATGGTCGGCAACCTGACCGTCGGCAAGAAGAAGTACAGGGCTCAGGACCGCGTGAAGGAGATCGCCGAGGAGGCGCAGGAGCTCAAGGACTTCTTCCTCGACGCCATCGACGGCGACACCGACGCCTTCAACAAGGTGATGGACTGCTTCGGGATGCCGAAGAAGACCGACGCGCAGAAGCAGGCCCGCGACCTGGCCATCGCCGAGGCCACCCGCGGCGCGACCCGCGTGCCCCTGTCCGTGCTCGAGAAGCTGCCGCGCGTGATCGAGCTCGCGGCCGAGATCGGCGAGATCGGCAACCAGAACAGCCTCTCGGATGCCGGCGTGGCGGTGTTGGCCGCGATGACCGGTGCCGAGGGCGCGTACTACAACGTCCTGATCAACCTGGCCGGTCTGAAGGACCTCGATCAGAGCGAGGCGCCGGCCTTCGTCGCCGACACGCGGGCGGGCGCCGCCGAGGTGATGGCGCGCTGCGAGGAACTGGCCGGCGCGGCCCGGGGCACGATCCGGAAGCAGCTCGAGGCCAGCCTCGACGGCTGATCCTCCGAACCGGCGGACCACCGCGATCGGTGGCGACCAGACGACGACGGCGGCCCATCGGGGCCGCCGTCGTCACGTAAGGCATCGGGCGACTGTCGCGAGACCGGACGGCTAGTCGCCTGCCCGCTCCTTCATGCCGCCGGTCATCCACTTCGCGGCCAGGATCAGGGCCACCGGCGAGATCATGGCGATGAGCGCGTGGAAGAACCACATCTGCCCGCTGCGGATCGGCTCGCCCAGGACCGGGTCCGGCAGGTACTGCGCCACGAAGAATCCGGAGTAGAGCCCGGTGACGAACTTGGTCAGGAACCACGGGAACTGTCCGATGCCCATGTACATGCCGGTCTTGCCCTCGGGCGCGATCTCGGCGATCCACTGCAGGAACCGGGGCTGCCACATGGCCTCGCCGACGGACATCAAGAGGACGTAGGTCAGGAACAGCGGCACGTTCGGGCCCAGCGCGAGCAGGAACGTGGGCAGGGCCATGACCAGCGTGCCGATGATCATCATCCGGTAGATGTTCGCCCGCGCGGTCAGGCCGGCCACGATCGGCGCCAGCAGGAAGATCAGGATGGGGTTGAGGTTCGAGAAGAACTCGAAGTACTCGCTGACCACCCCGCCCCGGAACGCGCGGTCGAGGTAGTAGGGCAGCGTCAGCCAGTTGTGCGCGAACAGCGTCTGGACGGGGATGAGGATGAAGATGAAGAAGGTGAAGCGCGCGTCACGGAACGGATGATCGGGACGGTGGCGCATGTACTCGGCGATCGCCGCGACCGACAGCACGATGGCCGCGCCGATGGCGATCCCGAAGGCGCCGAGCTGGTTCACCCACTGGTAGGCCGCGAGTCCGAAGCCGACGACCGAGAGGCCCAGCAGGATGATGAAGGGCAGGTTGTTGATGTCCGGCGTGACGACCGCCGACGTCACGGCCTGCGTCGCGTCCGGCTCCGGCTCGCCCGACGCCTCGCGGTTCTTCGCGGCGATGCTCGCGTTCTCCGCCTGCACGCGGGCGACGGCCTCCTCGTCGGTCTTCCTGGTCAGGACGAGCAGCGTGACCACCAGGGCCACGACGCAGAGGACGACGTAGGCCCAGAACACCGCGCCGAGCCCGTTGGGCGGGAACACGTCGGTGAATCCCCGTCGCACCAGCGGCGAGATGAAGCCCGAGAAGAACGCGCCAAGATTCATCAGGCCGTAGACCACCGCGTAGCCCATGGCCGCGGTCTTCTTGTTCGTGTACCGCTTGACGCCGGCGTACGCGGCCGGCTGGTAGAGGCCGTAGGCGGTCACCATGACCAGCAGGCCGAGCACCGTCATGAAGAACATCGGCGATCCGGGGCCCTGCCCCAGGTCGAGCGTGTCCGACAGCGCGATCATGCCGCGACCGACGACGAACATCCCGAAGGCCAGCCACAGGGCCCTGCGCACGCCGATCTTGTCGCTCACGCCGCCGAGGAAGAGCATCGAGAGGGTGATGCCGCTGGTCACCCCGGAATAGACCCAGCCCGCCTGCTGGTCGGTCAGGTCGATGTTCTCGGAGCAGAACTTGCCGAGGATCGTGAGGATCCCGAAGTAGACCAGACCCTCGATCACGTAGGGCACGTTGATGCCCCACAGCGCCTTGGGCGCCTTGACGAAGGCCATCAGCGTCTGCCCGAGTTCGCGGAAAGCGCCGGCGACGACCTCGCCGGCGCCCCTCCTGTCGGTCGCCTTGTCCGTCATCTCGCTGGATTCCTATCGTGATGCGGCCGTCGGTGGCGGACGCCTCCGTGCCGGCCGGCGCGTGGGGTCTTCCGGTCGCGCAAATAACGCAGACCGGACGCCGCGGGTCAATACGCGGTTTGCCGCGATCGACGGGCTCCCGGGCGCCGGTCGACACGCGACGCGCGACCGGATCAGCGCTTCTTCCCCTTGTCGTACCCGTAGTACTTCTTGTCGTAGTAGTAGGGCAGGACCTCGCCGAGGTTGTTGGCCACCACGCCGAGGATGTTCGCGCCGGCCGAACGCAGGATCTCCACCCCGCGCTGGGCCACGTCCTTGTGGGTCTGGCCGGCCATCACCAGGTAGAGCACCCCGTCGACCGCCTCGAGGTAGTGGAGGGGGTCGGAGACCGGCACCACCGGCGGCGAGTCGAAGAGGATGATGTCGAAGCGCTCGTAGAGCTTCTGGACCGCGTCGCGCAGCCGATGGCCGCCGAACAGCCGGCTGGGGTTGCCGCCGGGCAGACCCGCGGGCAGGAAATGGAGGTTGCTGACCTTGGTCTCGCGCGGGATCGCGGTGGCCTCCTCCTCGCCCCGGAGGACCTCCGCCAGACCGGGCTCGAGGGGCACCTGGAAGACGGTGTGCTGGACGGGCCGGCGCACGTCCGCGTCGATCAGCAGCACCTGCTTCTGCAGGTGGTAGGCCAGGACCAGGGAGAAATGGAGCGAGAACAGGCTCTTGCCCTCGCCGCGCTCCGAACTGCTGATCAGGATCGAGCGCTTGCGATCGAGGTCGAGCTGCCGGCCGAGCCGGATCATGATGCGCCGCAATTCGATCGCCATGGGCGATTCGATGTCGAACAGGCGCCCGCTCGCTTGCTTCTTCTT
>WJIQ01000075.1 GCA_014730255.1 bacterium | reverse complement strand
GCGCCGGCCGGTGCGCCGGGCGCCTGGACTCGATCTGGTGAGCATGCGCACCTCCGTGTACGCGCTCGTGGACGGCTAGCGCATGATCACCAGCCGCTGCATGTCGCTGCGGACCGACCCGGACGGCCCCTCCAGCTCGACCCGGTACAGGTACGTCCCGTTGGCCAGCCGGTCGCCCTCGCGGTCGCGCCCGTCCCACGATACCATCTCCTGGCCGCCACCGGCCAGGTTGAACGCGATGTCGGCCACCGAACGGCCGCTGACCGTCCAGACGCGCACCTTGCCGCGACCGCTGGTCGCGTCGGTCCCGAAGACGAAGCGGGTCGCCTCGCGCATCGGGTTGGGGAAGTTCACCAGGCCGGCGATCCCCGCCGCGGGCGGATCGGCGCTGCTCTCCAGCGCGACGTAGGTCTCGAACCCGTCGATCACGACGCGCACGCCGCGCTCGGCCTTCGCGCCGGGCGCCGTGGCGGTGAAGCCCACCTCCAGGCGGTCGCTGTCCACGACGGTGGTGGTCACCCCGGTGACGGTCAGTCCGTCGCCCTCGACCTCGACCTGGGTCTCGTCGTCGAGCCAGGCGGCGCTGGTGATCACGACGTCGAAGTCGACCGGATCGCCCGGCGTGAACGCGAACGTCAGCGGGTCGACCGGCTCGCCGTCGGCGGTGAACGTGGCCTCGTAGTCGTGCGCCACCGAGAGCGTGAACGACGGATGGTGATCGGTGTCCAGCCGATCGGCCGCGTCGTGGACGTCGATGGTGATGTCGTGCGCGAACGGCCTGACCGGAAGCGTGATCACGTAATCCATGATGTGCGTCCGGCCGTCGTCGTAGAAGGGCGTGGCCTCGACGGCGGTCGCGGTCAGGTCGTTGCCCTCGGAGTCGCGCACCCGCAGGCGGTCGATGCCCGCCTCGTCGCGCGCCTGCAGCTCGACCACCCGCAGGCCGGTCGCGTCGCTGGCCTCCAGCTCGGTCTCGGCATCCAGGGGCCCGGAGCCGACCAGCTCGGCGTCGACCTCGGGCGGGCCTGCGTCGAGCATCAGCAGCGGGTCGCCGAGGATCGTGTACTGGTAGACCGCCTCGCGGACGTAGCGGCTCTGCGAGATGGCCAGGAAGTCGGCCTCCGCCCGCCACATCAGCTCGCCCAGCATCCAGCGCGACCCGATCGCCTCGCCGTCGATGGTCGCCGTCGGCGTCGTGATCATCATGGTCTCGCTGAACAGCTCGCTGAGCTGCCGGTTGATCGAGAGGAACTCGTAGCCGGAGCTGGCGTAGGTGGCGACCGCGCCGCCATCGAGCCAGACGAGGAACTTCTCGCTCACGCCCGGGTCGACCGCGCCGCTCGAGCCGGCGACGTTCTGGATGTAGTCGCCCAGGTGGCAGCCCATGCCGCAGAACAGCCAGGGCCGGCCCACGTTGGTGATCAGGTCGACGTCGGTGCGGTAGTTGTTGCGCCGGTCGTCCACGAACCAGGACTCGTGCGCCCACAGCCAGTGGTTGGCATGGCCCTGGAAGTGCGCCAGGGTCGCCCCGGCGTTGAGCGTGTTGACCAGCGACTCGGTGGCGTCGCTCTCCTCGCAGAAGTTCCGCGCGTCGGTGAGCGAGACCACCATGGTCGTGTCCGGATGCAGCGGTTCCATGAACGGCCGCAGCATCATCGAGTCGGCCTCGAGCGCGACCATGCCGGCGTTGTCGCGCCAGTGCACGGCCTGCACGTTGTTCTGGCTGCGCTCGAACGCCAGCTCGCCGCGGTCGTACTCGATGGTGAAGCCCTCGGCGTTGAGCGTCCCGCTCGACCAGGCGTCGTCGCTCATGAAGACGCCGCGCCGGCGCCACGGCTGGTTGCCGTCATCGTTCTCCACGAGCTCGATCTTGGCGAGCACCCGCTCGAACTCCTCGACGCTGTTGCAGGGGATGCGGCCGATGTACAGCGAGGCGGGATCGGTGATGTGGTTGCCGCCGGGGAAGTTGATCTCGTCGCCGGCGGCCGGGTTGCCGAACCACTCGTCCGACCCCAGCACCTCCGGTGACAGGCCCTGGCCGATGTCCTGGACGTGGAAGTGCGTGGGCACCCAGTCGCGCGACCACGCCCGCCCATCGGACGGCACGCCCAGCTCGCGCGGGTTCTCGTTCGCGTCGCCGACCAGCACCAGCGCCCACGTCCCCCACGCCGGGTTCTGCAGCGCGTGGTTCACCAGCCGCTTGATCCCCCAGGGGCTCTTCAGACCGCCGCTGTACCAGTCGTAGAGGGCCTGCGGCTCGACGACGTGGAAGGTGAGGTCGGGATCGCGACCCTGGCGATACTCGATCCAGCCCTCGGTCGCCTCGCGGAACTCGGGCGGGGTGACCACGATCACGTCGGCGCGGTCGCCCATGAGCTGGGCCGGCGACACGGACTCGGAGGTCTCGGCCTCGCCGTAATCGATGTCGGGCACGCCGTTGCTGAACATGCGATTCGCCGCGTAGAACCACCGCTGCCCCTGGCTCTGGTCGACCTGCAGCGACAGCGTCACGCCGTCGCCCTCGATCAGGTTGTTGCGCGTCAGGTTGATCAGCACCGGATTGCGGGGATCGGTGATCTCGACCATGCCCACCTCGACGTCGGCGAAGCCGGAGACCTCGAGGTCGCCCACGCTCACGTCCGGGTCGCCGCCCGGGAAGCGGAGCCGCCCGCCGGGCGCGGCGTACTCGGCCCGGTAGTCGAGCTCGACCCAGTCGAGCCAGGCGAAGACGCGCAGGGCGGTGTTCTCGTTCTGCATCCTCAGACCGATGCCGTCGACGTCGAGCGCGCCGGCCGGCAGCGTCGTCGTGTAGATGCGCTCGTAGAGGCTCGACGGCAGCTCGAACGGCGGCAGCGGCGCGTAGACCGCGCCGTCCTGCATCAGGTCGAAGGCCATCGTCCGCGCCGACGCGAAGTTGTTGGCCACCCCGGCGCGCAGCACCGCGTCCGCCTGGCCCGGCACCGGCGACCACACGTTCAGCGGGACGTCGACCTCCTCGGCCATGCGGCCGTTGTAGTAGTAGCGGTCGACCGTGATCGCGGGCACGTTCTCCCGGTAGGCCACGGCCGACTCGAAACGTTCGAGGCGACGGTACGAATCGAGCGGCTCGCCACCGGCCGCGGGCATCGGCACCTCGGGCATGCGGGCCCACGACTCGCCCGGATCGGGCTCGGCGTACTGCAGCCAGTAGACGTTGTGCTCGTTGTGGAGCTCCTGCAGGTCGCCGGCATCGGGAAGCTCGTGGACCGTGCCGTCGATCTCGGCGGTGAACGCCCCGTCGTCGGCCGGACGCAGGCCCCAGAACAGCAGGAGGTCGTCGTCGGCGAACACGTCGCCCTCGCCGACCACGTGGATCGGCACCTCGACCTCGACGTACGGCGGGGTCAGCGGGCTCAGCGGGTCGTCGACCTCCTCGAGGTACCGCCGCTGATAGAGGCGCAGCTCGGACTCGCGCACCTCCGCCCCGTCGGGCAGCAGACCGGCGGCCACGAGCTCGCCGTGACGGATCCGGTAGAGCTGGGTCCGGTTGACCGGCACGCGGACGTCGGGGTAGCCGAGCGGCGTGCCCTTGCGCGCGGTCCGGGCCTTGGCCACCGGGCGCTGCCCACCGTGGGCGGCCTCGGTCGAGAGCTGCGTCATCAGCGCCCCGTTGAGGAACTGGCCGGCGAACCGCTCGTCGCCGCGCGTGGTGAG
Source organism: bacterium (assembly GCA_014730255.1). GTDB lineage: Bacteria > Krumholzibacteriota > Krumholzibacteriia > LZORAL124-64-63 > LZORAL124-64-63 > Glo-17. The sequence goes on along the minus strand of WJIQ01000075.1, from coordinate 25,987 downwards.
CCGCCGGTGTCCGGGTGCGGGGATCGTCTTGCCGGCGGTCTCGTCCGCGACGAACCGCACCCGCCATTCCCCGCGCGCGAGCGCCCGCGCCGCCTGGCCCCGGCCATCGTCCCGCACCGGGATCACGGTCACCGTCACGATACGGCGGCCCCGCCACCAGGACACGTCCCCCAGGCGCACGGCCGGTCCGGTCGGGCGCACCACGTCCGGATCGTCCAGCTCGGCGAGCACCGACGCCGGGATCCGGTCGCGGGGCAGGTCCCGGTCCGCCGGCAGCGGCATCGCCTGCTCGAAGATCTCGCCGGTCTGCGGATCCTCGACCATCACCGGGACCGGCTCGGTCATCAGCCGCCGACCGTCCAGGTCGCGCCAGCTCTCGGCGATCGTCTCCAGCCGCGGCACGGTCCCCGGCGGCACGATCAGCCGGAACCCCCGGCGGGGCAGGCGCGCCTGCCCCGGCGAGGCGGTGTTGACGAACCCCGGCAGCACCGGTTCGACCGTCGCCTCCCCGTCGGCGGTCGGCATCCCCGCCTGCCACGCCGGCGGCGCGAGCTCGAGCGAGAAGGTGAACGCCTGACGCGTGCTCTCTCCGATCTCCGGCGGCCAGCCCGCCGCCGCCACGAGCGGGCAGGCGAGCAGCACCGATAGCCCGATCAGCCCGAGCCGGGCGCTGGCATTCCGCCCCACGGACAGCTGCTTGGACATGGACGATGTCTCCATTCTCAGGGGTCTGGATCGATGCGATCAGGGGTGGGCGTGAGCGAAAGCAACCGCGTATCAGTATACCCAGAGCCGCGACGGTGGTCAAACGAGCGCGGGGCGGACAGGCGTCCGCCCCGCGTCGATCGCTGGCCACGCGACAATCGTCGGATCGATCCGGCGACCTAGAACAGGGCCTTGATGTCGCTCAGGCTGCGGGCCTCGGTGGCGGTCACGCCGTCACCGTTGAGGGTCGCGACGACACCGGGGGTCTCGCCACCGGTGCAGTAGGTGCCGATCAGATCGTCGGGGAACGCCGCGTCGGCGACCACGGGGCCGTCCCAATCGGGCAGGCTCGGCGGGGTCGACTGACCGAGCGCGATGGTGACCTCGGCCGTACCGGCGTACAGCATGTTGAAGGTCGCGAGCACGATGGTCTGGTCGGGATCGACCATCAGCGGCGTCTGGTAGCCGCACAGGTGGTTGGTGTTGTCGCCGAAGTTCGTCCAGCCGTTCGGGCCGCTCACGTCGAGGATGAACACGCCCGCGTCGCTGATGTCCACACCACACTCGTAGCCGCCCACGCTCGCGAACTCGGCGCCGAGCAGGACCAGGTACGCATCGAACGCAGCCCCGGCGGTGTCGAAGTTGGTGTCGGCATCGGTGAACGACTCGTTGCTGAAGAAGATCCCCATGCCGGGCTGCGCCGCCACGGCGCTGGCCATCAGGGCCACGAACGCGAGAGCTAGCATTTTCTTCATGATCAACTCCTGAAGGAACGCAGGTCCGCTTCCTTGCCGGGGGAGCTCCCTCCCTGCCGCGCGCCGCCCGCTTCGGCACGTGACATCCGGCGCATCCGGGGCTCGGTACGTCCGTGTAGAGCCGTGGTCCGTGGCCAAGCTAACCGGATTCCGGCACCATGACCGGTTTCACGCGATGAATATCCCTGCAAAGGTTGGTCCTGTCAAGCGTGCAAACCATGAGGACCACGTGACTCCATCGCGAGGAACCTTCGCCCCTCGACGGGCCTCCGAGACGCCCGCCGAACGCATGCAACCTGCATGCCGGCGTTGCACATCGGCTGCGATCGGTCCGGTCCAAGAAGGGCTCCGGACCGGTGTCCGGAGCCCCTGCCACGCCGCGTGCGGCGATGTCGACGATCCTCGCGGATCTAGAACAGCGACTTGACGCTGCTCCAGCTCTGGGTCTCGGTGGCGACCACGTCGCACAGCTCCACGCCGTCGCCGTTGACCGTGGCGACCAGGCCCTCGAACTCGGGGCAGGTGGAGTACTCGCAGACGATCAGGTCGTCGGGGTTCTCGCCGTTGGCGATCGCCGGGCCGGCGCCATCGACGCTGCTCGGCTCGGAGGCGCCGTAGGTGATCTCGATGGTGGCCGTGCCGATGAACAGGAAATTGATCTGCGCCAGGACGGCAGCGCTGCCGCTGTACTCCAGCGGAGTCTGGTAGCCGCAGAGATGGTTCAGGTTGTCGCCGAAGTTGGTCCAGCCGTTCGGGCCGGTGACGCTCAGGGGCACGAGGGAGGCCTCGTCGCTGAGGGTGACGCCCAGCTCGTAGCCGCCGATGGAGTCGACCGCGGGGTTCATCAGCACGATGTAGCCGGTCGCCTGCAGGCCGGAGGCGATGTCGACGTTGGTGGTCTCGGAGGTGAAATCGGCACTGTCGAAGAACATGCCCATGGCGTTGGTGCCCTGGGCGACGGCGGTGCCGGCCAGCAGGACGGCGAGGCTCAGCGTGATCAAGGTCTTCATCGATCAATCTCCCGGAGTGGGCGCAGGTCCGCATGACAAGTCGGGGTCGGGCGGTCGGCCTTGCATCGGGGGTGCCTGCATCACCCCCAGTCGCCGCGATCCGGCACGCGCCGGACCGGTCCGATCCCGCTGGAGATGGGACATCGTGCACCGGGGAGACGGGATCGTCAAGATGGCTAACGATATCCTAAACACATCGACACAATCCTCATGATTCTCCTGCCGAAACGTGATCCAGGGGCGGCGTGCGGACCTGCAGACCGGCCGCGCGCGATGGTCGATCGGCGCTCGCGGGGTGGGAAACGGCGAGCCCCGACGTCCAGGGACGCCGGGGCTCGTGGCGACGTTGCGGATCGGAGATCCGATCGTCGGGTCAGGTCCTAGAACAGGGACTTGACGTTCGACCAGCTCTGGGTCTCGGTGGCCACCGGGAACTCGATGCCGGCGCCGTTCAGGGTGCCGACCAGACCGCCGAGGTCCGGGCCGCTGGTGTAGGTGCAGACCACGAGGTCGTCGGGATCGATGCCATTGGCGATGGCCGGGCCGGCGCCGCCGACGCTGCTCGGCTCGGACGGACCCATGGTCAGCTCGACGGTGCTGCTGCCCATGTACATGACACGCATCTTCGAGAGGACCGCCGACACGCCACCGGTCGGCACCGGGAAGGAGTAGCCGACGAGGTGGTTGAAGTTGTCACCGAAGTTGAAGCCGCCGTAAGAGAAGCCGTCGGGGTACGCGTACGCACCCTCCTCCCAGAACGCATCCGGGCCGCCCCAGCCCAGGACGATCAGGTCGTCGGTCGCCGCGAGGCTGCACTCGTAGCCGCCGACGAAGTTCAGCGTGGTGTTGATCACAGCGAGGTACATGGTGAAGTCGACACCGGGCTCGGGATCGAAGTTGGTGTTCTCCTGGGTGAGCATCTCCTCGTCGAAGAACACGCCCATGCTGTTCTCGAGCTGCGCGAACGCGGTTCCGGCCATCAGAACCACCAGCGCCATCGTCATCAACCGCTTCATTTTTACACTCCTAGGTGCTGAGCAGGTCTGGATATGGTTTCTCCGGAGCAGGTCGTCCGACCGGCTGCCTGCATCAACCGACCGGTGCGAGGATCTCGTGCGTCCCCCGCCTTGAAATCGGTCTGGCCCCTCCGAACCCGCACAATGATGCGGAAAAAGTGACCAACGGTCAATAGTCGATACGGGGGGCCTGACGAAAAGTTTCGGAGATTTGCTAAATACTCGGCTGAACACGCAGATACACGGATCACCGCCGCGTGCGCGGCGATCGTGTCGGCCGCAGCCGCCGCCTCCGAGAAAGCTCGCCATCGTGCAACTCGCAACGCGCGACGCCGCCGGGCCCGGACGCGAGGAGGGCCGAGCATTCGCCCGGCCCTCCCGTCGTCGCTGGGACGTCGCGCAGGACTAGAACAGCGCCTTGACGTTGCTCCAGCTCTGGTTCTCGGTCGCCACGCCACCGGGGAACTCGATGCCGTCGCCGTTGAGGGTCGCGACGAGGCCGTCGAAGTCCGGGCCGCTGGTGTAGTTGCAGACGTAGAGCAGGTCAGGGTTGGCACCATCGGCGATGGCCGGGCCGGCGCCGTCGACACTGCTGGGATCGGAGGGGCCCATGAACATGTCCACGGTGGCGTCGCCGCTGTACAGCATGTTCAGCGTGCAGAGCAGGGCCGAGCCGCCGTCCGACGGGACGGGCGTCTGGAAGCCGACGAGGTGGTTGGTGTTGTCGCCGAAGTTGGTCCAGCCGTTCGGGCCACCGACGTCGAGGACGAACACGCTCGCGTCGCTCAGCGAGACGCCGACCTCGTAGCCGCCGACGGAGAAGACCGTGGCCTCGAGCAGGACGACGTGCACGTCGAACGGCGCGCCGATGGTATCGAGGTTCGTGTTCTCCTCGGTGAACTCGTCGGCGGAGAAGAAGAGACCCATGCTGTTGTCCAGCTGGGCGAAGGCGGAACCGGCCATGAGGACCACGAGGGTCAGCGTTAGCAGGGACTTCATGAATGGTACTCCCGGTGCGTTGCAGGCGTGGAGATCTCGCGCCTATGGGGCTGCCCCCCGGCAGTCGACGGCCTGCGGCGTTCGACTGGCGCTGAACGAATCTTGCGTGACCAGCAACCGATCGTGGTCACCTGAGCTTGAACGATTCTACAAGTGATGGTTGCAGATGTCAATAATCGAACTCGCGGTCAGGGAATCTTTTTATCCATCAATGCATATGGCATCGCGCAAAATCCAACGAGCCATCGGTGAGGCCGGGCCGATCGATCGCTCCGGCCGGGCCCGCCGCATCCGGACGACGGCTCAAAAAAAGGATCGCCCCGGCCAATGACCGGGGCGATCGGGATCCCGACTGCGATGCGACGGGCGAGCCGACTAGAACAGGCTCTTGACGTTCGTCCAGCTGGACGTCTCGGTGGCGGTCACGCCGTCACCGTTCAGGGTCGCGACGTAGCCGGCGTCCTCGTTGGTCAGCGGGCAGGCGTAGAGGTCGTCCGGGTTGGCGCCATCGGCGATCACCGGGTAGCCAGGGATGCTCGAGGGCTCGGAGGGACCGAAGGCGAAGGTCACCAGATCGGTGCCGGAGTAGAGCATGTTGACCGTGGCCAGGACGGTGCCGACGTCGCCAGCCGGCAGCGGCACCTGGTAACCGACGAGGTGGTTCAGGTTGTCGCCGAAGTTGGTCCAGCCGTTGGGGCCGGTGACCGCCAGGACGAACACCGTCGGGTCGCTGACGGCGATCCCCAGCTCGTAGCCGCCGACGGTCTCGACGGTGGTGTTCAGCAGCACGACGTAGCCGTTGAACGGGGCGCCCACGGGATCGAAATTCGTGTTCTCATCGGTGAAATCGGTCTCGCTGAAGAACATGCCCATCATGTTCTCTTCGCTGTTGCCGGGCTGCGCCACGGCGACAGTGGCCATCATGGCCACGAGGGCCAGAGCTAGCAATTTCTTCATCGTTGCTCTCCTGAAGCAGCGCAGGCCTAGAATTGACACGAGCCGCCGGCGGGTTTGCTGCCCCGCCGCCTGCATCGGCGGGGCAGCATCCGGCGTTCAGCCGAACATCGACAGTGCAAGACTAGTTGCAGCTGGTGCCGATACCCGGGGTGAAGCGCACGATGTCGGACAGGTTGATGATGCCATCGTTGTTGAAGTCACCCGAGTAGTCGTAGGCCGACAGGGTCTGGGTGAACGGAACGATGTCGGACAGGTTGACGAGCAGATCGCCGTTCATGTCCGCACTGTTGTAGGTGATGTTCAGGCCACCGCTCAGAGGAGCGCCCGCGACGAACACCTGGGTCTGGAAGCCCTCGGAGCTGCCACCGGCATTCAGAGGGTTGGTCCAGGTCGTGATGCCGTCCTCATCCGTCGACTGGTCGGCCACGGTGCCGCCCTCGCAGTAAGCGAAGTTGCCACCGGTGGTGTCGAGCCACAGGTCCTCGAACGGGTAGAGGAAGATCGGCAGACCCTGCGTGTCGACCAGGGTCAGGGTGATGGTCGCGTCAACCGTCGTACCGCCGGCAGCGAAAGCCTCGGTGAAAGCGGAGCCGGTGCCGTTGGGCAGCACATACACGCTCGCACCATCGGCCGCGGCGTCGATGACGGCGGTGGAGTTGTCGAGGTCGGGAACGCCGGCCCAAGCCATGGAAGCCAGGCTCACGACCAGAGCGCCGAGCAAGAACCTACGAAGCATTAGGTCACCTCCAAAAAGTGATCCGTTCAAGCGAGGGTGGCTAACCCAGGCGGAGTACGTGTGAATACCGCGTCGAGGCCTCCTTCCCACTCGGAGTCCATCACTTGACGTGAATCAGATTAGCACAGGGCCCCGGAGCGGGCAACATTAATTTTTTCTCTCGGTGTCAATAATTTGCAATACCGTATCTGATTGGATGGTCTTTGGATGCGAGTATCAACTGCGCCGGCCGGGACGATCCGGGAATATCAGGAATCATGCGATCGGCGGCGCCGCGGCGGGGCATCCGGAAAGGGGCCGGTGGCTGGTGGGCGAAACAGGACTCGAACCTGTGACCCCCTGCTTGTAAGGCAGGTGCTCTGACCAGCTGAGCTATTCGCCCCCACCCTGCCGGAACTGGTGCCAGATGAACACCGGAAGCGCGATGCAGTACCCCAGGACCAGGAGCAGGGGCCCAGCGGTCAGCTCGACCCGCGCGAGCAGGACGTAGCCGACCGCGATGAGGATCACGCCGACGAGCAGCAACCAGGTCTTGCGCAGGATGATCATCGATGTCCCTTTCCTCGGGGCGCGCGGTCCGGACGTGGCGGGGCAACGATAGGCCCACCACGACCCGTCGTCAACGGCGCCGCTCGCGCATGAGTTCCCGGTAGCGCGCGACCGCCCGGTTGTGTGCGGCCAGGGTCTCGGAGAACACGTGCCCCCCGTCGCCGTCGGCCACGAAGTACAGCGCCCGGCAATCCGCATCCGGCGCGGCCGCGGCCGCGATCGATGCCGCTCCCGGCGCCAGCACCGGTGCCGGCGGCAGTCCGGACCGGCGGTAGGTGTTGTAGGGGGAGTCGATCTCGAGGTCGCGGTAGAGCAGGCGCTCACCGCGCTTGCCGAGCCAGAAGGCGACCGTCGGGTCGGCCTCCAGGCGCATCCCGCGCGCGAGCCGATTGTGGTAGACCGCGGCGATCCGGGCCCGCTCGTCGTCGCGGCGCGCCTCGGCCTCGACCAGCGCCGCGAGGGTGAGCACGGCATGGGGCGACCGGCCCCGGGCGCGCGCCTCGGCGAGGCGCCCGACCTGCAGGTCGACCATAGCCGTCGCCACGGCCAGCGCATCGCTCCCCTCGGCGAAGTGATAGGTGTCCGGCGCGAGGTACCCCTCGCACCAGTGCAGCGGGCGGCCATCCGGACGCGGCCCGGAGTCGATGACCATGGCCAGCCGCGCGCGCTCGTCGTCGGTCATCAGCTCGCCGCTGCGCGCACGGACCAGGCTGTCGGCGACCGCGAGGATCGCGGCAAGGTCCAGGCCGAGGCTGTCGGCGACCAGTCCGGCCATCGTCGACGCCTCGAGCCCCTCGGGCAGTGTGACCACCACCGGCTCGGGCGGCGCCTCGAGGAGGATCTCCAGGATGTCGCGCGGCGAGGCGCCGGCCGGGATGCGGAACGTGCCCACGGGAAGGGTGCGGTCGCGCCCGCCGAGGCGGGCGGCCAGCAGGAAGACGCGGCGATGGTGCAGGACCCCGCGGGCGGTCAGATCCCGGGCGACGTCGCCCAGGGTCGCCCCGCGGACGACCTCCACCCGCGCCGCGGGCGCATCGGTCGGCGCGGTGTAGGCGCGCCAGATCAGCGTGGCCGCCACCGCCAGGCCGAGCACCATCGCCACGAGCGCGACCACGACGAGGCGTCTCATGCGTCGCCTTCCGTGTCGGCGCCGGCCTGCAACCGGTCGAGGTGGTCCTGCAGGATGATCTGGGCGGCGACGTCGTCCACCTCGCCGCGCCGCGCGGGCCGGCCGCGGGCGGCGATCGCCTGCTCCGCCGACCGGCTCGAGTACCGCTCGTCGATCAGGGTGACGGGCAGGCCGAGCTCCTCGCCCAGGCGCCCGGCGAATCGGCGCGCCCGCGCCGCGATGTCGCCCTCGCCGCCGTCGGTGCGCAGCGGCAGGCCCACCACCACGCCGGTCGCGCCGCGCGAGCGGGCGAGCTCGTCCAGGCGCGCGATCACCGAACCGTCGCGACCCTCGACGTGGACACCGACCGGCAGCGCGAGGCGCCCACCGGTGTCACTGATCGCGATGCCGATGCGGCGCACGCCGTAATCGAGTCCGATCAAGACGGGCATGGTCGGGAGTCAATCGCCCTCGCTGGTGAGGTTCTTGGCCAGGCGCACGCGGAAACGTCCGTCCGCGGCCCGATCGTAGGTGATGCTGTCGGTGAACTCGCGCATGATGAGGATCCCGCGACCGCGCTCGCTCATCAGATCCTTGACCGGCTCCCACGAGGCGTGGTCGAACCCCGGCCCATGATCGAGCACACTGACCTCGATGCGGTCGCTGTTCAGCTCGATGTGGATCTCGATCTCGGTGCCGGCGTCGAGCTTGTTGCCGTGCTCCATGGCATTGGTGCAGGCCTCGATCACGGCCGTGCCCAGCTCCTCGATCGCCGACCGCGGGCAGTCCAGGTCACTCCCCACCTCGAGCAGGACGGCATCCGGCACGCCGAGGAACGTCATCTGGCTCGGTAGCTTGAGTTCGATGCGGGAGTTCACGTTGGGCGCCCCCGTCCCGGGTTCAGGCGAAACTGCGTACGGCTTCTTCCTCGTCGGTGAACGACTGGAACACCGTGGCGAGGCGCGAGACGATGAAGATACTCTCGATACGATCGGTCACGTTCAGCAGTTTCAACTCGCCGCCGGCACGGTTGACCGTGGTGTAGCCGGAGATCAGGATCCCGAGGCCGGTGCTGTTGACCCACTTGACCTTCTCCATGTTGATCAGGAAGTTGGTCACGCCCTCGTGCATGCAGGTGCGCAGGACCTCGTTGAACGCCTCGGCGTCCGGGCCGCCCATCAGGTTGCCGCTGATGTCCAGGATCGCGATGCCGTCGCGTCGCCGTTCCTTGATCTTCACGCCCTGCTCCTCGTGCCGTCGTGGGCCCTGGTCGCACCAGGATAATGATACCCTGATTCAGTGTCCAGTGTCAGTCGGTCCGGGTTCCCCGTCGTGGTCACCACCGCGGCCGGTCGCCAGGCGCAGCGACGAGAGCGCTCCGTCGAGGTCGCGCGGCAGGGGCGCGGTGAAGGTCCGCGGCGAGTCGTCGGCGGGGTGCCTCAGCCGAAGTTCGGCCGCGTGCAGGAACTGGCGCGGGGTCGCGCGCACCAGCGCGGACGCGGCCTGGCGATCGACCGGCGCGGTGTTGCGCGCGCGGCGGTCGTCCCCGTAGATCGGGTCGCCCACCACCGGATGCCCATGGTGCTGGAAGTGGACGCGGATCTGGTGCGTGCGGCCGGTGTCCAGGCGCACGCGGCACAGCTGGACGAACTCCAGATCCTCGGCCACCTCGTAGTGCGTGACCGCCTCGCGCCCGCCGCGACCGACCACGGCCATGCGCGTGCGATCACGCGCGTGGCGGCCGATGGCGCCGTGGAGCGTTCCCCGCGGCTGGGACCACTGGCCCCAGGACAGAGCGAGGTAGACGCGGCCGAGGGAGCGATCCCGCAGCTGAGCGGCGAGGTGCGCGTGCGCGGCCACGGTGCGGGCGACGACGATCAGGCCGCTGGTGTCGCGGTCGAGACGATGGACGATGCCGGGCCGCAGGGGGTCGCCGAGATCCGCGAGGTCGCGACCATGGTGCAGCAGCGCGTTGACGAGCGTGCCGCCGGCGTGGCCCGGCGCCGGGTGCACCACGAGCCCCGCCGGCTTGTCGATCACCAGGATGTGGTCGTCCTCGTGGACGATGTCCAGCGGGATGTCCTCGGCCTCGGCCGTGGTGGTCGGCTCGGGCGGCAGCTCGATGGCCACCAGGGCGCCGGGTCCGGGCCGGAACGATTTCGGGCGCCCCCGTCCGTCGACGGTCACCGCCCCGGCGGTGAACGCCTTCTGGATCCGGTGGCGGCTGACCCCCGGCAAGAGGTCGGCGAGGATGCGGTCGAGGCGCTGGCCGGCGTGGGCGTCGTCGATGGTGACCGTGCGAGCCCGGTCACTCATGGTCGGCCGCCGGCGCGTCGCGTCTTCGTCGTTCGCGCCACTCGTCGCTCAGCAGGCAGAGCAAAAGGAGCACCCCGCCGCAGCTGACCCCGATGTCGGCGATGTTGAAGGTCCAGAAGCGTGCCGAGCCCAGGCCGAAGTCGAGGAAGTCGACCACGAGCCCGTCGTAGAACACGCGATCGATGAGATTGCCGACCGCGCCGCCGAGGATCAGTCCCATGGCCAGGCGACGCCAGCGCTGGCCCGTCGGCGTGACGACGAGGAACCAGATCAGGAGCACCGAGGCGCCGGCCGAGATGGCCACGAGCGACCAGCGGCCGAAGGGGGTCAGCCCCATGGCCGCCCCCGGGTTGCGGACATAGGCCAGGCGGAAGAACTCGCCGATCACCTCCACGCGGTCGAAGCGCAGGGTGTCGGCATGGGCCAGGACCAGCCGCTTGGTCACGAAGTCCAGGGCGAGGATGACCGTCGCGGCCAGCCAGGCGGCGAGCCGTCCCATCAGACGGCCCCTTCCTCTTCCTTCTCCTTGCACTCGATGCAGAGTCGAGCGTGCGGCAAGGCCTTTAGCCGATCCATGGCGATCTTGCCCTGGCACCGTTCACACTTGCCGTAGGAGCCGTCCTCGATGCGGGCGAGCGCCTCCTCGATGTGGTAGAGGTAGCGCCCCTCGGTGTTGGCCGTGTGGATGGTGGCCTCGTACTGGTACTCGTCGGTCCCCTGGTCGGCGAGGTGATTGGAATGGCCACGGGTCGGCCCTCCGCTCTCGCCGTCCTGGCCGCGGATGATCTTCTCGTGCTGGGTCATCGACTTGACGACCCGCTCCTTCTCTGCCTCGAGCAGCTTGCGGAACCGCTGCAACTCGGTCTTGCGCATGCGTGCTCCTTTCGCCGCGCGTCAGATCTTGGCGAGTCCGATGGTGACCTCCGCATCACCGATGCGGAACGAGTCGCGGTGCGGCAGCTCGCCGTCGTCCGCGAGCGACTCGGCCAGGGTCTCCTGCTGGATCTTCGCCGCGTGCTCGGTCACGGCGTCGCGCACGTCCGCCGGGCCGGCGACCATCAGAGCGATGCGGTCGCTCACCTCCAGCCCGCTGGACTTGCGGAGATTCTGGACCTTGTTGATGACCTCGCGCACGAGCCCCTCGGCCCGCAGCGCGTCGTCGATGGTGGTGTCGAGCGCCACGGTCAGCGAGCCCTGACCGGTGGCGGCGAAGGGGGCGATGCCCTCCTGCACCACCTGGATCTCCTCGAAGCCGAACACCTCGTCGCGCCCGTCGCTGGCGATGGTGAGCGCGCCGCTCTCGCGCAGGCGCATGACCTGGTCGGGATCCAGCGCCTTGATCGCGTCGGCCCACTGCGGGGCCTGCTTGCCGAAACGCGGTCCGAGGGCGCGGAAGTTCGGCTTCGCGGCGAGCGTCGCCACCTCCCGCGGGTCGGCCAGCGGCGCGACCTCCTTGACGTTCAGCTCGCCGGCCACGTAGTCGCGCAGCGTGTCGTCGGCCAGCAGACCGGCGGCCCGGTCGTCGGTGCTGTGCACCAGCAGGCGGCCCAGCGGCTGGCGGACCTTGATCTGGGTCTGCTGGCGCAGGCTGCGGCCGAGGCCGACCACGTCCTGGGCGGTGGCCATGCGCCGCTCCAGGTCGGCGTCCTGCAAGGAGACGTCGGCGGTCGGGAAATCTTCGAGGTGCACCGAGACGTCCGCGTCGGCGTGCGCGCGCAGGCCGCGGTACAGCTCCTCGGCGGTGAACGGGACGAAGGGCGCGAGCAGGCGCAGCGACGTCTCCAGGACCGTGAAGAGCGTGGTGTAGGCGGTGTGCTTGTCGGCGTCGACCTCGCCGTGCCAGAACCGCTTGCGCGACAGGCGCACGTACCAGTTGCTGACGTCGTCGAGCAGGAACGCGCCGATGGTCTTGCCCGCGCGCGTGAGGTTCATCGCGTCGAGGTCCTCGCGCACCGACGCGGTGACCGACTGCAGGCGGCTGAGCACCCAGCGGTCGAGCAGGTCGGGCGCGGTCTCGCGCGCGGGGTCCGGCGTCCAGCCGTCGAGGTTGGCGTAGGTGGCGAAGAACTTGTAGGTGTTCTCCAGCGTGCCGATGAGCTTGCTGCGCGCCTCGGACACGCCGTCCTCGTCGAACTTGGTCGGCAGCCAGACCGGGTTGACGGTCGCCATGTACCAGCGCAGCGGATCGGCGCCATCCCGGCGCATGATCGCCATGGGGTCGACCGTGTTGCCGATCGACTTGGACATCTTCTTGGCCTGCTTGTCGAGGATCAGCTCGTTGACCAGACAGCGCTTGTAGCTGCTCCGTCCGGTCAGGAACGTGCCGATCACGAGCATCGTGTAGAACCAGCCCCGGGTCTGGTCGATGCCCTCGGAGATGAAGTCGGCCGGGTACTGGTTCTCGAACAGCTCCTGGTTCTCGAACGGCCAGTGGTACTGGGCGAAGGGCATGGAGCCCGAGTCGAACCAGCAGTCGATGACCTCGGGCGTGCGGTGCATCGTGCCGTCGCAGCCATCGTGCGTGCAGCCGAAGGTGATCGCGTCGACGTGCGGCCGGTGCAGGTCGAGTCCGGACTGGTCGACGCCGGTCAGCTCGGTCAGCTCGGCCCGGCACGTGGGCAGATGCAGGCCGTCGCAGCGGTCGCAGATCCAGACGTTCAGCGGCGTGCCCCAGAACCGGTTGCGGCTGAGCGACCAGTCGATGTTGCCGGCGAGCCAGTTGCCGAAGCGGCCGGCGCCCACCTCGGGCGGCGCCCAGGTGACGTCGTTGTTGGCGGCCACGAGCTGCTCGCGCATGCGGCTGGTGGCGATGAACCAGCTCGGCGTCGCGTAGTAGATGAGCGCGTTCCCGCACCGGTCGTGGAACGGGTACTCGTGGCTGTAGGTGGCCGCGGCGTAGAGCTGGCCGGTCCGTTCGAGGTGCGCGATGATCTCCGGGTCGGCCTTCTTGACGTGCAGACCGTGCCAGGGCTCGACCTCGGCGGTGAACTGGCCGTTCTGATCGACCGGCTTGAAGAAGGCGAGGTTCTCGCGCTGACCGATCTGGAAGTCGTCCTCGCCGAACGCCGGCGCCATGTGCACGATGCCGGTGCCGGAGTCGAGGGTGACGAAATCGGCGGCCACGAGCTTGAAGGCCTCCGTCCCCCCGGGCACGGTGCAGTACGGCAGCAGCTGCTCGTAGCGCCGTCCGACCAGGTCGCGGCCCTTGACGCGCTCGAGCACCTCGACGCCGCGCTCCTCGTCGAGCACGGGCAGGCGCGCCTCGGCCAGCACGAGCACCTCGTCGCCGTGCCGGACGCGGACGTAGTCGAAGTCCTCGCCCACGGCGAGCGCGACGTTGCTGGGCAGGGTCCACGGGGTCGTGGTCCAGGTCAGGAAGCTCTCGTCGGCGTCGGCGGCCTTCAGGCGCACGTAGATCGACGGGTCGCTGACGGTCTGGTAGCTGTTGGCCATCTCGTGGCTCGACAGGGGCGTGGCGCAGACCGGGCAGTAGGGCACGACCTTGTGCCCGCGGTAGAGCAGGTCGGCGGCGTGGAACCGCTGCAGGATCGCCCAGACCGACTCGATGTACTCGTCGGTGTAGGTGATGTAGGGGTCGTCGAGGTCGACCCAGTAACCGAGCAGCTCGGTGAACTCGTCCCACTCGCCCTTGCAGGACCAGACGCTCTGGCGGCACTTCGCGTTGAACTCGGCCAGGCCGTACTCGAGGATCGCCTGGGCGCCCTGGATCCCGAGCTCCTTCTCCACCGACCGCTCGACCGGCAGGCCGTGCGTGTCCCAGCCGGCCTTGCGCAGGACCCGATGGCCGGTCATGGTCTTGTAGCGACAGATGATGTCCTTGCAGAGCCGGGCCATGACGTGGTGCACGCCCGGCTTGCCGTTGGCCGTCGGCGGCCCCTCGTAGAAGACCCAGTCCGGCGCGCCCTCGCGCTGGGCGATGCTGCGACGGAAGGTGTCGTGCTCCTTCCAGAACGCACTGATGCGCTGTTCCGACTCGTGGTCGTGGAACGGGCGGGACGGAGGTGGGTACAGCTCGGCCGTCACGGCTATGATCCTCGCTCTCTGTCGCGTCGTCTCGTTCGCTCAGTCCCGCGGCGCCCGGCGCAGGAAGCCGGTCACCAGCGCCTCGAGCCGGGGCTGGGCCGACGCCGCGGTGCGCAGGATGTCCTCCACGCGCGCCGGGTGCAGGTTGTCCGGGAAGCAGGCGTCCGTGATCACGGAGATCCCGAGCACCCTCATGCCCCCGTGCACGGCGACGAGGTTCTCGGGCACGCTCGACATGCCGACCGTGTCGGCACCGATCTGCCGCAGGAAGCGGTACTCGGCGGCGGTCTCCAGGTTGGGGCCGGCCACCGCCGCGTAGACGAAGTGCCGGAGCCGGAACCCGGCCGCCATGGCGACCTCGTCGGCCAGCTCGATGTATGCCCGGTCGTACGGCTCGCTCATGTCCGGAAAGCGCGGGCCGAGCCGGTCGTCGTTCGGGCCGATCAGCGGGTTGTCGCCCATCAGGTTGATGTGGTCGATGATCACCCCGACGTCGCCCGGCGCGTGCTTGGGGTTCATCCCGCCGACCGCGTTGCTCATGATCAGCGAATGGGCCCCGAGCGCCTTCATCACGCGCACCGGCAGGGTGATCTCCTGCATGGAGTATCCCTCGTAGTAGTGCGCCCGTCCCTGCATGACCGCCACGCGGCGGCCCTCGAGCTCGCCGATGATCAGGTTGCCGGCGTGGCTGATCGCCGTCGAATGGGGCACGTGCGGGATGTCGGCGAACGGGATGGTCGCCGCGTGATCGACGCGGTCGGCCAGTTCGCCGAGGCCCGTGCCCAGGATCACGCCGAACTCGATCGGCTCGGGCGCGCGTTCACGCACGAATGCGGCGGCTTCCTGGATGCGGGTGTGGAGATCGCTCACGCCTTGCCTCCGGGGCGGTTACGGGGTTGATCAAGCATGGTAAAGTAACATGCGCCCCGCCGCCGGTGAAGCAAAAACAAACGGGCGAGAAACCGGGGTTTCTCGCCCGTTCATGGCATCTGAACACCGCAGATCAGGAGTGCGGCGCCTCCGAGCGCTGGGGCTGCGCATCGGTACCCTCGGCCGGGGCGTCGGCCGGGTCCCGCGGGGCCTGCTGGTCCCGCAGCGGGTCCTGATCGCGCGGGGCGTCCTCCGGCGCCGACGGCCCGCCGGACTCGCCCGCGGCCGACACGGCGTCGGCGATGCGGTCGACCTCGCCGGCGGCCTGGCGCGGCTTGCCGGTCTCGATGGCGTACTCGCGCCACTCGTCGCGCTCGTCGGCGAGACGGGCCGACGGCGATGGCCGGGGGCTGGACGGCGCCTCGAGGGCGGCGTCGATGGGGTCGGCCGGGTCCTCGTCGAGCGACGGCGCCGCCTGGACGTCGCCGGTCGTGAGGTCCAGCCTGTCCAGCAGCCGGCCGTCGAGGTCCTTGAAATCGCCCCGGTGCTGCTCCACGAACTGGATCTGCGCCTCGGCGAAGCTGCGGAACCGGCCCAGGTAGGCCTCCTTCTCGCGGTGCACGTCGAGGGCCTCGCGCCGCAGCTCGTTCAGCTGATCACGCCCCTCGGCCAGCACACGCTCCACCCGCTGCCGGGCCTCCGCGAGCAGCATCTCGCCCTCGCGGCGGGCGTTGTCACGCGCCTCCTGGGTGACCTTCTCCGCGGTCATCAGGGTGTCGCGCAGGGTGCGCTCGAGGTTGCGGTACTCGGCGAGCTTCTCGTCCTGCTCGACCAGCCGCTCGCGGAGCTGCTTGTTGTCCACCAGCACCGCCTCGTACTCGTCGGCCAGGTTCACCAGGAAGGCGCGGACCTCGTCGGCGTCGTAGCCTCTCATGCCGCGCTTGAATTCCTGCTTCCGGACGTCCAGGGGGGTGATCCTCATGCGTGTATCCTCCAGGAGCGGCCAACCCGCGGGCGCGACCGGCCAGTTTCCGACCACTCGGGCCGGAGCATCAAGGTTCTGATGTCGTGCGCATCAAGTCCGATGCCACCGTGGCGTCATCCGGTGCGGGGTCCGAAGATGGCCGTCCCGATGCGCAGGATCGTCGCGCCCTCGGCGATGGCGGCCTCGTAGTCACCGCTCATGCCCATGCTCAGCTCCGGCAGCGGGCGACCGAGCCGGTCGGTCAGCTGGTCGCGGAGGGTCCGCAGCCGGGCGAACGTACGGCGCAGGCCGGCCTCGGGGTCGCCGAACCTCGCCATGCACATCAGACCACGCAATTCGAGGTTGGGCAAGGCCGCAACCTCCTCGGCGACGGCGGCCAGCTCGGCCTCGTCCAGGCCGTCCTTCTGGGGCTCGGCCGTCACGTTGACCTGCAACAGGACCGGCTGGACCACGCCGAGCTCGCCCGCCCTGCGGTCGAGGCGCTGGCCGAGCTCCGCCGAGTGCACGCCGTGGATCAGCTCGAAACGGCCCGCGGCCTTGTTCGCCTTGTTGCGCTGCAGGTGTCCGACGAAGTGCCAGCGCACATCGGCGGCGGCCGGCTCGTACCCGCGCAGCTCGTCCTGGCGATCGACCGCGTCGGGCAGGCGGTTCTCGCCGAGATCGAGCTGGCCGGCCCGCACGGCGGCGGCCACCCGGTCGAGGTCGATCCGCTTGGAGATGGCCACCAGGCGCACGTCGTCCTCGGGGCGACCGCTCTGTGCGCAGACCGCGGCGATGCGCTCGCGGAGCGCCGTCAGGTTCGCCGCCACGTCGATCGAGGCCATGGGCCGTTCCGCCTAGCGCCAGCGCAGGGTCCGCGTCTCCGGATCGAGCTCGAGATGGACCGACGCCGGTTGCTCGCTGTCGTGCTCCTTGAGGATCAGCACGCGCGTGTGCTCGGACTCGGGCTGCAGGCTGAGGATCACGTCGATGTTCTCCTCGTGCCAGGCCACCTCGCGGGGCACGCCGCGGTCGTCGAGCTCCTGCCCCTCGCGGTGCAGGTTGCTGCCGGTCCAGATCTCGGCGTCCATCTCGCGCGCGAGGTCGCACACGCCCTTGATCTCCCAGTCCTCGCTGTACTCGAACCGGGGCGTGCCGTCGAGGATGACCATGTCCGGCCGGAAGTCCGCGTCGTCGCGCAGGAACCGCACCGACTGCCGGAGCTTGTCCAGGGTGAAGGTCTCCGGGTTGTAGACCAGGATGTGCCGGCCGCGCTCGACCTCGAGCTGGCGCTCCATCATGTTGTCGAGTCCGAGCTGCTCGGCCATCGCCTGCAGGAGCTGGTCGTAGTAGGCGCGCACGTGCTCGACCGTCTCGCGCGTGGAGATGTGCAGCACCTTGCGGCCCTGCAGCAGGTTGTCCACCGCCAGGCCGATGAGGAAGCCGGTCTTGCCCACGCCCGTGCGCGAGAGGACCACGCCGAACTTGCCGCGGCCGAGGCCGCCGCCCAGGGCCTTCTCCAGCAGGCGCACCGGGCTCTTCTCGAAGACGTTCATGCTCATGGGGTGATCCTACTTTCCCTTGGCTCGCTTTTCCAGGTAATCCTTGCGCAGCTCCTCGGCGACCTCGCCCGGGGCGGGCGCGTAGCGCGCGAACTCCATGGTGAACTCGGCCTTGCCCGCGGTGGCCGAGCGCAGCACGTTCGCGTAGCCGAACATCTCGGCCAGGGGCACGTGCGCGTCGATGCGCACGAAGCCCGCGTCCTCGGTCGTACCGACGATGATGCCGCGGCGCTGCATCAGGGTCTTGAGCACCTCGCCCTGCATCTCGCCCGGCCCCTCCACCGAGACCATCATCAGCGGCTCGAGGGCGATGGGCTTGGCGCTGCCGTAGATGTCGCGGAACGCCATCCGGCAGGCCGTCTGGAAGGCCATGTCCGACGAGTCGACGGCGTGGCTGTCGCCGTCCTCGAGGGTCACCTTCAGGCCCTGCAGCGGCGCGCCGATGAACGCGCCCTCCCGCAGGCAGCTCTCGAATCCCTTCTCGCAGGCCCCGATGTACTCGGTCGGGATGTTGCCGCCGGTGACCGTGCTCTCGAAGTGGAACTCGCCGTCGTCGCTCGGCTCGATGCGGCCGATGACCTTGGCGTACTGGCCCGAACCACCGGTCTGCTTGCGGTGGACGTAGTTGAACGGCGCGGCGGCGGTGATCGTCTCGCGGTAGGCGACGCGGGGCGCGCCGGTGTTGACCTCGGCGCCGAACTCGCGCCGCATGCGCTCGATGTAGACCTCGAGGTGCAGCTCGCCCATGCCGCGGACGACGGTGTCGCCGGTCTCCTCGTCCAGCGCGGTCTGGAACGTGGGATCCTCGCGCGTGAACCGGTGCAGCGCCTTGGACATCTTCGACTGGCTCTTGGCATCGGCCGGCGTGATCGCCAGCGAGACCACGGGCTCGGGCACGTGCATGCTGGTCAGGCTGATCTGCGGACCGGAGGTGAAGGTGTCGCCGCTCGCACAGTCGATGCCGAAGAGCGCGACGATGTCGCCGGCGCTCGCCTTCTCGATGTCCTCCATCTGGTCGGCGTGCATGCGGCCGACCCGGCCGACCTTGACCTTCTTGCCGGTGCGCGTGTTGACGAGGTCGGCGCCCTTGTTCAGGACGCCCTGGTAGATGCGGATGTAGGTGAGCTGACCGTACGGGCCGTCCTCGAGCTTGAAGGCATGGGCCACGAGGTCGTCGTCGGCGTCGTTGCTGAGCACGAACGACCGCTCCTCGCCCCCCCTGAGCAGCTCGAGCGCCTCGTTCTCGATCTCGGTCGGGTCGGGCAGATAGCGGACCACGGCGTCGAGCAGCAGCTGCACGCCGCGGTTCTTGTAGGCCGACCCGAGGAAGACCGGGGTCAGCTCGTTGGACAGCACGCCCTTGCGGACCGCGTCGTGGATCAGCTCCTCGGTCACCGCCTCCTCGAGGATCGCCTCGGTGAGCTCGTCGCTGAACATGCTCACCGCGTCGAGCAGCACCTCGCGCCGGGCCTCGGCCTCGACGCGCAGCGGCTCGGGGATCTCGCTCCAGACGACCTTCTCGCCGTGTTCGCCCTCGAAACGCGCGGCCTGCATCTTCACCAGGTCGATGACACCCTCGTGCGCGGCCTCCAGGCCGAGGGGCAGCTGCATCATGATCGCGTTGTGGCCGAGCTTCTCGCGCAGCTGGTCGGTCACGCGCATGGGGTTCGCCCCGGAGCGATCGCACTTGTTGATGAAGGCCACCCGCGGAACCTTGTACCGCTTCATCTGCCGGTCGACCGTGATCGACTGCGACTGCACGCCCGAGACCGAGCAGAGGACCAGGATCGCACCGTCGAGCACCCGCAACGCGCGCTCGACCTCGATGGTGAAGTCGACGTGCCCCGGGGTGTCGATGATGTTGATGTTGTGGTCGCCCCAGGAGCAGTTCGTGGCCGCCGACTGGATGGTGATCCCGCGCTCGCGTTCGAGCTCCATCGAGTCCATGGTGGCGCCCACGCCGTCCTTGCCGCGCACCTCGTGGATGGCGCGGATGCGGCCGGTGTAGAAGAGGATCCGCTCGGTCAGCGTGGTCTTGCCCGAATCGATGTGGGCGCTGATGCCGATGTTGCGGACCTTGCTCAGGTCGGTCGTCATGATCCCTGTCCCGGTCTGGCCCGTCTCTGGCGGGCGGATGACGTGCGCTCGCGGCGCATGAACAAACGAGGTTGGCGGGTGCCAACCTCGGGTGCGGACCGCGCGCCCGGCGCGCGGAGCCGGCGGGAAATTAACGGCAAGACCTGCCGGCGGCAAGCGCGGAGACGAAATCTCGCCGGTTTTTCACGCGGCCCTCATCCCCGGCGCCGGAGGTAGCGCGGCGACGTCCCGAGCTGGTGGTAGCCGATCGTCTCGCCGATCGCGACCACCGACCGCTGGAGGGCGCGGGTGCTCGCCTCGGAGTCCTCGGCCAGGCCCGGCTTGCCGTCATAGAGCTGGTATCCCGCCCGGAACCGGGTATCGGTGAGGTTGGGCATCAGGATGTTGGCCCCGGCACGCAGGCCCCGCTCGCGACCGTCGGGCGCCAGGGCCTGCAGGGCGGTGGTCGAGGCGATGTTCACGTCGCGCAGGACCAGCCGCACGCAGGCGATCATCATCAGCCCCCGCTCGAGCTGCTCGCCGCGGACCCGGTCGAAGTCGCCCAGGCTATCGGCCATGGGCGTGTCCTCGTGCGGGATGAACGGGCCCATGCCGACCATGTCGACGTCCTGGTCGCGCATGAAGAGGACGTCGCGCGCGAGGTCGGCCGGGGTCTGACCGGGCAGGCCGATCATCACACCGGTGCCGACCTGGTAGCCGCACGCCCGCAGCAGCCGGAGGCAGGCCAGCCGCTCGTCGAAGTCCTGGTCGTCGGCGTGGATCGCCGCGAACAGGTCCCGGTTGGTGGTCTCGATGCGCAGCAGGTATCGCTGGGCGCCCGCGCGGCGCCAGCGCCGCAGGGTGTCCTCGCTCTGCTCGCCGAGCGAGAGGGTCACGCCCAGCCCCCCCTCGGCGAAGCCCTGCATGCGTTGCAGGATGCGCTCGATGTAGTCCACGAACCGCGCGTCGCAGCGCTCGCCCCCCTGCAGGACGGCCGAGCCGAAGCCCTGGTCCCACGCCCAGCGCGCGGCGGCGACGACCTCGTCCTCGTCCACCTCGTAGCGGTCGAGCGCGTCGTTGCCCTGGCGGATGCCGCAGTACAGGCAGTCGCGGGCGCACACGTTGGTGATCTCGATCAGGCCCCGCAGATGGACCACGGGCCCCACCTCGCGGAGCTTCACGCGGTAGGCCGCGGCGTGGAGCCGGGCGCGCTCGTCCGGGTCCTCGAGCGACAGCAGGGTCTCGAGATCGTCGAGCCCGAACGACTCCTGCGCCAGGATCCTGTCCAGCGCGTCCATCGCGACTCCTCCGGTTCAGCCGGTCCCGATCACGCCGAGCCGGCGGCCGACGGTGGCGAACGCCTCGAGCATGCGATCGATCTGCGCCTCGGTGTGCGCGGCCGACGCCTGCAAGCGGATCCGCGCCAGCCCGCGCGGGACCACCGGGAAGCTGAAGCCGATGCAGTAGATGCCGGCCGCGAGCAGGTCCCGGCTCATCCTCTGGGCGAGGACCGCGTCGTCCTCGAAGCGCCGCAGGTGCACGGCCATGATGGGATGATCGCCGGGATCGACGTCGAACCCGAGATCGACCAGTCCCTGGCGCATGCGCCGCTGGTTGGCCGCGAGCCGCCGCCGCGGGGTCGGGTCCTCGCGCAGGATCCGCAGCACCTCCAGCGTCGCGCCGCAGACCACCGGCGGCAGCGAGTTGCTGAACAGATAGGGGCGCGACTTCTGGCGCAGCCACGCGACCACCTCGCGGGGACCGCAGGTCGCCCCGCCGAGGCCGCCGCCGAGGGCCTTGCCCAGGGTGGTCGTGATCAGGTCGACGTGGTCCATGAGGCCATAGTGGTCGTGCGTGCCGCGGCCGTCGGGGCCGACGAAGCCGGTGGCGTGGCAGTCGTCCACCAGCACGGTGGCCTCGTGCGCACGCGCCAGCTCGTAGATCGCCGGCAGCGGGGCGAGGTCGCCGTCCATGGAGAAGACGCCGTCGGTGACGATCAGCCGGAAACGCGCGCCGCGGGCCTCCTCCAGCTTCTCGGCCAGCGAGTCCACGTCGCCGTGCGCGTAGATGTAACGCCGGGCCTTCGCCAGCCGTACGCCGTCGATGATCGAGGCGTGGTTGAGCTGGTCGGTGACGATCGCCGAGTCCTTGCCCAGGAGCGGCTCGAAGACGCCGCCGTTGGCGTCGAAGCACGCGGCGTAGAGGATGGCGTCCTCGGCGCCGACGAAGTCGGCGAGCTCACGCTCGAGCTGCTCGTGGAGCGTGGTCGTGCCGCAGATGAAGCGCACCGAGGCCAGGCCGTAGCCCCACGCGTCGAGGGTCCGGCGCGCCGCCTCCACCACGCGCGGATCGCTGGCCAGGCCGAGGTAGTTGTTGGCGCAGAAGTTGAGGACCGGGCGGCCGCCGACGGTGATCTCGGCCCCCTGCGGGCTATCGAGGACCCGCTCGTCCTTGAGCAATCCCTGCTCGTCGAGGGCGGCCAGCTCGCCGGCGAGCAGTTGACGCATCGATTCGGACATCGTCGCCTCCGTGACGACCGGCGGCCGGTCGGTCGCGGCCGCGGGTCGGGCTTCGGGTTCCCCCGTAATGTAGGCTTCGGGACCGCGGGGCGATAGGCGCGACTGGCCGGGGCGGACCCGGCCGTCGGCCTCGGCCGCGATGAGGAAGGATGGTGGAGGCGGCGGGAATCGAACCCGCGTCCGTAACCGGTACCCCGCCGGCGTCTACATGCTTAGTCGGCCGTTGATCTCGCCCGCCGGCTGGTCGGCCAACACACCAACCGTCGGGCCAGCCTCACCTCAATTTCGCCCTTTGCCAGAGGCCTGCGCCGGGCTAGTCACCAGATTACGTCGCTCCGTCGGGCCGAGCTGGTGACGACCCAGCCCGGGGAACGAGCGGCTATTTAAGCCGCCAGCGCGAAGTTGTTTTCGTCGCTTGTTGGTTTTCCACCGTTTTACGGGATGGGTGGAATCCCGGCATGCAGCCAACGGTCCCCCGACCACGTCGAAACCATGTCGCCCCCACTCCGAGGCGTGCGTGACGGTCGGGACCGTCAGTCTCCTGAGTGAACAAGCTAACGCGGCTGGGGGTTCCGTGTCAATCGCGGTCGCGACAGCGTTGCGGCTACGGCGCCGGAAGATCCGCATCCGTCTTCCGGTAGCGCGAGAACCGAACGGATTCGCCTTGACGCCCCCTCCTTTGATTCTGCTAGGCTGTTTTCAGAGGAGGGGAAACCCCAACGCTCCGGCATCTCGCATCACGACATCAATCGGGAGTATCCCCCCAAAAACCATCATCGTCGGCTATCGGAGGTCATGCACCATGAATCGTGCTCCACGTGGGGCGAGTGCCGCCCTCGGTGCGGCGGTCCTGATCCTGGGATCGGCGACGGTCTTGCCCGCCCAGACCCCGCCGGTCGAGTACGTCGACCGGTCCTCGGAGACCGGCCTGCAGTACGCCGGCCAGCCGCGCAACGCGATGAACGTCAACTACAACAACGATCAGTACAAGGACTTCACGATCTCGTTCTTCGGTAACTATGCCGCTTCTGGCTACACCGGCACCGGCGTCTCCCCGAACGGCGTCCCCGACTGGGACTTCAACGTCGATTTCTATTCCTCGGCCGCCCCCACCGCCGGCACCACCGGCCTCGTCACCGCCGACTTCGACAACGACGGCCACGTCGACCTCTTCGCCTGCGACCACGCCAACGGCGCCAAGCTCTATCGCAATGACAGCGGCGCCGGCTACGTGGATTTCACGGCCTCCAGCGGACTCGACACCCTCGCAAGCACGTCGGCCTACAGCGCCTCCTGGGCCGACTACGACGGCGACGGCTACCTCGACCTGACGGTGGTCACCGGCTATCCCGACGACGAGTTCGGCACGCTGTCGGTCCTGCACAATGCCGCCGGTGACGGCTTCGACAACGTCGTCATCCACCAGATCTTCCGCGTCGGGCACTCACCTCTGTGGGCCGACTTCGACGATGACGGCGACCTCGACCTCGCCGTGCTCAAGAGCAATCCCGACCCCGTCGGTCCACCGCCCGGCTACGCCAACTACTTCTACGTCAACCAGGGCGACGGCACGTTCGTCGAAGACGGCTGGGATCGCCTGGGCTACGTCTCGACCATCAGCGGCGGCACCATCGCGACCGTGGCCGATCTCGACAACGACGACGACCTCGACATCGTCTACGCCCTGTACGACGGTCAGATCGAGTGGCTCGAGAACGACGGTTCGGGATACTTCCAGAGCCAGTGGCTGCTGACGGTCTCCACGGCGTTCATGGTTCCCACCGACATCGCCAGCCTGGACTACGACCTCGATGGCTACCAGGATATCCTGGTGGGCTATGGCAATCCCTACGTCGTCGACGGCAATTCGTCGATCCACCTGCTCGGCAACCGCGACGACAGCGGCGACCGCACCCTCGTGGACGAGTCGGCGGCCGCCGGCGTCACCGGCACGGCGTTCCTCGCCGGCCTGGCTCCGGCCGACTACAACCGCGACGGTTTCACCGACCTCTACCTGAGCCGCGAGTCGAACGAATCGTTCTTCTACAAGGCCCGCCCCGCCTCCGGCCAGAGCCAGAACAACTGGCTGGGCGTGCGCCTCAGCTCCCCCCACGGCGCCAACAACACCGACGGCCTGGGCGCCACGGTGAAGGTCTCCGCCGGCGCCGCGACCTACACCCAGGTCGTCGACGGCGGCAGCGGCTTCGCCAGCCAGCACGAGGCCGATCTCGTGTTCGGCCTGGGCGGCCACACCGGCACCGTCGCGCTGGAGATCGCGTGGCCCGCCGGCCGCACGCAGACCGTGACCGGCGTCGCCACCGGCCAGTACGTCACCGTGGTCGACGACTCGCCAGTCATCGACGGACAGTCGATCACCACCAGCAAGGTCTACGACCTGGGCACCGATCAGGTGGACTGGATCTTCGTCTGGGAGGTCCATAACGACAGCCCCACCTCCCTCGACAAGATCACCCTGGACGGCTCGAGCATCCCCGGCCGCTGCGTGCCGCCCGACCTGGTGCTCACCAGCCAGACCGCGGGGGTGACGATCACCAAGGACCACCTCGGCGGCGGCAAGTACGAGCACACGCTCACCTACGCGAACGTGCCCTGCGAGGGCGGCTGCGACATCCCCTACACCATCGAGAGCGCCGTGGTCGACTACGCGAGCACGAGCAAGACGCGGATCTTCAACGTCAAGTACTGCATCGCGCGGTGACGCGAGAAAGGAGAATGGCCATGAACGAGCGAGCGACGAAATGCCTGATCTGGCTGCTGCTTCTCGCGGCGGCCGCGGTGGCGAGCGACGGGCCGGTGACCGGCGTGTTCGGGCTGGCGCCGGTACCGGAGGGCACGGCCCTGGCCGTGTGGGTGCCGCTGGAGACGGCGGAATCCATCAGCGGCGTGGCATGGTACAATAACGACGGCGGCACGGTGTTCCCCGAGTTGCTGGCCGTCGCCGGCGCGGCCAACGAGCCCGCCGCCCTGGCCGAGGCGGTGGTGGTGGGCGAGGACGTGACCGGCGCGACCCTGGGCTGGAGCGAGTGGACGTTCACCCAGCCGCTGGCGTCGGCCACGCCGGGCCTGTTCCTGGTGTTCCGGCTGGCGGCGGGCGACGCGTTCGAGGCCGAGGGCGAGGGCGCGGGCGTGGGCTATCAGGTGGGCGACGGCGCACTGCGCTGCTGGGTGTGCACCGAGGCCGGCGACTGGAATCCGCTGAGCCCGGAGTTCCAGATGGCGGTGAATCCGGTGATGAACACGGACAAGAGCGGGGACGTGCTGGTGCTGGGGGGTGAGAACCGGCCCGCCGCCGAGGAGCCCGATCCGGCCTCGCCGCTGGTGGCGGGGATGACGGCGGCGCCGAACCCGTTCAATCCGCAGACGGATATCCGGTTCACGCTGCCGGCCGGCGGTGACGTGAAGCTCACGATCTTCGACGTGCGGGGCCGGGCGGTGCGGACGCTGGTGTCGGGCACGCTGGCGGCCGGCGCGCACGCGATCGTGTGGAACGGCCGGAACGACGCCGGCCGGGCTCAGGCGAGCGGCGTGTACCTCGCTCTGCTCGAGGCCGGGCCGGTGCGGCTCACCCAGCGGCTGACGCTGGTGCAGTAGATCATCCGAGAGGCGGTGGGTGGGGCAGAGGCCTCGCCCACCGCCGAGCCCCGGGGGACGGCAACATGACGAGGACCGGCACCATGCGGCAAGCAGCGACGGCAGCCCTGCTCGCCCTGCTCACGCTCGCCACCCTCGCGTCCGCGAAGTCGTGGCGGGTGGCGCGCGACGGCAGCGCCGACTACACGG
>WJIQ01000002.1 GCA_014730255.1 bacterium | reverse complement strand
GTCTCGGGCCACGCGGGCACCTCCCGGCCGGCGAAGGTGTCGGGGAACTCGCCCTCCACCAGCACCATCAGCGGCTGCGGCTCGAGCATCTCCTGCCCGGCCGGATCCAGCGCCGTGGGGGTCAACAGGCCCGTGCCCCAGTCGGCGATCCAGGAGCGGCCGCTCGAGGTGATCAGGGTCTCCGCCTCGAGGTCGTGCTCGGCCAGCTCGGCCTCGTCGATCGCGATGGGCGTGCCCCAGAGGTAGAGCAGCGAGCCGATGTGGTTGGTCACCGGCTGGTCCTGGTTGACCTGATCCTGGGTGATGCGGATCTGCACCGGCGAGTCCACCGGCTCGCGCACCTGCATGCGCAGGCCGCCCATGTTGACCTCGCGCGGCAGCTCGAGCATCTGGCTGTTGAGGTCCAGGAAGTGGTCGGAGACCACCTCGAGGCCGAGGTCGGCGAGCATGTCTTCCAGCCCGCTCTTCCAGGGCGTGCCGGAGATCATCCACTGGCCGCGCTGGCCCGGCTGGTACTGGTACTCGTGGGCCTGGATGGCCATGACCACCGGCGTGCCGTTGCTCAGGGCGCGGTTCAGCTCCCAGACCTGCCGGTCGCCGAGGCTGCGCGGGCCGAGGACGACGACCACGTCGGCGTCGTCGGGGATCGTGCTCTCCTCGGTCAGCTCGATGGGCACGACCTGGTAGTGCTCCTGCTCGAGCAGCTGCTTGACCTGGGAGTAGATCTCCTGCGGCGGTGGCGGCTGCATGCCCTGCTGCATGTACATCTGCGCGAGCTGGGGGTCGGTGGGCCGCTTGGGTGCGTAGAGGGCGACCGTGGGGTCGTCCTCGCGCGTCAGGCGATGGACCGGGCCGATCACGATGGTCTCGAGGTTGGCCAGCTGCTGGGGCAAGAGGCGCGGGACGACCTCGTCGGGGTAGTCCTTGTAGGCGATGGTCAGGGCGCTCCAGATCAGCTTGACGCCGATCTCGTCCTTGTCCACGGACTGCACCTGGAAGGGCTGGATGCCCTTCTGGGCCAGCTCCTGCTGCATCTCCTCGTCGTCCTGCGGGTTGTGCACCGAGAACTCGAGCATGCCGTCGGAGATGCGCTCGTAGTTGCGCAGCTGCTCGGTGATGTCGCGCTCGAGGTTCTTGAACTCGGTCGGCATGCGGTCCTCGGGGGTGATGAACAGGCGCACCTGCACCGGGACCTTCAGGCCCTCGAGGATGTTCACCGCCGCCGGCGACATGGTGAACAGCTTGTCCTCGGTCATGTCCACGCGGGCGCCGGTGAAGTTGCTGGTGATCGACACCAGGAAGACCGCGACCGCGGCCAGGAGCACGACGGCCACCAGGAAGGTGAGGCGATAGTTGCGTCGCTTGTCGCTCATCAGTACTTCCTCCCTTCCAGCCAGAGGGCGTTCAGGATCAGGAAGAGGGCCGTCAACGCCAGGAAGTAGACCAGGTCACCGAGGGCGATCACCCCGCGCAGCATGGGCTCGAAGTGGCTGGTCATGCCGAGGTACTGCTGCAGCATGCGGCCGAGGCCGTCGATCCAGCCGTCGAACACCGTGGCCACGAACGTCTGGCCCAGCAGCCACATGATCAGGCAGGCCATCACGCCGAGGATGAAGGCCGAGATCTGGTCGCGCATGAGGCCCGAGGTGAAGATGCCCACGCTCAGGTAGAGGGCGCCCATGAGCAGGGCGCCGACGTAGCCGCTGATCAGGACCCCGTTGTCCGGGTTGCCGAGCACGTTGAGCATGATGGGGATGGGCAGCGAGCCGGCGAGCGTGATGGCGAAGAAGGCCAGCGCGGCCAGGTACTTGCCGAGCATCACCTCGGCCGCCTGCATCGGCAGGGTCATCAGCAGCTCGAACGTGCCCTGGCGCTGGTCCTCGGCCCACAGGCGCATGCTGATCGCGGGCACGAAGAAGGTCAGCAGCAGCGGCAGGGTGCCGAAGTAGGCCCGCATGTCCGCCTGGCCGACGAGGAAGAAGTTCAGCATGAACATCAGGCCGGTCAGCAGCAGGAAGACGATGATGAAGATGTAGGCGATGGGACTGTTGAAGTACGCGGCGAACTCGCGCCGGGCGATGACCATGGCATTGCGCATCACGCCACCTCCCGCTGCTGGCCCGCCGCCCGGGTCAGGGCGATGAACGTGTCCTCGAGGCTGTACCGCGACTCGTGCAGCTCGCCGAGCTGCCAGCCGCGCTCGCTGGCGAGCCGGGCCACCGAGCCGACGAGGTCGTGCTGGAAGGGCGCCCGTAGCTCGAAGCGGCTCGCGCCGTCCTCCGGCGCCTCGAGCGCCTTCAGGCCGGTCAGTCCGGGCAGGTCGCGCAGGACGGTCTCGGCGTCGGCCGCCGCGGTGCGCAGGGTGACGAACACGCGGTTGTCGCCCATGGCCTGCTCGGTGAGCGCGGAGATGTGGCCGTCGGCCACGATGCGGCCCTCGTTGATGATCACCACGCGGTCGGTGACCGGGCTGACCTCCTGCAGGATGTGCGTGGAGAAGATCACGGTCTTCTCGCCGGCGAGGCTGCGGATGAGGTCGCGGATGCCGATGATCTGCAGCGGATCGAGGCCGCTGGTGGGCTCGTCGAGGATCAGGATGTCCGGGTCGTGGATCAGCGCCTGCGCCAGGCCGGTGCGCTGGCGGAAGCCCTTGGAGAGCTCCTGGATGCGCTTCTTGTACTCCGCGTGCAGCCCGCACGCCTCCACGCACCAGTCCAGGCGCTCGCGCAGGCGGGCGCCCTCGAGGCCGCGGGCCCGGCCCACGAATCGCAGGTACTCGGCCACGCTCATGTCGTCGTACAGGGGCACCGCTTCGGGCAGGTAGCCCAGCCGGCGGCGGACGGCGAGGGGCTGCTCCAGGACGTCCATCCCACCGACCGTGACCGAACCCGTGTCCGGGGCCAGGAAGGTGGTGATGATCTTCATCGTGGTGCTCTTGCCGGCGCCGTTCGGGCCGAGGAAGCCGAGGATCTTCCCCTCGTCGACCGAGAACGACACACGATCCAGAGCCACCGCGGTCCCGAAGCGCTTCGTGATGTCGCGCACTTCGATCATCGGCGAAGCTCTCCTTTGGGTTCAGGGGTCGTGGTTCTGGTCCGCGAACAGAATCACGGCCTCGGCTTGCAGCCGAGCACCGGCGGCCTAAGATAGGCGCAGCCGATCCAAACCTGCAAACCCGTGCGCAAGTTCCCGATTTCTGCCCCTGGAGACCCGATGAGCTGGCGAGACGACCTCGATCCCCGCGACCCGCGCGCCCAGGTCAAGCTGTACGAGTACACCCTGCCCGGGGGCTGGGAGGTGCTGGCCGGTCGGGCCAGCCGCGACAACGACGTCCTCAGCCTCAAGATCGCCCGGCCCAACGACTGGTGGTTCCACGTGCGCGGGATGCCGGGCAGCCACGTCGTCCTGCGGGTGCCGTCCGGCCAGGAGCCGGACCGCGAGACCGTCCAGGCCGCCGCGGCCATCGCCGCCTGGCACTGCAAGAAGCGCGACGCGCGCCAGGTCCCGGTCACGGCCACCCGCGCGCGGAACGTCTCCAAGCCACGCGGCGCGCCGGCCGGCACGGTGGAGGTGCGCAAGGAGACGGTCCTCAAGGTGCGGCCGGCGATCCCCGAGAGCGAGGCTTGACGCCCGCGTGCGAGGTGGCACAATGCCCCGGAACCGCCGGCGCGGCCCGGTGTACCACGCCCAGGCCGGTGGCGAGCCCCGCCGCCACCCAACCGAACAAGGAGATCCGACGATGTCCAAGCGCCTGACCCTGTCCGTGGTGGCCCTCGCCGCCGTGGTCGTCGTCCTCGCCGGCTGTTCCAGCCGCACCGTCAGCCGCGTCGACCCCGGCACCCAGATCGACCTGAGCGGCAACTGGAACGACATCGACAGCCAGAACGTCGCCGCCGACCTCGTCGACGAGATCACCAGCGGCGTCTGGATCGAGAACCACATCGCCAGGGACCAGGGCGATCGCCCCATCGTGATCGTCGGCACGATCCGCAACAAGACCGTCGAGCACATTCCGATGAAGACGCTCACCGCCGACATCGAGCGCACCTTCATCAACAGCGGCCGCGTCTCCGTGGTGGCCAGCCCGGAGGAGCGCGAGCAGGTGCGCCAGGAGCGCGCCGAGCAGCAGGATTTCGCGTCGGAGGAGACGATGAAGCGCTGGGGGCGGGAGATGGGCGCCGACTACATGCTCCTGGGCGAGCTGAACAGCATCGTCGACCGCTACGAGGGCAACGAGGTCAAGTTCTACCAGACCGACGTCTACCTCGTGGACCTGGAGAACAACCTGAAGGTCTGGGCGGGCCAGACCAAGACCAAGAAGGCCATCGGCAAGGGCGACTTCCGCGGCTAGGGGGATCGCCATGCGCCGACGCGCCGCGCCCTGGCTGGTGGTCCTGGCGTCGGTCCTCGTGGCCGGCTGCTCGACCTACACCCAGAAGATGGTCGAGTTGAGACCGCGCCTGGCCGACGCGGAGTACGACCGCGCACTCGAGATCATCGAGGACGAGACCGGGGGCAAGGACCAGCTCCTGGCCAGTCTCGAGCGCGGCCTCGTGCTGCACGAGGCCGGCCGCTACCAGCAGAGCAACGTGGCGTTCGCCGAGGCCGAGCGGCTGGCGGACGAGCTGTACGGCACCAGCCTCAGCGAGGGCGCGATCTCGCTCTTCACCAACGACATGGCCCGGTCCTACCGGGCGCGGCCGTTCGAGATGGTGATGGTGCCGTACTACCGGTCGCTCAACTACCT
>WJIQ01000074.1 GCA_014730255.1 bacterium | reverse complement strand
GGTCACCCTCGAGCCCGAGCGGCGCTTCTACGTCTACGACGACGGCTCGGTCTCGGGCCCGCAGCCGCTGGACCAGATGGAGACCATGAAGCTGCAGATGATGCACGACGGCGGCCTGCTGCCCGATCCGGTCGATCAGCGCTAGAGAATCCTGTTATTGCATATTTTGGGTTTGATTCCGGGGCGTCGTCTGGCAAGATCGTGCCAGCCCGTGGGCTGCACGAGCCCGTGGGGGTCGCCGCGACCGGGAGGCGTCCCTTGAGCTCCGACCCTGGCTCGAACATCGCCGGCTCCGGCGAAGCGCGTCTCGATGAGCATACACGCCAGCAGGCGGGACTCTTCGACGCGCTCCTGAGCACGACCCGTGACGGCTACGCCCTCGTCGACGGCCAGGGCCACATCCTCGAGGCCAACGACGAGTTCGCCCACATGACGGGATACGGGCTCGACGAGCTGGCCGGGATGTCGATCGTCGACCTCGAGGCCAACGAGGATCCCATCGAGGTGAGCGAGCACATCGATCGGGTTCGAACCCATGGCAGCGACCGGTTCGAGAGCAGGCACCGGACCCGCGACGGGCGGATCATCGACGTCGAGGTCAGCGTGACCTACTGGCAGGAGCTGGACCGGTGTCTGTCGTTCTTCCGTGACATCACCGCGCGGAACGAACAGACTCACCGCCTGCGCGAAAGCGAGAACCGGTTTCGTACGCTGCTCGATGCCGTACCGGTGGCGATCCTGCTGCTTCGCGAAGGACGCTACATCTACGGCAACCCCGAGAGCGCACGACTGCTCGGCTACGACGACGCCGAGTCGATCGTGGGCCTCGAGGCCGAGAAGACGATCGCCCCCGAACAATTGGTCGACATCAGGGAACGGCGTTCCCGGGCCGGTTCGGGCATCGCGAACGACCCGATGGAGCTGTGCGTCGTGACCCCGGGCGGCGAGCGTCGATGGTCGATGTCGATCTCGATCCCGATCGTCATGGACGGCGAACCGACCATCTTGATCGCCGGACAGGACATCACCGAGCGCAAGCGGTCGCAGGAAGCCCTCGCGGAGACAGCACGTCGACTGGAAGCCGCCGTCGCCGCCGGGCGCGTGGGCCTCTGGGACTGGAACCTGATGACCGACCGCGTCTGGTACTCCGACGAGTGGAAGTCGCAGATCGGACACGCGCCCGACGAGGTGGGCGACACGTTCTCCGAATGGCGCGATCGCGTGCATCCCGATGACGTGTCGGCTGCCTTCGGACGCATCCAAGAGGCGATGGCGGCCGCCAGCGACACCTTCGAGGTCGAGTTCCGCTTTCGGCATCGCAGCGGCGAGTGGCTATGGATCCTTGCGCACGGCACGATCCATCGGGACGTGACCGGCCAGGCGGTGAGGATCCTCGGCTCTCACATCGACATCACGACGCAGAAGCAGATCGAGACCGAACTGCGCGACAGCGAGCGGGAGAAGAGCTTGCTGCTGAACACGACGGGCGAGCTGTTCGTGTATCACGATCTCGATCTGCGGATCCAGTGGGCGAACGCCGCCGCGGCGCGATCGGTGGGAACGACGGTCCCCGAACTCATCGGCCGGCACTGCTACGAGATCTGGCACGACCGGGACGAGCCTTGCGACGTGTGCCCGGTGCTCGAGGCCCGGTCGACCGGACAGCCCCGCGAGGCCGAGATCACCGATCCGAAGGGTCGGCACTGGCACCTGCGCGGCTATCCGGTCACCGACACCGACGGGACGCTCACCGCGCTGATCGAGTTCGGACAGGACATCACCGACCGCAAGCAAGCCGAGATCCAGAGCGGGCGGCAGCTGAGGAGCATGGAGCAGGTCAGCGACGCGATCGTCATCACCGATCCGCAGGGAACGATCGAGTACGTCAACCCGGCGTTCGAGCGCATGACCGGATACTCGCAGGCCGAGGTCCTGGGGGAGAACCCCCGGATCCTCAAGAGCGGCCAGCACGACCGATCGTTCTACGTCGAGATGTGGAACACGCTCGGCGCCGGCCGGACCTGGCGCGGACGCATGGTGAATCGACGGCATGACGGGTCGCTGTTCACCGAGGAGTGCGTGATCTCGCCCGTCTTCGACGCGACCGACGCGGTCGTGAATTTCGTCGCGGTCAAGCGCGACATCACCGAGGAGTTGCGCCTCGCCAGGGAGACCCGCGAGCTGGAGTCGCAGATCCGGCAGACGCAGAAGCTGGAGTCGATCGGGCGGCTCGCCGGAGGCGTCGCCCACGACCTCAACAACCTGCTCGCACCCGTGATCGGGTATGGTGAGATGCTGCAGGGCGAACTTGCCGCGAGCGACCGGCGCCACGATGCCGCCACGTCCATCGTCCAGGCCGGCCTGCGGGCCCGGGACCTCGTGCGGCAGCTGCTGACCTTCAGCCGCAAGCAGGTTCTCGAGTTCACCGCCATCGATCTCAACGGGCTGTTGACCTCGTTCCGCAAGCTCCTCAGGCGCACGATCCGCGAGGATATCCGGATCGAGCTGGCACTCTCGCCCTCGCTACCGATCGTCCGCGGAGACGTCGGCCAGCTCGAGCAGGTCGTGATGAACCTGGCGGTCAACGCCCAGGACGCGATGCCCGACGGCGGGACTCTGACCATCGAGACCTCCGTCGTCGAACTCGACGGGACCTACGTCGATGCTCATCGCGGGACCGAACCCGGCCACTACGTCATGATGGTCATCAGCGACACGGGCAGCGGCATGACCGAGGAGGTTAGCGAGCGGATCTTCGAGCCGTTCTTCACCACCAAGGGGTCCGATGCGGGAACGGGGTTAGGGCTGGCGACCACCTACGGGATCATCAAGCAGCACGGAGGGAACATCTGGGTCTACAGCGAGCCCGGCCAGGGCTCGACCTTCAAGGTCTATCTGCCCGTGCAGGACGAGGGCACCTTGACGCCGGTCCCGGCGGCCACGGTACCGGTCGAACAGCCGGCCCTCGTCGGGACCGAGGTCGTCCTGGTGGCCGAGGACAACTCGGACGTGCGCCACCTGACCCGCGACATCCTGCGTGCGGAGGGATATCAGGTCATCACGGCGCGCGACGGATACGAGGCGCTCGGCCTCGTACGCGATCAGGGCGTCGAGCCCGACATCCTGCTGACCGACGTCGTGATGCCCGGATTGAACGGACGCGAGCTGTTCGAGAGGCTCCAGGGGGACCGGCCCGACCTGAGGGTGCTCTACATGTCCGGCTACACCGACGACGTGATCGTGCATCGCGGCGTCCTGGACTACGAGACGCAGTTCATCCAGAAGCCCTTCTCGCGGCTGGGACTGCTGGAGCGCGTCCGCGCGGTCCTCGATCACGCCTGACGGCGGTCACTCGGCCGCCACCAGCCCCCGCGAGACCACCGCCGCCGCCAGGTATCGCCCGAGCATCCGGTGGGCCTCGTGATTCCAGTGCCCG